>MKSH01000161.1:0-5510 GCA_001898095.1 Solirubrobacterales bacterium 70-9 | reverse complement strand
CTCGAGGTGCTCGACCGGAGGTCGCGGCCTCCCCACCAGCAGCTTGTCGGCGCTGGAGAGGGCGCTCGCACCGATCACGCTGAGGGCCATCGCGACGGAATCGAGGCGCCTGCCGATCCGGAAGAGCGCCAGGCAGAGGATGACGGTCACCGGGGTGACCCAGTAGCCACTGCCGAGGAAGGAGAGCACGTGGGAGAGGGCGGTGAGTCCTGCCGACCGTCCGGCCGCCACCTCGGTCACGGCTTCGAGGTCCGCGGTCGTCAGGTAGTTCGTCGCGAACTCCCCCGCCGCCCATCCCACGAGCAGCAGGCTGATCCAGCCGGCGAGGAGCTGCAGGATCGGCTTCGAGCGTATGAGGGACGAGAACGCCACGCATCGACCCTCATCGCTGGACCTGAAAAAAGGATTAGGCGGCGGGCGCCTCTCACCTCTTGTTAATGCGTTGTTTCAAAGATGTATCGCATGAACAATGGTCTGGAATGGAGCGTGCTCCACACGCTGAACAACTTCCTCTTCCACCACGATGGCGTCGAGGACCCGCTCCTCGTCTACATCAACGCTTCGGAGGCGCTCTTCGTGGGGACTCTCCTCCTCATCTTCCTGTTCGCCAACGGTGAGCGGCTACGGGCCTGGCGACGCGCGGCCCTCGCGGCGGTGCTGAGCGCCGGTGTCGCCCTCGCGATCGCCAAGGTGATCTCCGAAATCGTGGACCGCGCGCGGCCTTTCGTGGTCGACCCGCACGGCGTCCATCTCTTCACCGGTCACGCGGCCGATCCAGGCTTCCCGAGCGATCACGCCACCGGTGCCTTCGCGGTGGCGATGGCGATCTACCTGCGAAACCGCCTCTGGGGCGGGATCGCGCTGGTCGCGGCGGCGGTTCTCTCGATCGGGCGGGTCGCGATCGGCGTCCACTTCCCCAGCGATGTCCTGGCCGGTGCTGTGCTCGGCTGCGGCGTGGCGTTGGTCCTCTTCGCGACGCCGCTGCGGTCCCGGATCGATCGCCTCGCCGACCTCGTCGGAGACTGGATCGAAGCGGCGATATCGCGCGTCCGGATGCTCCGCGGCTCAGGAGCTCCAGGCTAGGACGTGGGAGGCCGACGCGGGGCGCGGCGCGCAACGATGGACGCGCCGCCGCTCGGCGATCGGATCAGTTCGTGTCGAGGGATTCGGTCCCTTCGATCACCACCGCTTCGAGCGCTTCCGGGTCGAGGCCCAGGAGGCTCAGCGTGGTGGGGGCGATCTCGGTCGTCTCCACCGTTTCGTTGTGCACGGCGCGCTCGGGGCGTCGTTGCGCGACATCGTTGCCTTCGTGCGGACCGAGGCGCTGGCGGTCCTCGGCGGAGCCGTGATCCTCGCCGCCGGGCTGGGTTGGCTGATGGCGGAAATGTTGGTGGCGATGCTCCAGCACGTCTTCGACCCGCCGCCAGACTCTCTGGCCGTCCCCTGGGGCTTCATCGCCCTACTCGGTGCGGGTGCCGTGGCCGGGGCGGTGCTGGCCTCGCTGTTCGCCGCGATCTCCTTGCGCCGGCTGCCGCTCGGCCAGACCCTGCGCGAGGAGTAGGTCGATGAGAGATCGAGCACGGTTTCATCGCAGGTTCACGAACGATCATCAGAGTCGTCGCATGTCGCCGGCGCGCCTGCTCACCAACTCCACCCGGTGGGCGGCGCCTGTCCGCAAGGTGCTTTCGGTCCTGGTGCCGGGAGGCGCGCTGGCGGCGGTCGCCTTTCTGCTCCTGACCCGGGGGCATCAGTTGATGACGGCCCTTGTCGCGGTGCCGCCGGTGGTGCTGGTCGGCGCCGTCTGTGCGCACCTCCTCACCCTGGTCCTGCGGACCGAAGCCTGGCGGACGGTGCTCGGTGCCGCCGGGGGCGGCCGGATGGCCCCTCGCGCCGTCCACGCCGCCAACGCCGGCGCCTTCCTGGCCGGCACCGTGCAAGGCCAGGCGGCGATGCCGGCGCGGATTGCACTACTGCGCCGTTTCGGCGGCGCCGACGCGCCGTCGGTTCAGAAGATCGCTCTCGGCGACGCGCCGATCGTCCTCTTCGAGGTCTGCGGCTCGGCGGTCCTGGCGGCGATCGGCTCGACCGCCGTCGGCCTGATCCCTGGCTGGGTGCCGTGGGCGATGCTCGCCGGCGCGATCGCGATCCTCACCGCACTGCGCGCACTCTACGGTCGCTTCCGTCATCGGGAGATCGCCGCCGGCCTCGGCGTCCTGGCCGATGCCGGCGCCCGCAACCGACTCGCCGCGATCGTCGCCGGATTCACCGCGATGGCCTTCCTGCGCACGCTGATCGTGATGGCCGGGTTCGACCTGCCCACCGATCCCGCCCACGTCTGCCTGGTGCTCTTCACGATGGGCGCGGTCGGCCTCCTGCCGCTCGGCATCGGCACCGGACCGGCGGCGATGGTGGCCGCGCTCGGCACCACCGACCTCGTCACCGCGACGGCCGCCGGCACCGTGGTCAGCGCCGCCACCGTGATCGCCGTGGTCATCTACGCGGGCGCGGTCTGGGTCTGGCGCCGGGTCGGCGATCGCGTCCCGATGCCAGAGGTCCCGGCGCTCTGAGCTTGACGTGCACGTGGCAGCCGGCCACGTGCACGTCAAGCTCAGACTTCGGTGCCGTTCTCGACCCGGACGATCACGGCCGGGATCTGGGAGATCTTCTCGGCGAGCGCGTCGATGCCCTGGGCGAGCTTGCGGGTGTCGGCTTCGGTGAGAGCGGTGTAGGGCACGAAGCCGTCGCCCCGTTCGTAGGGTTCGAGTGAGGCGAAGACGGCGGCGAAGTCGGCTTCTATCTCCTTCGCCAGCTTCGCGTCGGCGCCCTTCATCAGCGGCTTCACATCCTCGAAGGCGACTTCCGACCCTTCGACATTGGCCTTGAAGTCGACCAGGTCGATGTGCGAATAGCGCTCCTCCTCGCCGGTGATCTTCGTCGCCGACACCTCGCTGAGCAGCTCGTTTGCACCGTTGGCGATCTGCACCGCCTGCAGTTTCACCTTCTTGACCCGCGCGACCAGCTCTGCGACATCGGCGTGGAGCTGTTCGGCGAACGGGGCCATCCCCTTGGTCGTCTTTTCCTCCCAGAGCGCTTTCTCCAGACGGTGGAGGCCCCGGAATTCGCTCTTCGCGACATCGTTTTCGCGGGCGTCGATGCGCGGGTCGAGGTCGCCGAAGCTGCCCGCGACCGGCTCGATCCGCTCATAGGCGACGCGGGTCGCCGGGTAGAGGGACTTCGCCTTCTCCAATTCGCCCGCGATCACCGCCGCCGCGAACGGCTTCGTCGCCGCGACCAGGGCGGCGGCGTTCTTTTCGAGATAACCGCGGTACCTGGTGATCGCCGCATCGACTTCCGGATTCGATTTCCCGTCGACCGAGCCGGTGACGGTCAACGTCCCGTCTCCTTCGCTGCCGCCGTTGCAGCGCAGCGTGTATTCGCCTTCTTCGAGGGTGAGCGCGAAGCCGCCGCCCAGCCCTTCGGTGAGATTCTCTTTCTCGCCGAGGATCGTTTCCCCGTCGAGCACCTCGATCTCGGTCACGGTCGAGCTTTGCGATTCGACGTCGAAGGCGATCGGGCCGGCGGGTGCCTTCGCGTCGTGCGGTCCGCAGCCGGCGTCGGTGATCTTGAAGCTCATCTGGTGAGATCCCGACGACGGGCTTTCTTCGCTGGAGCCACACCCCGCGAGCAGGGCGCCGACCACCAGGGCGGGCAAACTTGTCTGGAGAAGGCGTTTGTTCATGAGACTCCTGGGTCAGGCCGTGGTCTCGGCGGTGTCGGCCGAGCGGCGACGGGCGAGGCTGGCCCGCGGCCAGAGGACGTAGGCGGTCATCGGGATCGCATAGCCGAGATAGAGCACGACTTCGGCGACCGTCATATGGGGGCGCAGACCGAGCATTCCGGTGAGGAGCGATTCCGTGACGGTGCCGGGGCTGACCAGCCACGACAGATCGACCGCCTGGGTCTGGAAGCTGGAGAGCCAGCCCGCCCCATGGGCGGTGTGAGCGGCGGTGGCGAGGAGGCCGGCGGCGACGAAGACGAGGACCAGGCCGGTGATGCGGAAGAAACGGCTGAGGTTGATGCGGGCGCCCCCGCGATAGAGCGCGAGCCCGATCAGCACCGCGCAGATCACCCCGAGGATGGCGCCCGCTCCCGCTGCGGTCGTGTTGCGGGAGTCCTGAAACGCGGCGAGGAGGAAGACCGACGTCTCGAAGCCCTCGCGCAGGACGGCGAGTAACGCCATCCCGATGAGCGCCATCGCCGAGCCGCGCGCCAGCGCGCTCGCCGCCTCGCCCTCCAGTTCGGCCTTGATGCCCCGCGAGTGGCGGGTCATCCAGACGATCATGTAGGTGATCATCGAGACCGCGATCAGGCCGATGATCGTCTCCAGGCCCTCCTGTTTCTGCTGTGGCAGTTCTTCGCCGACGACGTTCAACGTGACGCCGACCCCGGCGCAGAGCAAGACTGCGATCGCGACGCCGATCCACATCTGGCGCAGGGCCCCGGGCCGCCCCTCCTTGACCAGGAAGGCGGCGATGATGCCGACGATCAGCGAGGCCTCGACGACCTCGCGCAGCGTGATGACGAAGGTAGGGAGCATGGGGACGAGTTAGGCAGCCCTTATTAGGGCGACCGAAAACCTAGCCGTGAAATATGAGAGCGCGTTAATGTTGCTTCCTCTCACCGCCTTTTAAGCGGGCACGACCATCGTCTCCGGCATGTCGACGCTCCCCGCCGGGCCGCTGACGACGGGCACCGGTGACCCCGAGGATCGTTCCCGCGTCCTCGCCCGGGTGGGCCTGGGCGGCCTCTTGGCCGCGACCCTCCTGATCTGCGCCTCCGCCACCCGCAGTGAACTGGTTCTGCCCAGCACCTTGAGGCCGCTACCGAGTTGGCTTGCGGGGCCGTTCGCCGGGGCGGGAGCGAACCTCGGGCTCGCCGCGCTGATCGCCGTCCTCGCGATCCTCTTCCTCTCCTACGCCGTCGCCGCGATCAGGGCCAACCGACTTTCGCCGCGCGCCGTCCTCGCCGCGATCCTCGTCCTCCACGCGATGGTCCTGTTCGGCCCGCCACTCTTCTCCAGCGACGTCTTCAGCTACACCGCCTATGCGCGTATCGGCGCGGTCTACGGGGCCAACCCCTACCTGCACGGGCCAGGGGCGTTCCCGCTCGAAGCACTCCATCCCCTGATCGGGGTCCAGTGGATAGACACGCCGACCGTGTACGGGCCGCTTTTCACCGCGCTCAGCTACCTCCTCGCCCCGCTCGGGATCGCCGCCAACGTGCTCGCCTACAAGGCGGTCGCGGCCGCTTCAAGCCTTGCACTCACCTACCTCATCTGGCGGGCGGCGCGGCTGCGTGGCATCGACTCGCTGAAGGCCGCCGCGCTGGTCGGGCTGAACCCGGTGATCGTCCTCTTCGGTGTCGGCGGAGGCCACAACGACCTCCTGATGCTGGCGATCCTAGATGAGTAGTTCCACGAATCCCCGGCGCCAGGAGCACCGGCAGGGGTA
>MKSH01000160.1:14345-14612 GCA_001898095.1 Solirubrobacterales bacterium 70-9 | reverse complement strand
CCGATCCCTTCATCCCGAACAAGATCTCCGAGGGGCGCACCGACGAGATCCGCGAGTGCATCGGCTGCAACATGTGCGTGAGCCGGATGCAGCAGCAGGCGCTGATGTACTGCACGCAGAATCCGACCACCGGCGAGGAGTACCGCCGCGGCTGGCACCCGGAGGAGACCGGGGCGAGCCCGAGTCCCTCGACGGTCCTCGTCGTCGGCGCCGGCCCGGCCGGGATGGAGGCGGCGCTGACGCTCGCCCGGCGCGGCCACGAAGTGC
>MKSH01000160.1:10228-14295 GCA_001898095.1 Solirubrobacterales bacterium 70-9 | reverse complement strand
CGCTACCCGCGCTGCTCGGAGTACGGCCGGCTCATCTCCTACCGCGAGGTGATGCTGGGCAAGTACGACAACGTCAGCGTCCAGCTCGGGGTGCCGGCGATGAGCGCCCAGGACGTGCTCGACTACGGGGCGGAGAAGGTGATCCTGGCGACCGGCTCGCACTGGTCGACGGTGGGGCTCGGCCCGGAGACGCACGAACCGCTGCAGGACGTCGACGCCGACCTCCCCAACGTGCTGACCCCGGAGCAGGTGAGCGCGGGCAAGCCGATCCCCGAGGGGAAGGTCGTCGTGCTCGACGGCGACGGCCACTTCACCGGCTTCGCGATGGCGGAGATCGCCGCCGACCTCGGCCGCGAGACGACGATCGTCACCAACACCCACGATGTCTTCGAGTACTCCAAGTACACGATGGAGATGCCGAACAACAAGCGGGCGATGTACGAGAAAGGCATCACCTTCCTCCGCAACCACTGGGCGATCGGCTACGAGGGCAACACCCTGCGCCTCTTCTACCTCTACAAGGACACCGCGGGGCTCTACGAAACCGCGCCGGGCGAGTGGGGGCGGCGCTTCGGCGACGAGGTGGTCGAGATGGAGTGCGACGCGCTGATCCTGACCACCTCGCGCGTCCCCGACGACTCCCTCTACTGGGAGTTGACGCAGCGCAAGGCCGAGTGGGGCGAGGCGGACATCGAGGGCGTCTACCGGATCGGCGACTGCGTCCAGCCGCGCCACGCGATGGACGCGATCTTCGAGGGCCACCGCATCGGCATGGAGCTGGAGTCGCCCGACCCCCAGCGCCCGCTCCCGTTCATCCGCGAGCGCCAGATCTGGGGCGCGCCGACGATCCCGAAGCTCGGCGACGAGCGCCCGGTGGTCGAGGGTGAGCTCCTTGTCTGAGTCGCTGAAGATCGCCGTCCTGGTAAAGGAGGTCCCCGACACCTACGGGGACCGCCACCTCGACCTCGAGACCGGCCTCGCCGACCGTGGCGCCAGCGACGCCGTCCTCGACGAGATCGGCGGCCGCGCCGTCGAGGTCGCGGTGTCCTACGCCGAGGCGAACGAGGGCACCGAGGTGGTCGCCGTGACGATGGGCCCGGAGTCGGCGACGAAGGCGCTGCGCGAGGCGCTTGCGATCGGCGCCGACTCGGCGGTCCACGTCAGCGACGAGGCGCTCGCCGGTGCCGACCTCGGCCTCACCGCCGAGGTGCTGGCGGCGGCGGTCGAGCGCCTCGATGTCGACCTCGTCCTGGCCGGCAACCAGTCGACCGACGGCCTCGGCGGTGTCCTCCCGGCGATGCTCGCGGAGCTGTTGGGACGACCCCACGCGACGAACCTCGACGCGATCGAGATCGCCGGCGACGGCATCACCGGCACCCGCGCCTCCGACTTCGGCGCGATGACGCTGAGCACCCCGCTCCCCGCGGTCGCCTCGATCACCGACCGCCTCCCGGATGCCCGCTTCCCCAGCTTCAAAGGCAACTCGGCGGCGAAGAAGAAGCCGCTCGAGACGCTCACCGCCGCCGACCTGGGAGTTGCGCCCGAGAATCCCGAGGCCCCCCGCTCGATCCTGATCTCCGTGGCCGCCCGCCCACCCCGCGAGGGCGGCGTGAAGATCACCGACGAGGGCGACGGCGGCGCCAAGATCGCCGAGTTCCTCGACCAGAACCGGCTGATCGGGGAGGCGTCGTGACCTATCCCGACGACGCCGTCCTGGTCCTCCTCGACCTGACCCCGAGCGGCGACCTGGCCTCGACCGCCCCCGGCCTCCTCGGCGCCGCCTCCGCGATCGGCTCCCCGGTTGCCCTGGTGATCGCGGGGTCGGCCGCCGGCGGCGGTGCGCCTGGGTCGGGCATCGGATCCGCCGACGGCGACCCGGCCGTGGACGCGGTGCAGGCCCCAGCCGACCGGGGTGACGCGCTCGCGCAGGCGGCGGCCGAATTAGGCGCCGTCCGCACGCTCGTCGCCGAGAGCGGCGATGCCGTCGGTGCCTTGACGGTGCCCGCCGTCGACGCGCTCCAGGCGGCGGCGAACGAGGTCGGCGCCGACGTGGTCCTGGCCTCGCACTCGATCGAGGGGCGCGAGGTGGCGGCGCGGTTCGCGGCGCGGACGAAGGCGGCTCTCGCCGTCGATGTCGTCGGCCTGGCCCGCGACGAGGAAGGGGCCGTCGTCCGCCACAGCGCCTTCGGCGGCGCCTACGCGACCGAGTCGGCGGCGACCTTCGGCACGCTCGTAGTCACCGTGCGGCCGGGCGCAATCGAGGAGCGGGCCGAGGCCCAGCCGCCCGCGGCCGAGGCGCTGACCGTCGCGCCCTCGGGCAAGCCCGCCGCGTCGATCGCCTCGTTCGAGGAGCGGGTCGAGACCTCCTCGCGCCCGGCCCTGCGCGAGGCCGCCGCGGTGGTCTCCTTCGGCGTCGCCCTCGGTTCGCCGGACCGCCTGCCGGTGATCGAAGAGCTGGCCGACAGCCTCGACGCCGCCCTCGGTGCCTCCCGCGCCGCGGTCGACGAGGGCTACGCGCCGCAGTCCTGGCAGGTCGGGCAGACCGGCGTCTCGGTCTCGCCGAGCCTCTACGTCGCGATCGGCATCTCCGGCGCGACCCAGCACCGCGTCGGCATGCAGACCGCCAAGACCATCGTCGCGATCAACAAGGACCCCGACGCCCCGATCTTCGACATCGCCGACTTCGGCGTCGTCGGCGACCAGTTCACGATCGTCCCCCAGCTGACCGAGGCGATCCGGGCCCGAAAGGCCTGACCGCCCGTGGCGGACCCCCCGAAACGCAGGCAGGGCCTCCCCCGCAAACCGTCAGTCACGCCGCCGCCGACCGCCGCCGCCCCGTCGGGCTCGCCGCCCAAGCCGGCACCGACCGATGCAGCCTCCGCCGCCACGCCGGCGCCCGCCCCCCGGCAGGGCCTGCCGCGCAAATCGGCCGCGACCGGGTCGGAGTCCGGCGCCGCTTCCGCGGAGGCGAGTCCGGCCCCGGCGCGGCGAGGGCTGCCGCGGTCGCCGACCGCCGCCGCGCCCGCCTCACCCGAGCCGGTCGTCGCCGATTCGGGTGAGGCAGCGTCGGGCGCCCGGGAGTCGCGTGCGCGTCGGGCCGCGCTCATCTGCCTTGCGGGACTTGGCGCCGCAGTCGTCCTGGTCCTCATCGCCCGGTGGTTCGTGGACCTCGGCTTCATGCGTGACTTCATCGCCGACCATCCCGGCGAGTACGCGCTCCCTGCCGATGCGCCGGTCGGGCTGCCCGTGTGGCTCGACTGGGCGCACTTCTTCAACGCGTTCTTGATGGTGCTGATCGTGCGGACCGGGCTGCAGTTCCGGCGCGAGGTCCGGCCGCCGGCGTTCTGGGCACCGAAGGGGAACGGCGACGGGAAGATCAGCCTCACGCTGTGGCTGCACCAGGCGCTCGACCTCTTGTGGGTGGTGCTCGGCGTCGCCTTCTTCGTCCTCCTCTTCACCACCGGCCAGTGGATGCGGGTCGTGCCGACCAGCTGGGCGGTGTTCCCGAACGCGGTCTCGGTGGCGCTGCAATACGTCTCCCTGCACTGGCCGAGCGAGAACGGCTGGGTCGCCTACAACAGCCTCCAGCAACTCGCCTACTTCGTCACGGTCTTCATCGCGGCGCCGCTGGCGATCGTCAGCGGGGCGCGGCTGAGCGGTCTCTGGCCGAAGGGGGCGACGCGGCTGAACCGGATCTATCCGATGGCCCTCGCGCGGAAGCTCCATTTTCCGGTGATGCTCTACTTCGTCGCCTTCATCGTGGTCCACGTGACGCTCGTGTTCGTCACCGAGCCGCTACGGAACCTGGACCACATGTTCGCCGGGCGGGGCTCGATCGACCCCGGGGCGTACATGACGGACTGGACCGGCGCCGCGTTCTTCGCCGCCGCGGTCGCGGTGACGGTCGGGGCGCTGGTGGCGCTGTCGAAGCCGCGGTTCGTGGCGCCGGTGGCGGGATGGTTCGGGAAGGTGAGTAGTCGGTAGGGACCAGGTAAGGGACCTGGCCCTCTCGTAGGCGGTCCGGGCAGGCTGTGACCGCCTACGAGAGGGCCAGGTCACGGGGAGAG
>MKSH01000160.1:0-10146 GCA_001898095.1 Solirubrobacterales bacterium 70-9 | reverse complement strand
CCACACCAGGGTGTGGTCAACTCACTCAGACCGGCTTTTTCCGCCCCCCGGCCCGGAAAAGGCCGACCGCGTCCCCCGACCTGCGCCGAAACCCGCGCACTTCCCCCCGGAAGCCTCGCGTCCTGGGCGTCTCGTGGCGGCCACAGCCTGCCCGGGCCGCCGCGAGACGCCCAGGACGGGACCGTCCCCGGCTGCGGGCGCCCCGAACTGCGCCGTCCCCCGCCGCCGGCGCCGCGAACCCGCCGTCCCCCGCCGCGACGCTCAGGCGGCGGTGTAGCCGCCGTCTACCGGCAGGTTGGCGCCGGTGATGTGCTTCGAGTCTTCCGAGAGGAGGAAGGCGATCGCTGCCGCCACGTCGCCGGAGTCGGCGATCTCGCCCAACGGGATCTTCGCCGCCACCTCGGCTTCGGATGCGGCCGGATCGGGGAGGCTTGCGAGCCACTCGTCGTAGAGGGGGGTCCTGGTCATGCCGGGGGCCACCGAGTTCACGCGGATGCCTTGGGGGGCCAGCTCGATGGCGGCGCCGCGGGTGAGCGCCGCCACCGCTCCCTTGGCCGCGCCGTAGAAGGCCATCATCGGTACGCCGATCGTCGCCAGACGGGAGGTGACGTTGACGATCGAGCCGCCGCTCTCCGACATCGCCGCGGCGCCGCGCTGGAGCATGCGGGCAGCGGCGAAGACGTTCACCTCGAAGACCTCGCGCATTTCGGCGTCGGTGGTCTCCAGCAATGGCGCCACGTGGTCGAGGGCGGCGTTGTTGACGAGGCCGTTCAGGCGCCCGCGCCACTCGAGAGCCGTGGTGACGACGCGGTCGGCCTCGCCCGTCGCGGTGAGGTCGCCGGCGACCGCCACGTGATCCCCGGTCAGCTCGCCGCACACGCGCTGGAGGCGCTCCTCCGAGCGTCCGCAGAGGACCAGCGCCGCGCCCTCCTGGTCGAGCCGCCGCGCCACCTCGGCGCCGATGCCGCTGCTCGCGCCGGTGACGACGACCACTGCTCCGCCGAGGCCGCGCACCTCAGATCGTCTCCATCACCTTGAAGAGGTCCGACTTCGCCTCGAAGCCCACGCCCGGTACCTCGGGCAGGGCGACCTCGCCGTCCTCCACCGCGATGCCGTCGGCGAAGCCGCCGAAGGGCTGGAAGATCCCCGGGTAGGACTCGTTGCCGCCGAGGCCGAGGCCCGCGGCGATCGCGAGGCCGAACTGGTGGCCGCCGTGCGGCACCACCGAGCGGCGGCTGAAGCCCTCCGCCTCGATCGCCTCCAGCGTGCGCAGGTACTCGGTCAACCCGTAGCTCAGCGCCGGGTCCATCTGCAGCACGTCGAGGCCGGGACGGACGCCGCCGAAGCGGACCAGGTTGCGGGCATCCTGCATCGAGAACAGATTCTCACCCGTGGCCAGGCAGAGCGGGTAGCTCTCCGCCAGCCAGGCGTTCAGCTGGTAGTCGAGCGGGTCGCCCGCCTCCTCGTACCAGCGCAGCCCGTAGGGCTCGATCGCCTCGCCGAACTCGATCGCCCGCGCCAGGTCGAAGCGCCCGTTGGCGTCGACCGCCAGCCGCGCCCCCTCGCCGTCGAGCAGCCCCAACGCCGCCTCGATCCGGCGCAGGTCATCGGCCGGCGGCAGGCCGCCGACCTTCATCTTCACGCTCGTGTAGCCGAGCGCCAGGTAGCCCTCGAACTCCGCCACCAGCCCCGCCTCGTCCTTGCCCGGGTGGTAGTAGCCGCCCGCCGCGTAGACCGAGACGGTCGGGTCGGGCTCGCCGTCGCCGAAGCGCTCCGCCAAGAGCCGGTGCAGCGGCACCTCGGCGAGCTTCGCCACCAGGTCCCAGACCGCCATGTCGAGCACGCCGACCGCGACCGAGCGCTCGCCGTGGCCGCCCGGCTTCTCGTTGCGCATCAGCACCGCCCAGACCCGCTCCGGGTCGAGGTTCTCGCCGCTCTCGTCGACCAGCTCCTCCGGCTCCGCCTCGAGCAGCCGCGGGATGAACCGTTCGCGCAGCAGACCGCTCTGCGCGTAGCGTCCGTTGGAGTTGAAGCCGTACCCGGTCACCGGCCGCCCGTCGCGCACCACGTCGGTCTCGATCGCGACGACCGAGGCGGTCATCTTGCTGAAGTCGATGTAGGCGTTGGCGATCTGCGAGGAGATCGGGACGGCCCGCTCGCGGACCTCCGCTATGCGCATCGCATCAGATCCGGTCGGCGGCGACCGCGTCGAGAGCTTCGGCCAAGGTCACGCCGATGAACTCTACGTCGCCGTCGCTGACCACGAAAGGCGGCGAGACCTGCAGCGCCCCGTTCGTGATCGTCCGCATCAGGAGGCCGCGCTCGACGCACTCGGCCGCGATGCGGTCGCCCAGCCCGGGCTCGACCGGTTCGACCGCGCCGAGCAGGCCGACGCCGGTCCGCACCTCATTCACCAGCGGGTGCGATTCGAGCGGGCGCAGCGCCGCCTCGAGCAGCGGCTCGAGCTCGGCGACCCGGGCGACGAGCTCCTCGCGCTCGAGGATGTCGAGGTTGGCGAGCGCCACCGCGCAGGCCGTCGCGTGGCCGGAGTAGGTGATCCCGTGGTGGAAGATCAGCTCCGAGTCGGGCGCCCAGAACGGCTCCCAGAGGTCGCGCGAGACGACTGCCGCGCCGAGTGGCAGATACCCCGAGGTGATGCCCTTGGCCATCAGCATGATGTCCGGGGTGATCCCGAACCGGTCGCTGGCGAAGGTCGCCCCGGTGCGGCCGAACCCGGTGATCACCTCGTCGACGATGAAGACGATCTCGTTCTCGCGGCAGATCTCCTCGACCCGCTGGAGATAGCCGTCGGGCGGCAGGATCACGCCGCCGGTCCCCATCACCGGCTCGCAGTAGAAGGCGGCGATCGTGTCCGCGCCGCGCTCGGCGATCAGCGCCGCGAGCGCCTCGGCGTCGGTGTTCGCGACCCGCGCCGTGTCGTCGAGCAGCGGCCCGAACCCGAGCCGGTTCGGCTCCAGCCCGGCGATCGCGGTCCCGTACCCGTGCAGCCCGTGGTAGGACTGCCTGCGGGTGACCAGCGTCACCTTCTCCGGCCGGCCGCGCACCTGCCAGGTCCGCCGGGCGAGCTTGGCGGCGAAGTCGACGACGTCGGAGCCGCCGCTGCCGAGGAAGACTTTGGCGTCGTCGACCGGCGCGATCTCGACCAGCCGCTCGGCCAGCTCGATCGCCGGCCGCGTCGCGATCTGCTGGAAGTTGGAGTAGGCGGCGAGCTGCTCCATCTGCGCTGCCGCGACCTGGGCGAGCTCCGCCCGGCCGTGGCCGACGTTGCAGTACCAAAGCGCGGCGGGACCGTCGAGCAGGCGATTGCCCTGCTCGTCCCATACGTAGGCGCCCTCGCCCTTGACGATCACGCGCTCGTGCGAGCGGACCCGCGGCATGAACGCCTGCGAGTGCCAGAGCGCGGTATCGGCCGTCGCGGGCGTCGCGGTTGCGGCCTGAGCCCGGTTATCAGTCTGTGCGAGCGCCACAGGTCCTCCCTCCGAAGACAAACGACAAAATTGTTCAACAACTAACCAAGGGAGCATATCAAGCGATTTCATGGCTCGCTGCCGTATCTATGGCCAACCCTTCTGCGACAATCAAACGTCGTGGCGGGCAACTCTCAAGCTGACCTCCTGGAGGCAGTCGATCTCCAGCGTCGCAGCACCGGTGAGCAGGTCGCGGAGGCGCTCCGCGAGGCGATCTTCGACGGCCGTCTGGCTCCCGGCGCCCACCTCCGCGAGGCGGCCCTGGCGGAAGCCTTCAACGTCTCCCGCAACACCGTCCGCGGGGCGATCCAGGCACTCGATCGCGACGGCCTCGTCACCCACCGGGTGCACCGCGGCGCCTTCGTCACCGAACTCGAGGCGGAGGGGATCAAGGACGTCTATGCGACCCGCCGGCTGGTCGAGCTCTCGGCCCTGGAGACGGTGCCGACCGCCGACGCCCTGATCCCGCTGGAAGCGGCGCTTTCGGCTTCCAGGGCGGCAATCGACGCCGGTGACGATGCCGAGATCCGCGATGCCGACCTCGAGTTCCACCGCGCCGTGGCCGCCCTCCGCGGCAGCCCGCGCCTGTCGGCGCTGTTCGCCGAAATGGAGGCCGAGACGCGCCTCTCGACCCTGCTCGTCGGCAACGCGCACCCCGATCCCGAGCGCCTCTACGCCGAGCACCGGGAGATCCTCGAGCTGCTCCGCGCGGGCGACGCCGAGAAGGCTCGCGAGCTCCTCGGCGCCCACCTGAGCGACTCCGAGGCGGTGCTGCTCGAGGCGCTCGCCCGGCGCCAGGCCGACACCGCCTGAGCCACCCCCGGCGAGGCCGGGAACGCTCTACATAAGGACCCCGAAAATCCGGCCGGCTACCGGCGGCACCCGCACGCCACCCCAAATTGTTCACCAATCCATCAGAAGACCATATTGACCCTTGACTCCCTGTCCAACACGGGCTAAGTTGGCGAAATGGCTGCCGGTGGGAACGCGCTGCCGGGGGAAACTCCGACCGATCCGATTTTCGAGTTGCTCGCGATCGAGCGCTCCAGCACCGCCGAGCAGGTCGCCGAGGCGCTGCGGACGAAAATCACCGGCGGCGAACTCGTCCCCGGCACGCCGCTCCCCGAAGTCACCCTGGCCGACTCGATGGGGGTGTCGCGCAACACCGCCCGCGAGGCGTTGCGGATCCTCACCCGCGAGGGCCTGGTCGCCCACAACATGCACCGCGGGGCGACCGTCGCGATCCTCAGCGAGGACGCCGTGGCCGACATCTTCCGCGTCCGCTTCACGCTCGAGATGGCCGGGGTCGGCGCCAGCGCCAGCCTCGACGCCGCCCGCCTGAAGCCGCTCCGCGACGCGATCGACTCGATCGCCGCCGCCCATGCTGCCGACGAGCCCGGCTCGATGATCGAGGCCGACGTCGAATTCCATCGCCAGCTCGTCGGCCTCCTGGAGAGTCCGCGCCTGAACCGCTTCTTCGAGGAACTGCAGGGAGAGCTCTGGCTCTGCCTCGCCCTGATCACGCGCCGCCCGGAAAAGCCGGACCCGCTGATCGACGAGCACACCGAACTGTACGAGCTGATGGTGAACGGCGAACAGGTCGCCTGCCGCCGTCAGCTCGAGCAGCACCTCGCCGAAAGCGAGGAGAACCTCAAGTCCATTGCCCGCAACATGTCGAAAGCCGACCAGGAGTGAGGTAACCCAATGAGCACCGGTATGCCAAGCACGGCCCCCCAGGAAGGTGGATTCGTCCGGAAAGCATCCGGGCTCGTCCGGGATTTCTCCCAGTTGGACGCGTGGATCTACAACGTCATCGCGATCAACATCGTCCTCAACGTCGCCCTGTCCTACGTGTTGATCGCCGTCACCTATCCGGAAGCGAGCATGTGGCTGGCGCTGGTGCTGGCCGGCATCTTCTGCACCTTCGAGGCGATCGTCTACGCCTTCTTCACCACCGCGATGCCGAGATCCGGCGGTGACTACGTCTTCCAGAGCCGCGTGCTGGGAGGCGGCGTGGCGACGCTGTTCGCCTTCTCCGCGGTAACCCTCTCGCAGATGATCTGGATGGCGCTCGCCGGCTGGTTCGGCGCCAACCTGATCATGTCCCCGTTCCTCATCCTGCTCGGTGCCGCCTACAACGCCCACTGGATGACCAGTACCGGCGAATGGTTCCTCACCGACTGGGGCATCTTCCTCACCGGCTGTGTCTGCGTCCTCTGGGCGGCGATCGTGAACATCCGCGGCCTGCGGGTCTACGCGATGTTGCAGCGCTACTTCTTCTGGGTCGGGATGGTCTGCCTCGTCGTCGTCCTGGTGATGCTCCTCTTCAGCAGCCACCAGGACTTCGTCAACAACCTGAACAGCTTCATGGCGAACAACTTCGACACCAAGAACGCCTACCAGGAGACGATCAACCGGGGCGGCGACGCCTCCTTCTCGTTCTCCCTCGGCAAGACGATCCTGGCCTCGGTGATCGCCTCCTTCGCGCTCATCTATCCGGCCTGGGGCGTGATGCAGGCGGGTGAGATCAAGCGTGCCAACAGCCTCTCCTCGAACGTCAAGGCGATCGTCGGCGCCGAGGTCTTCTCCTTCATCATGGTCGCGATCATGGCGGCCCTGCTGGCCTCGAAGATTGGCACCCACTTCCTCTACGCCAGCGGCACGCTCTTCTACGAAGGGGCGGAAAACAACCCGCTGCCGGTGCCGCCGTTCTTCGGCTTCTTCGTCGCCCTCGTCGGCAACGCGACGATCTTCGTCTGGCTCGCCTTCGTGATGTTTTTCGCCTGGTTCTGGATGTGGTTCCCGAACATCCCCCTCGGCGGCACGCGGGTGATGGTGGCGATGTCGTTCGACCGGATCCTGCCGGAGGCGATCGGCAAGGTCGACCGCCGCACTCACACGCCGGTGGTCGCGATCACCGTGTTCAGCATCATCTGTGTTGGGCTGCTCGCGCTCTACGCGTTCGTGCCGGAATTCGTCACGCTGACGCTCGGCCTCCTGGTGCTGAACATCACCGGGTTCGCGGCGACGATGGTCGCGGCGATCTTCTTCCCCTACAAGAAGAAGAAAATGTTCGAGTCGACCGTCGCCGCCCGTTACAAGTTCGCCGGCATCCCGGTGATGGCGATCGCGGCGGTGGTCTTCTTGGTCTTCGTCGTGTTCGTCGACGTGCAGGCGATCCGGGCGGATGAGCTCGGCCTGAACGGCACCAAAGGCCTCGCCTTCGTCGGCGGGACCTACCTGGTCGCGGCGATCGTCTACGTCACCTCGAAGGTCTACCGCAAAAAGAAGGACAACCTCGACCTCAGCGTCGTATACCAGGAGCTGCCTGCCGAATGAAGACCAGACTGTTCTTCTGCACCGACCTACACGGTTCGGAGGTCTGCTTCCGCAAGTTCCTCCACGCCGGCTCCGTGTACGAGGCCGGCGTGGTGATCATGGGTGGCGATTGCACCGGCAAGATGATCATCCCCCTGGTCGAGTCCGGTGGCGGTGAATACCAGTGCGAGTGGGCGGGTGACACCGTCCACCTCGCCACCGCCGACGCCCTGGTGGAGCAGGAAAAGATGATCAAGAACAACGGGTTCTACCCCGTCCGCCTGAGCGCTTCGGAGATGGAGCGCCTCTCGGCGGACGGGGAGGGCGTCGCCACGCTGTTCACCGAAACGATGGTCCACACGCTCGAAGGGTGGACCGCGCTGGCCGCTGAACGGCTCGCCGACTCCGGGATCAAGGTGATCATCACCCCCGGCAACGACGACGAGTTCGAGGTCGACAACGTGCTCGTCAAAGCCCCGTTCATCGAGGCGGCGGAGGGGAAGGTCATAAAGATCGACGACGAACACGAGATGCTGTCGGTCGGCTGGGCGAACCCGACGCCCTGGGACACCCCGCGCGAGTGCTCCGAGGAGGAACTGGCGGAGAAGATCCGCGTCCTCGCCGAGCAGATCGAGAACATGCAGACGGCGATCTTCAACATCCACCCGCCGCCCTTCGGGACCGGGCTGGACAGCGCCCCGGAGCTGGAGGAAGGTGCCAAGGTGAAGCGCGGCGGCACGATCATGGCCTCGGTCGGTTCGACCGCGGTCCGCGACGCGATCCTCTCCTACCAGCCGATGCTCTCCCTCCACGGCCACATCCACGAGTCGCGCGGGATGCAGAAACTGGGCCGCACGATCTCGATCAATCCGGGCAGCGCCTACAGCGACTGGACCCTGCAAGGAGTGATCGTCGACCTCGACGGGGACGAGGTCGCGCGCTACGTACCGACCACCGGCTGAGAAGGAGATACACGTATGGCAGAGGTCGCCGCACGCACCATCGAGGATCCGCTGGCCGAGGCCCAGCGAGTCGCCGACGCCGCCGCGGCGGCCGGACTGCCGTTACGGGCGACGGGCGGGGTGGCGATCGCGATGATCTCGCCCAGCGCCCGCACCGCCCCCCTGCAGCGGGCCTACGGCGACATCGACTTCGTCGCCCGCTCCGGCGACGCGTCCGACGTGATCGCCTTCTTCACCCACCTCGGCTACGCCCCGGAGGAGCAGTTCAACGTCCTCCACGGGCAGCGCCGGCTGTTCTTCACCGACGTCGAGAACGGCGGTCGCCAGGCCGACGTCTTCCTCGACCGGATCGAGGGCTGCCACACGCTGGAGCTGCGCGACCGGCTCGACCTCGTGCCCGCGACGCTGACCCCGGCCGACCTGCTGCTCTCCAAGCTGCAGGTCTTCCAGACCAACCAGAAGGACTTCACCGACGCGCTCGCGATCCTCTCCGACCACGCCCTGAGCGACGACGAGAGCGGCATCAGCCGCAGGCGTCTGGGCGACGTCCTGGGCTCCGACTGGGGCTGGTGGAAGACGGTCTCGATCGTCACCGAGCGGGCCGGCGAGTTCGCCGACAACCAGGGCGGCCTGGAGGTCGCGCGGGGGCGGATCGACGAGCTCAGCCGCGAGCTGGAGGAGATGCCGAAGTCCCGCAAGTGGAAGATGCGGTCGCGGATCGGCGAGCGGGCGCGCTGGTACGAGGAACCGGACGAGATCGAGCACGAGGTCTGAGCATGGCCTCCGTCGAGAATCGTTACGCGCGCTCCGCGCGCCGGCACGAGCGCGCCAAGAAGTCGCTCGCCACCGGCGTGGCGACGGCGATGCGGGCGGCCCAGCGGCCGGTGCCGCTGGCGCTCGACCACGGCCGCGGCAGCCGCGTCGTCGACCTCGACGGCAACGAGTACGTCGACCACGTGCTCGGCTTCGGGCCGCTGCTGCTCGGCCACTGCCCGCCCACGGTGACCGCCGCCGTCCACGCCCAGCTCGACCGCGGCTCCACCTTCGGCGCCCAGCACGAGCTCGAGGCGGAGCTCGCCGAGCGCCTGGTCGAGGTGATCCCCTGCGCCGAGCTCTGCTGCTTCTCGACCACCGGCTCGGAGGCCGTCCACACGGCGCTGCGGATCGCCCGCGCCGGGACCGGCCGGCGCAAGGTGGTGAAGTTCCAGGGCCACTACCACGGCTGGGTCGACCCGGTCCTGGTCTCGACCCCGGGGACGCCCGCGGCCGCCGCCGCCGACCCGGTCCCGCTCGACCCGGTCCCGGCGACCGGCGGGCAGCTCGGCGCCGACGAGGTGCTGGTCGCCCGCTGGAACGACGCCGCCGGGCTGGAGGCGCTGTTCGCGGCACGCGGGGAGGAGATCGCCGCGGTGCTGATGGAGCCGGTCGCCTGCAACGGCGGCCTGATCGAGCCGCTGCCCGGGTTCCTCGAGAAGGTCCGCGAGCTGACCGCGGCGAGCGGCGCGCTGATGATCTTCGACGAAGTCGTGACCGGGTTCCGGATGGCGGTCGGCGGCGCCCAGGAAGTCCTCGGCATCACCCCCGACCTCGCCGTCTACGGCAAGGCGATCGCCGCCGGGCTGCCGCTCAGCGCGGTGGCCGGCTCGGAGGCGGCGATGGCGCCGCTGCTCGACGGCCGCGTCGCCCACGTCGGCACCTTCAACTGCAACCCGCTCTGCGCCGCCGCGGCGATCGCCGCGATCGACGTCTACCGCGGCGAGCCCGACTTCTACGCGCGCCTCGACGCCCATATGGCGGCGCTCGCCGACGGCCTCGCGAGCGCCGCCGACGCCGCCGGGGTGCCGCTCCGCGTCCGTCGCAGCGGCTCGCTCCTGCAGACCGCGGTCGGCGGCCCGGCGACGCCGCGCGAGTACGCCGAGACGCTCGCCTCCGACCGCGAGGCCGAGGCCCGCTTCAGCGAGGAGATGCTGAACCGCGGCGTGATCGTGCTCCCCCGCAACTGGTGGTTCTCCTCCGCCACCCACGACGAGGCCGACCTCCAGCTGACCCTGCAGGCGGCCGCCGCTGCCCTTGCCGCCGTCGCCGAACTTGCCCCCCGAGAGAGAAAGGTCCCCGCCGATGCCTGAGCCGCCACCCGAGGTCGCCGTGAACCTCATCCCCCTGCGTGACCCCGCGATGCTCGAGGACTTCAAGCGGTTCTCCAACGAGGTCGACCGGCCGATCTGCCTGGCCCAGGACGTCGTCCTCGGCTTCGACGCCTTCGCCGTCACCCGCCGCGACGAGGGCGCCCCCGCGGTCGACATCGTCGAGGTGATGACGGTCCGCAACTGGGACGAGTGGGTCGACGTCCGCGACAACATGCCGGCGATGGACGAGGT
>MKSH01000159.1:700-1905 GCA_001898095.1 Solirubrobacterales bacterium 70-9 | reverse complement strand
CGGCCTTCTACCTGACGAGCCGCGGCACGCCCAACGAGACCTACTACGCCGCCCAGAAGGCGGTCCGGGCGATGGGCACGAACAACATCGACAACGCCGCCCGCATTTGCCACTCGCCCAGTTCGGTCGCGCTCAAGCAGATGCTTGGCGTCGGCGCGACGACCTGCTCGTACGGCGACTGGATCGGCACGGACGTGCTCGTTTTCGTCGGCGCGAACCCAGCGAACAACCAGCCCGTCACGACCAAGTACATGTACTACGCGAAGAAGGCGGGCACCAAGATCGTCTCGGTCAACGCCTTTCGCGAACCGGGGATGGAGCGCTACTGGATTCCGTCGGTCGCGGAATCGGCGCTCTTCGGCACCAAGCTGGTCGACGAATTGTTCCAGGTCAACACCGGCGGCGACGCAGCCTTCATGACCGGCGCGCTCAAGCACATCCTCGAATATGGCTTGCAGGATAAGGACTTCATTCGCGATCACACGGACGGCTTTGACGCTGTCGCGGTGGAGGTCGCTGGGCAAACGTGGGAGGAGCTGGAGGCGCATTCCGGCGCTTCGACCGCGGAGATGCGGCGCTTCGGCGAATTACTCGGGCGGGCGAAGACGGCGGTGATCGTCTGGAGCATGGGCGTCACCCAGCATGAGCACGGCGAGGACAATGTTCGGGCCGTGCTGAACCTCGGTCTGGCACGCGGCTTCGTCGGGCGCGAGCGCTGCGGCCTCAGCCCGATCCGCGGCCACTCCGGCGTCCAGGGCGGCGCGGAGATGGGCGCTTATTCGACCGTCTTCCCCGGCGGCGGACCGGTCAATGTAGCGGGCGCGCGAAAACTTTCCGAGCAATGGGGTTTTGATGTGCCAGCGACTCCCGGCTTGACCGCGCCGGAGATGATCGACCGTGCGCACGAGGGGAACCTCGACGTGCTCTTCTCGGCGGGCGGCAATTTCACCGAAGCGCTGCCCGATCCGGAGTACGTCGCGGCGGCCCTGGCGAACGTGCCGCTGCGCGTCCATCAAGACATCGTGCTCTCCAGCCAGATGCTGATCGAGCCGCGCGAGGCGGTGATTCTGCTTCCGGCGGCGACCCGCTACGAGATGCCGGGCGGCATCACGCAGACCTCGACCGAGCGGCGGATCATGTTCAGCCCGGAAATCGAAGGGCGGCGGATTGGCGAGGCGCGGCCGGAGTGGGAGGTCTATCTCGAT
>MKSH01000159.1:0-632 GCA_001898095.1 Solirubrobacterales bacterium 70-9 | reverse complement strand
GCGATCAGGTCCAGTATGGCGGGCCGCATCTCTGCGCGAACGGCAACTTCCCGACGCCGGACGGCAAGGCGCGCTTCGCGGTCGTGCCGTTGCCGGAGAATGAGATTCCCGACGGCCTCTTCGCCGTCTCGACCCGGCGCGGCAAGCAGTTCAACACGATGGTCCAGGAGAAGAGGGATTCGCTCACCGGCGCTCGACGGGACGCCGTCTTCATGAACGCGAGCGGCGCGGCCGCCCTCGGGCTCGGCGAGGGCGACGAAGTGCGGCTCGTTAGCGAACGCGGCGAATACTTCGGGCGCGTCTTCCTCGCGCCGGTGAAGCCGCGCAACGTCCAGGTCTTCTGGCCGGAAGGCAATGTCCTCCTCGACCACGACCGGCGATCCAAGCCCGCCGACGTGCCGGACTACAACGCCTTCGTGCGAATCGAGCCGCGCGTCTCGGCAATGGCGGCGGACTGATGGACGTCAAGGCGCGGCGACCCGGCAGCCAGACTCGGACGCGCGTGACGGTTGTCGAGCATGGCAGCGTCAAGGCGCGCAATGACAAGCTGGCGACCGAGGAGCCGCTCGAAGTGCGGCTTGTCGACGGCGTCCTCCGCCAGACGGTGACGGTGACGATGCGCACGCCCGGTG
>MKSH01000158.1:6363-12343 GCA_001898095.1 Solirubrobacterales bacterium 70-9 | reverse complement strand
TTCGGATCGGATCGGTTCCGTCCGGATGGCCCTGGACCATCCTCCTACCCAACGAGTTCCCATATATGCCTGTTCCCGCAGGCTGATCTCGGCGGGTCTCAGAGAACAACGAAAGGAACCATCGATGTCTGAAGCTCCGTTTTTCTACGTCTACCGTGACCGCGCTGGCGAATGGCGCTGGCGGCTGAGGGCTGCCGGCAACCACGAGATCATTGCCGACTCCGCCGAGGCCTACGTTTCCAAATCGGGCTGCGAGCAGGCTGCCGCCCGCGTCCAGCGCGACGCCCCAAGGGCGCTGATCGTCACCGAACAGTCGTAGCGCAGGGGATGCAGACGATCTCCACGAGCGGGCAGTCTCCCGCGAACGCGTAAACGCGTCCGGAGAAGCGCTCTGGCTCCGTGAACACGTGGCGACACTGGCCGCACGAAAGACCGTGGGGCCAGTGATCGTCCGTGTACGGCTCTCCCGCGACGAGTGACTGCGCCATATCGGGGGTGTTCGACACAGACGACTCCTTTCCCACCTCCGGCGTTCCGCCTTACACTGAGTTCATAGCCCGGCGCAAACAGAGAACCGAGAGGGGCCTTGAGATCCCGGTCCCCAGCAAAGGGGACTTCGACTCAGCTATGCGGAAAGTCGCTCCCCCAGTACGTCGTAAACGGCCTGGCGGGAAAGGCCAGCCTCCGCAGCAATCTGGGTGATCGGCACCCCGGCGTGCCGAGCCACCCTGATGAAGGTCCGAACATCTTCAGCGGCCTGACGCCGGTCCTTGTCGGCCTTGTCGCGGCGCTTGGCGGCTTTCCGGAGTTCGCGCAAGGCGCGATGCCACTCCCCGTTCATTGCTGCGCCGACTCCTCAAGCAGTCGATGGAACATCGACCGATGGTCGCGGAAGCGCTGGTTGTAGCGCCACGCGTACTCGTCAAGGTAGGACTGGAGCCACCTGTCGGAGACGTGCTTGTAGGCGCCGCGCATCCCCGTCTTGAGGTTGCCGAAGAATCCCTCGATGGTGTTCGTGTGGACATCGCCCCAGACGTAGGAGCCGGCGGAATGATTGATGATCGCCCCGGCGTAGCCTTCGCGGCGAAGCGGCTTGTAGGCGACCCAATCGTCGGTGAGCATGAACGCGGCCGGGTCCACATGCGTCCGCACCGCTGAACTGAGCGGCTCGCCCCGGCGCGACTCGATGACGCGTAGACGCACTCGCCCTTCACGCTCGACCATCCCGAGGACCGTCGTCTTGGCCTCGCGGAACTGCTGCGCTTCCGAGCGCGTCATCTTGCGGCGCGGCTTCCCGCCCCAGGAGGTCTCATCGACCTCCACCTTCCCGGTCAACTGCTCGTCGCCCTCATCGTTCATCAACTCGTTGCGGATCTTGTTGAACATGCGCCACGCGGTCTTGTAGTGGACGCCCAACTCCCGCTCAAGCTGTTTCGCGGAGATCCCGCAGCGAGTGCTCGTCATCAGATACATGGCGTGGAACCACAGCCGGAGCGAGGTCGAGGAACGATGGAAGATCGTCCCCGCAGTGGGGTGCAGGTGGTGGCCGCAAGCCGTACAGGTCCACGATTGCCGTTGCTGCTTGGTCTCGTAGCGCTTGAACACGCGCGCCTGCTCACACTTCGGGCATTCGGCGTGTTCGCCGTCCTCCGAGTGGCGGGTGCGCCAGAGGTAGTCGAGACAGGCGGCATCGTCGGGGAAGTCGGCCAGGAACTCGGACACCGAGTAGTCGGAAGTCGAGGACTTGGCTCGACGGGGATTGTTCCTGTTGGCCGGTGGCATGGTGTCAACCTACTTGACATCGTGAGCCTTGTCAAGCGAGTTGACACATATACGAACCGGCGCGTTTGCGGATTGCGTGCGGTAAGGCATCCGACGTCGGTCCGAGAATGGCCGGTTAGTAAAAATCGGAGATAGGCCCCGACCGCAGGGTGGCACCCCGAAACGGTCGAGACCTATCTGCCTCTAACAGAAGGAGGGCAGATGCCCACCCATAGATTCCGACCCGGAGATACGCCTCCGAAGGTCGGCAGATACGAACTCGTGGATCACTTCGGCGAACGGATGAACGTCGAAGTCTGGTGCCGCGAGGGAGAGCGGCTGCCGCTGATGGCGGTTCCCGGCTCCAATTCCGTCTGGTTCGTCGCTGCGGTCGAGGCCGTCAGCGTCGTCAGGGCGGCGTAGGGAGGCGATCGTGCCACCGGACCGACGATTCCAGCCGGTCCGGTGGGCATGATCGTTCGGCCACTCGGCTGTAGCGCGGGGCTGCCGTGATCCATGACCACCTCTAGCAAAGGGGATCGCGGTGGCCCCGTTCTTCGTGGGTTGAAGGCTCGGATTCATGGGGAGGTCATTTTTGGGCGTGGCTCCGCCAAGGAGCGCTGCGTGGCGACCGCCCGTCTGCGACGCCGTGCAGACACCCTGACTGCGTGTCCGGACGGAATATTACGCGTGCAGCTTCGTGGGCATCTACCCATGAACACGGCGCTCAACGCGTTGCATGCCGCTCTGCCATGCCGATTGAGTCCCGAGCGGTCGCTGGTTCACATCCAATCTAGGAGATTGGACGTCCTCGTGGCAATCGGCATTTCTACAGAGAAGGGATAAGTGTGATGGCCCGCACACTTATCCCTTCAGAGTATGTATACTGTGGTCATGGCCGCGAACGACCGAAACAACCCCGTCAATCGGAGAGCCTCCGACTCGGATATGACCGTCGTGGAGTTCTGGCGTGAGTATCCGGACGACGCTGCCTGCCTCGACAAGCTCTGGCGGGAGCGGTTCGCACCGGATGGGCACCACGCTCATTGCCCGGTCTGCGAGAAAGAGCGGAAGTTCCATCGGATCAAATCGCGGGCTTCTTACGCCTGCGATTCCTGCGGCAAGCATCTTCACCCGATGAAGGGGACGATCTTCGAGAAGTCCACGACCTCGTTGCAGCTGTGGTTCTACGCCATGTTCCTCATGGCAAGCACTCGCTGCGGGATCTCCGCCAAACAGCTTGAGCGGGAGCTAGGCGTCACCTACAAGACGGCGTGGCGCATGTTCAACAAGATCCGCAACGAGTTGATGAACGACGAGGGCGACGAGCAGCTGACCGGGAAAGTAGAGGTCGATGAGACCTCCTGGGGCGGGAAACCGCGCCGCAAGATGACGCGCTCGGAAGCGCAGCAGTTCCGTGAGGCTAAGACGACGGTCCTCGGGATGGTCGAGCGCGAAGGGCGAGTGCGGCTGCGGGTGATCGAGTCGCGCCGGGGTGAGCCGCTTAGTTCAGCGGTGCGGACGCACGTAGATCCGGCCGCGTTCATGCTCACCGACGATTGGGTCGCCTACAAGCCGCTTCGTCGCGAAGGTTGGGGCGGCGCAGTCATCAACCATTCCGCCGGCTCCTACGTCGTCGGCGACGTTCACACGAACACGATCGAGGGGTTCTTCGGCAACCTCAAGACCGGAATGCGCGGAGCCTACAAGCACGTCTCCGACAAGTGGCTTCAGTCCTATCTGGACGAGTACGCGTGGCGCTACAACGCTCGGCGGCAGCCCGGCGGCTATTTCGAGCAGTTGCTTCATCGCGCCGTGTCGTAATCACGATCTTTTTCGCGTATTTGCAGCCAGAACGTGCGCGACGCGCCGCGGCGCCCGGTAACTTCACAGATGGCCGACTCCACTCCATCGGGTCCGCGATGCCCTGATAACGGGCGGGGCCAATCCGGGCCTCGATGTGAGAAAGGAGGAAATCAGCGATGGATCCTTCCATTGTTGCCCTGGCCATGGCACTCCTGGTCGCCATGCTGGTCATTGACCGGCAGGCACGCTAGGTAGCCGCCAGAGGTCCGGTTAGCTCTGTTCCACGGGGCGCCGGGCCTCTTTACATGGGAAAGGGTTCGAGCATCCGGCCCGAACCCCTTCCGCAGAGTGAACGCTCAACAGGCAACAGCTATGAAATTGCGATGGTCTGCCCACGTCGCTCTGGCCAATTCAGAGGGTATCACCGCAAATTCCTGCAAAGAGCGGCAAGCGTGGACTAGGCCTTTTTCGTCACTTTCCGCACAAGATCCTCGAACACCGAGCGCTTGGGCACCGGGATATCGACCGGCTCATAGGGCTTGCCGCTCTTGTCCTTGCCTTTGGGGGTGGATTTTTGAGTTTTGGGGCTAGGCTCGTCTGCCATGTCTACCGAGGGTAGCGCGAGGGGATGTGCGTTCTGCGGTGCCAACGGGGTGAAGCTCTACAAGGAGCATTGCTTTCCCGATTGGCTTCGCAAGCGATACGGGGATCAACAGATGCGCCATGCGTTCTCTAAGTCGGGCGACGACGGCGAGGAATCGAACGAATGGTCCGATAGGCCGTTCCAGTTTCAGGTGCGCTGCACGTGCCACGCGTGCCAACACGGCTGGATGGCTCGACTGGAGGAACGGGCCAAGCCATTCCTCCGCTCGATGATCGAGGGATTTGGTCGCACGCTCTACGACGAGGGCCGAGAAGCCGTGGCTACCTGGGCAATCAAGACGTGCATGTCGTTCGAGGGCGCCAACCCAAACCAGTCGATCCCAGAGACGCACTACAGACACATGGCGACCCATCAGAGTCCACCACGGAATACGCAGGTCTGGTTGGGGGCGGTCGATGACCCGACCGTCACGACTTCCGTGGCCTACCACTGGCACCACGGCCTAGGCGTCGAAGGGCACGACGCGTACCTGGCGGCCATGAGCGTCGGTCACCTGGCCATAGTCGTGGTCGGGTTCGGCACAGAGGACCCGATGACCCGGAAACTTGACGGATGGCCGCGTGAAGCGCTCATCGACCTGTGGCCGCGTGAAGAGCCGTTGCGATGGCCTCCGGGCCTCATCGTGGACATTCCCCGCCTCCGCGTCTTGGGAAGTGTCGAGTTCGCGGTCGGCGACGACGCCTGATCGATCAGCCGAAACGCCTGCTTGCCATGCGTTTCTGAGTCTACCTACTCTCATGGGATAAGTGTGATGGCCCGCACACACAGGGACAGTGATGACCGTAACGGTTTAGCGCTTGCTCACAGAACGCAAACACATTGCCCTGCTTGGAGCGGTTGTCGTGCTGGCGGCGCCGGCCGTTGCCTCGGGCGCCCAGAACGAAAAGCTTCCGCCGCGGGTGCGGCTGCACGCCGACAGCTCGATCGGGATCGGGGAGGCGAAGGCGCTATCGGGGCCGATGCTCGATCCGGTCGATCGCTACAGCGAGCTGATCGTGCGGCGGACCGTGAAAGCCGAGAGGGTGCACAAGGTTCATGCGCGGAAGCGTCGTGAAGCGCGTGAAGCTCGGGAAGAACGGGAAGAACGGGAAAAGTTTGAAAACCTTCCCGGCGGGGTGACGATGGCGACGCTGGAATCGATAGCCGCCTGCGAGTCCGGGGGGAACCCGGAAGCGGTCTCCTCCGGTGGGACCTACCGGGGCAAATACCAGTTCGACCAGGGGACCTGGGAATCGGTCGGCGGCACGGGCGATCCCGCCGCGGCGCCCGAGGCCGAACAGGACTACCGCGCCGCGCTCCTCTACTCGCGGTCCGGCAGCAGCCCCTGGCCCGTCTGCGGCTGAGCCGTCGTCGCGCTGCCCACCCGCGTCGCCGCGGTTGACAAGACGCCAACGCGGCGGCCGTGAGCCGGACTACGATCCCAGGCGATGACCCCCGACGAGGAGATGAAAGCCGCCGCCGCGGGCACTGACGACGCCGAGGTGGGAGAGGGCAACGGGGTCCCGGCGCCGGATCCCGGCGGGCCGACCCGCAAGCCGCCGCGCGAGGCGATCGCCGAGGCGCACGTCCGCGCGCCGACCCGCGGCAACCGCCGCCTCGAGAGCTTCATCGACGCGGTCAACGCCGACGACCAGGTGCGCGGCTGGTGGTACATGGCCCAGGTCAACGCCGAGCGGCTCGGCATGTCGGATCACAGCTGGGTCCACATGCAGATCGTCCTCAACATCTCCCTCCGCCTTTTGCGCCTGC
>MKSH01000158.1:0-6162 GCA_001898095.1 Solirubrobacterales bacterium 70-9 | reverse complement strand
CGGGGTGGTCCGCGTCGCCGACGCCCTCGACATGGCCCAGGGCCGCACCCGGATCCCGATCGAGTCCGGCCACGAAGGCATCCACTCGATCTCCGCCGCGGCGATCGACGAGGTGCGGATCAGCGCCGGCGACGACCATCCGGTGCGGATCGAGATCCAGCTGAACAACTCGGCGGGCATCTTCCAGGTCGACGACCTCTTGGCGACGAAGATCCGCGGTACCCCGCTGGAGGGCAAGGTCGAAGTCCTAGCCGAGATCGAGGGCGAAACCGAGAAACGCCTACTCAGCGGCTTCCGCCTGGCCTAAGCAGGGCCAGCGACTCTGCGGCGCCGTGGGCCAGCCTCGCAAGGACGCAGGGAAATGAGGCGAGGGGAGCGCACACCAGTGCGTGACCCGAGCCGAATGACCGAGGACGCCGCGAGGCGCCCCCGCGGCGCCGCAGTGCGTGACCCGAAGGCGAGCGACCGAGGACGCCGCGAGGCGCCCCCACATCAGCCCAGGCGCTCGATGTCGTAGCGGCGACGCTCTTTGCGGCGCTCGAGGGCGCCCTGGATCAGCGACAGGCCGATCACGAGGATCACGAAGAACGCCATCACGCCGAAGCAGAAGAAGGTGACGGTCTGGTCGTCGGCTTTGCCGATCAGCCCCTCGCCGTTCTCGGCGAACGCCATCGGGGCGGCGACGAGCATCGTCGTCATGGCCATCAGGAAAAGGGCGGCGGCACGCTTCACGCGAGGCAATCTATCGCACGGGGCAGCGTAGGATCGCGCGATGTCCAACCTCGAGGCCCTGCTGCTGGGGATAGTGCAGGGCCTGACCGAGTTCCTCCCGATCTCGTCCTCAGGCCATCTGATCATCGTCCCCTGGCTGCAGAACTACACCTTCCTGACCGAAAACGACGCGTTCAACAAGACGTTCGACGTCGCCCTCCACGCAGGCACGCTGATCGCCGCGATCGCCTTCTTCCGGCTCGAGGTCTGGCGCCTCCTCGTCAGCTTCGTCGCCGCGGTCCGCAAGCGGGCGATCGAGACCAGCGAGGAGCGGCTCGCGGTGGCGATCGCGATCGGCACGATCCCGGCGGTGATCGCGGGCGGCCTCGCCTCCGACTTCATCGACGAACACCTCGGCGAGCCCTGGATGATCGCCGTGCAGCTGATCTTCTTCGGCGCCCTCCTCGATTGGGCCGACCGCCGGCCGCAGCGCCGCCCGCTGGAGCAGACCGAGCGCCGCGACGGCCTCTGGATCGGCCTCGCGCAGGTGCTGGCGCTCGCCCCCCGTACCTCGCGCTCGGGGATCACGATCACCGCCGCCCGCTTCCTCGGCCTCGACCGCGACGCCGCCGCCCGCTTCTCCTTCCTGCTGTTGATCCCGATCGTCGCCGGCGCCACCCTCTTCAAGGGGATCAGCGCCGTCCACGAAGGGCTGCCGGCCGGGGTCGGCGGGCCGATGGTGGTCGGGGTCCTGGCCTCGGCGATCTCCGGCTACTTCGCGATCGTCTTCCTCCTGCGCCTGGTCCGGACCACCTCCTACCGGCCCTTCGTCATCTACCGCTACGCGATCGGGGTGGCGATCCTGATCGTGATCGCGACCGGCCTCCGCCCGGCGACCTTCTGAGGCCCGCGGCGACCCCCTCGCGGTCGGCCGTCATTGAGTGACGAACCCACCCAAGCGGCCCGCTCAGGTTCAATCGGCTTGAACAAGCCATGCCGCCGCCCAGTTAGCCGCAATTTGCACCTCGAACACTTGTGAAAAACCTGTAAACAACGGTAAAAAGCCGGTTTGCGTGCATATGATCCGAAGCGAGTTGGCCCCTGACCCGACCACTCGTCTCGCGGTGATCGACACCGATTCCGGTTTCGTCACCGTCCTTGCCAAGCGCGCCGAGGCGGCGGGTTGGCTGCTGCGCACCTCCGGCGGCGCCGTGCCCCCCGATCAGCTCGTCGCGATGAAGCTGAACGCCCTGCTGGTCGACCCGGCGGTGCTCGGCGACGATGCGTGGCGCTACCTCGACCGGGTCTGCAGCCTGCTCCCCGACCTCGGCGTCGTCGTCTGCACCGGCCGCTCCACCGTGGCCCAGCGCGTGCGCGGCCTCCGCCTCGGGGTCGACGACTGGATCACCAAGCCTTCCCACCCGGAGGAGGCGATCGCGCGGATCGAAGCCGTCACCCGGCGCCACCGCCGTGGCCGCCACGAGACCGAGTCCTCGCCCGTCCTCGCCGGTGAGCTGGAGATCCGCCCCGATCGCTTCCAGGCCTTCGTCTCCGGCGAAAGCCTCGACCTGACCCGGCGCGAGTTCGAGCTCCTGCACCTGCTCGCCGGGACCCAGGGACAGGTGCTCGAGCGCGAGACCATCTACCAGCGGGTCTGGGGCTACGCGATGGCCCACGGCGACCGCTCGGTCGACGTCTTCATCCGCAAGCTGCGCCAGAAGCTGGAGAAGCGCAGCCCCGAGTGGGAGTACATCCACACCCACTTCGGGGTCGGCTACCGATTCGACCCGGAGCCCTCCGCGGACGCCGTCCCGCAAGCGGGTCCCCCGACGCCCGCCCAGGCGTCCTCCGACGACCGCGGTTCACAGGTCGTTCACAAAAGCTTTACCGCGGCGTAACCGGTTCACGCCTGGCCGGCGGCATCCTGCGCCCGAATGGCGGTCGGTAGCGCGGACAAAGCTGGGAGGCTCGAGGTGCGGCCCGAGGAGCACGCGGCCTTGGTCGACGGCCGCCCGCTGAGCCTCACCGTGCGCGAGTTGCAGCTGCTCGTCACCCTCTGGTCGAGCCCGCAGCGGATCCTCACCCGCGAGGAGCTCCACACCTCGGTCTGGGGGACGCCGCCGCGCCGCGACGACCGCTCGGTCGACGTCTACGTCAGCCGCCTGCGGGCGAAGCTCGGCGCCGCCCTCCCGGACCAGAAGCTGATCTACACCCACAACGGGATCGGCTACCGCTTCTCGCCCGACGGCTGAGCGACCACCTGTTACGTCGCTTTTACATTTTTTTCACACGACCGCCACAGGCAGATAACAAGCTTCCCTCCCAGCGTTGACACGCTCGCCAGAAGGGCCGCGCCACCAAGCAGTTCGCGGCCGCACTCTCGTCAACAACACAAAGAGGAGTCTGATGTCCAGCTCTAGATGGCTTGCGGTGTTCGCCGCCGCCTTGGTGCTCGTGCTCGGCCTCGCCGCCTGCGGGGGCAGCGATTCCAGCAGCAGCGGCTCGAGCAGCGAAAGCGAAAACGAAAGCGGCGGGGGCGCCCCTTCGGCTGAAGTCTCCGGTGAAATCGCCGGTGCCGGTTCGACTGCGCAGGAAGCGTCCCAGAAAGCCTGGATCGCCGAATTCGAGAACGCCAACGGCGGTGCCACCGTCTCCTACGACGGCGTCGGCTCCGGCGGTGGACGCGAAAAATTCATCTCCAACGCCGTTGCGTTCGCCGGTTCCGACACGCCCCTCTCCGAAGCGGAAGGTGAGCTCGGTAAGGCGATCAAACGCTGCGGACCGGGCGAACTGGTCGAGGTCCCGGACTACATCTCGCCGATCGCGATCGTCTACAACCTCCCGGGCGTCGAAGAACTGAAACTCGAACCGGAAACCCTGGCGAAGATCTTCAACCAGGAAATCGAAAACTGGAACGACCCGGAGATCGAAAAAGAGAACCCCGGCGTCGAACTTCCGGAAACCCGGATCGTCCCGGTCAACCGCTCCGACGAGTCGGGCACGACCGAAAACTTCACCGACTACCTGTCGAAAGTGGCTCCGAGCGTCTGGACCCACGAAGTCAGCGGTGAATGGCCGGTCAAAGGCGGCGAAGCCGCCTCCGGCACCTCCGGTGTGATCGAAGCCGTCAGCGCCGGCGAAGGCGCGATCGGCTACGCCGACGCCTCGCAGGCCGGCGAACTCGGCAAAGCGCTGATCAAAGTCGGCAGCACCTGGGCCGAACCGTCCCCGGAAGCCGCCGCCAAAATTCTCGATCTCTCGAAAGAAGATCCGGAACTGGAGAAAGGCCAGAAAAACGTCATCGCCTTCGAAATCGATCGCAAGACCGAAGCGAGCGGCGTCTACCCGATCATCCTGGTCTCCTCGCTGATCGGCTGCACCAAATACAAGTCAGCCGACGAAGCGGCCCTGGTCAAGGCCTACTTCGAATACGCGATCAGTCCCGAAGGACAGGCGTTGTCCGCGGAAGCCTCCGGCGCCGCCCCGCTCTCCGCGGAACTGACCAAAAAAGTAGAAGCCGCGGTCGGGGCGATCGAATAGGTCACCTGCTGTGAGCTCGGTCGACACCACGACCAATGCCGGCCAGATCCTGGCGGCGGCGTCCGGAGGGCGCCGTCGCCGGGGCGACCGGATCTTCAGCAACGCCGCGGTGGTCGCCGCGGTGACGATCCTGGCACTGCTCGCCGGGGTCGCCGTCTTCCTCGTCACCGAGGGCTTTCCCGCCCTCACCGCGTCCTCGGCGGAACTGCCGAAGGGCGAAAGCTTCCTCAGCTACGTCGCCCCGCTGGCCTTCGGGACCTGCCTGGCCGGCGTGCTGGCGATGATCATCGCGGTGCCGCTGGCGATCGCGGTGGCGCTCTTCATCACCCACATCGCGCCGGCGCGGATCGCCTTGACGCTCGGCTTCTTCGTCGACCTGCTGGCGGCGATCCCGAGCATCATCTACGGCCTCTGGGGCATCTTCGTGCTCGGCCCGGCGGCGGTCCCGGCGATGAAATGGCTGGAAGCAAAGCTCGGCTGGATCCCGATCTTCGAAGGACCCGCCTCGATCACCGGCCGCACGATGCTCGTCGTCGGGTTGGTGCTCGCGGTGATGATCCTGCCGATCGTCTCCGCCGTCGCCCGCGAGGCCTTCGCGCAGACGCCGCGCAAACTTCAGGAAGGCGCCCAGGCGCTCGGCGCGACCCGCTGGGAGACGATCCGGACCACGGTCCTCCCGTTCGGCAAATCGTCGGTGATCTCCGGCGCGATGCTCGGCCTCGGCCGCGCGCTCGGCGAGACGATGGCGGTGGCGATCATCCTCTCCGTCTCCGGCGGCGTGACCTTCAACCTGATCGGCCAGGCGAACCCGTCGACGATCGCCGCCAACATCGCCCTCAATTTCCCCGAGTCGAGCGGCCTGGCGATCAACCTGCTGATCGCCACCGGGCTCGTCCTCTTCGTCATCACCCTGGCCACCAACTTCATCGCGCGGCTGATCATCGCCCGCTCGCAACCGCAATGACGCCGCCTCCCGACAACACCGCCGCGGTCTCCACCCGCGCGATCCTGGCCGGCGAGGGCTCCGGCGGCGGCACCCTGCCCGACTGGGCTCCCTACGCCGCGTTCGCCGGCGCACTCGCGTTCTGCGCCGCGGCGCTGGCGGCGCTGGGTTGGCTCACGATCGCGCTGATGCTGGCCTTCGGCTGCCTGGTCGCGATCGTCGCGATCTACGCCTGGTCACGGCCGGTCGAGGGCTCCCGCCGGGCCAAGGACCGGGCGATCACGATGGCGATCGTCGCCGCCTTCGGCATCGCGATGGCGCCGCTGATCTCGCTGCTCTACGAAGTGGTGAAGCGCGGCGTGGCCGGGCTCAGCTGGGAATTCTTCACCTCCGACGCGCGCGGCGCGATCACCGGCGGCGGCGCCGCGCACGCGATCGTCGGCACCCTGGTCATCACCGCCTGCGCCGTCGTGATCTCGGTGCCGATCGGGCTGATGGCGGCGATTTACATGAACGAGTACGGGCGCGGCCCGCTGCGCCGCGCGCTCACCTTCTTCGTCGACGTGATGACCGGCATCCCCTCGATCGTCGCCGGCCTCTTCGCCTACGCGCTCTTCGAGCTCTTCCTCGGCCCCGGCATCCAGATGGGGATCATGGGCTCGCTCGCGCTCTCGGTGCTGATGATCCCGATCGTCATCCGCTCCGCCGAGGAGGTCCTGAAGATCGTCCCCAACCACCTGCGCGAAGCGTCCTACGCGCTCGGCACGCCGAAGTGGAAGACGATCACCAAGGTGGTCCTGCCGACCTCCTTCGCCGGCCTCGTGACCGGGGTGATGCTGGCCACCGCGCGGATCATCGGCGAGACTGCGCCGCTGCTGGTCACGACCGGCGTCGTCAGCTCGCTCAACGCCAACCCTTTCCAGGGCCGCATGCAGAATCTGGCGGTCTACGCATACAACGAGTACAGG
>MKSH01000157.1:2915-8900 GCA_001898095.1 Solirubrobacterales bacterium 70-9 | reverse complement strand
GGCGCCCTTCGCCTCGCTCCCTGGCAGCCCGGCTGACAACCGGGGTCAATTAGGAATCAATCATCTGAGCGGCGCCCGGTTGCGCACTTCGATCGCGATCGCGTCCTCACCCGCCGCCACCTTCACCGAGACGGCCGTCCCGGGGGCGTGCTTGCGCGCGTTCGTCAGCCCCTCCTGGACGATCCGGAAGGCGGTCCGCCCGGCGCTCCCGCCGTCCTCGTCGGCGGGCAGCGCCAGCTCCGCCTCGATCCGCATCCCGGCCGCCCGCGACTCGTCGATCAGGGTCGGCAGGTCGGCCAGCGTCGGCTGCGGCCGGCGCGCCTCGCTCTCGGTCCCCTCGCGCAGCACCCCGATCACGTCGCGCAGCTCCTCCAGCGCGGCGGCCGCCGACTCGCGCACCACCGCGGCGCCCGCGGCGATCTCCGCCGGCGGCGCGTCGGGCCGATATTCGAGCGCCCCGGCGTGGAGGCTGAGCAGGGAGATCCGGTGGGCGAGCACGTCGTGCATCTCGCGCGCGATCCGCCCGCGCTCCGCCGCCCGCGCCTGGTCGGCCCGCAGCCGGCCTTCCTCCTCGAGCCGATCGGCCCGCTCGTGCAGCTGGATCACGAGGTCGCGGCGGACGCGGACGAAGAGCCCCCAGCCGACCGCGATCCCCATCAGCAGCACGCCGATCAGGATGTTGTCGCGAGCGTCGGGGAAGCTGGTCGCGTAGAGCAGGGCGTAGGTGAGACAGGCGCCGACCGCGGCGAGGACGATCCAGGCGAGGTCGCGCCGCCGGCAGCGGATCGCGGCGTTGAAGAGGACCGCCAGCGAGGCGCCCGCCGCCAGCGAGGAGACGGCCGAGATCGCGAGGACCACGGCGGCGACGCCGACCGGATGGCGGCGGCGGTCCCAGAGGGCGGCGATCGCGACCAGCCCGAGGGCGATGTCGAGGACCCTGATCGCGGTGCCCTGGACGTGCCAGGTGTCGTGCACGGCGGCGACCCCGAGCCCCAGCGCGACGCAGGTGACCAGCGCGTCGACGGCCCAGTCGCGCAGGCTGCGCTCCGCCCCCGGCCCGTCGACCATCGAGCCGGGCAGCATCCGCCGCTGCCAGCGGGCCGCCATCGGCTGGTGTTTCATCTCGACCGAGGCCACCGTCACAGGGTAGGGCGGGAGGACGGTCCGGAGGCACTACCAAAGTAGGGGCCGGCCGCCGACCAAGGGCGGGGCAAGAAAGGGACCGCGGACCGATGTGGGCGCGGCACCGAGCGGGAAGGCTGGGAGACATGATCGAAGCCGAGAAGTTGACCAAGAGGTTCGCCGGGAGGGCGGTCGTCGACGACGTCTCCTTCCGTTGCGAACCCGGAACCGTGACCGGGTTTCTCGGTCCCAACGGGGCCGGGAAGACGACGACGATGAGGATGATCTGCGGGTTCGCCAGGCCGGACGCCGGCAGCTCCGCGGTGCTGGGCGGCGAGTATCGCCGGCTGCCCAACCCGGGGCGGCGGGTCGGGGTGCTCCTCGATGCCTCGGCCCAGCACGGCGGCCGGCGCGGTCGCGAGGTGCTGGCGATCTCCGCCCAGACGATGGGGGTGGACGAGGCCCGTGCCGACGAGATGCTCGGGCTGGTCGGCCTCGACAAGTCCGCCGCCCGCAAACGGGTGCGCCAGTACTCGCTCGGGATGCGCCAGCGGTTGGGGATCGCCAACGCCCTGATCGGCGAACCCGAGGTGCTGATCCTCGACGAGCCCGCCAACGGCCTCGATCCGGAGGGGATGCGCTGGATGCGCAGCCTGCTGCGGGACTTCGCCGAGCGCGGCGGCACCGTCCTGCTCTCCTCCCACCTGCTGCACGAGGTCGACGTGATCGCCGACCGGCTGGTGATCATCGGCAGCGGCAAGATCGTCGCCGAGGGGACCCGCGACGAGCTGCTGTCCCACGCGGGCGCCCTGGTCCGCGCCGCCGACACCGACGGGCTCGCCAAGGCGCTTGCCGCGGCGGGCCTCGAGGCGCGCGAGGCGGAAGGCGAGGGCCTCCTCGTCGACGCCGACCCGGCCGCGGTCGGGATCGCCGCCCGCGACGCCGGCATCGCCCTGACCCACCTCGCCCCGGCCGGCGACGCCGGGCTCGAGCAGCTCTTCTTCGACCTGACCAGCGGGGAGGAGGCCGCCAAATGAACGCCCACGCGATCTCGCCTACCGATGTCCGGGTCGCCGACGTGCGCCCGCCGATCAGCCGGCTCACCCGGGTCGAGCTGCGCAAGATGGTCGACACCCGCAGCGGCTTCTGGCTGCTGCTCGCGGTCGCGGCGATGACCGTGCTGGTCGTCGTGATCACCCTGATCGCGGGCCACGAAGACGACTTCACCTTCCGCAACATCTTCGGCAACGCGCTGGTGCCCGCCGGGATCCTGCTCCCGGTCGTCGGCATCCTCCTGGTCACCTCCGAGTGGTCGCAGCGCACCGCCCTGGTCAGCTTTGCCCTGGTGCCGGGGCGGGCGCGACTGATCGCCGCCAAGGTGCTGGCCGGGGCTGTCCTCGGACTGATCGCCACCGTCGTCGCCGCCATCGTCGCGGCGATCGGCACCGCCCTCGCCTCGCCCGATATCGCCCACGTCTGGACCTTCCCGGTCGGCCTGGTCGGCCAGGACCTCATCTATGCGGTGTCGGCGATGACGGTCGGAGTGGCCTTCGGCGCCGCTCTCCAGGCCTCGGCGCCGGCGATCGTCCTCTATTTCGCCCTGCCCACGGCGATCGGCGCCCTGGAGTCGATCAAGTCCATCCACGGCACCGTCGAGTGGTTCTCCAGCGGCTCGTTCGAATGGCTCACCCAGAACGTCCTCAGCGGCCACGAATGGGCCCAGGTCCTCGTGGCCCTACTCCTCTGGATGGTCCTGCCCCTGGCCATCGGCCTCTGGCGCATCACCGGCCGCGACCTGAGTTAGGGCCCTGGCGTTCGCACTTTCTTCCGCTGTTCCTTATCCCCATATATGAGGGATAAGGAACAGCGGAAGGGATGCCGGGAGACCTCTCCGCCCATGGACGTGAACTTCTCGGCGCCTTCGTCATGGGTCTCCCCCGGGACCCGCATGGGACGCGCACCCACTCCCTCTCCCCAAGGGACGGCCCACTCGTAGGCGGTCACAGCCTGCCCGGGCCGCCTACGAGAGGGCCGCGTCCCTTCCCGTCCCTTACCGCCCCCCGAACCGCGCGCCCCGTTTCACGACCGACCGCCCGGATACCTTCCGTGCAGTGTCCTTCCTGCGCCGGCACCTCACCTACGCCAACGTCGTCGCCTCGCTGGCGCTCTTCCTCGCCCTCGGCGGCGCCGCCTTTGCGGCGACGCAGTTGCCCCGAAACTCGGTCGGCACCGGGCAGCTGAAACCGGAAGCGGTGACCGCGGGCAAGATCGCGAAGAAGACCCGAAATCAGCTGCGCGGGGTCCAGGGCCCTGCCGGTCCTCAGGGCAAGACCGGGGCGAAGGGGCCGAAAGGCGCGACCGGGGCCAAAGGCGCCACCGGCGCGACCGGGGCGAAAGGTGCTGCGGGCACCGACGGCACCGGCCCGGCTTTCGAAGTCTTCGCCAATGAATTCTCGGGCAAGACCGTCGGTACGTCGCCGACCCAGGTCCTAGCCGAGAATCTGCCTGCGGGCGCCTACGTGATCAGCGCAAACGTCTCGCTCGAAGCGACCGCCACGCTTTCGGAAGTCACCTGCGTCCTCAGTACCGGCGGCGAAGCGACCACCTCGGTCGACATCGAAGGCGCGTCTCGATTCCCGGCGACGATCTCGCTGTCCGGTTCGATCGCCCTGGGCGCCGCCGGCAGCACTTCCTTGATCTGCTCCTCGGAAGGCGTCCCGGTCCCGGTCGTCTACGCGAACGTCATCGCCACGCAGGTCAAATCGCTGTCTCGGCTCGCCGGCTGAGCACCTCTCCGCCGGCGCTCGGCGGCCGCCGCTCAAGGGCATCCCACCCAAGCGTCCAGACCTCGCTATTCTTGTCCAAGCCTCGCGCTCCGGCCCGAGGTTTTCCTTTGTAACGAGTGCCTTCGGGCACGGAACTTGTTGAGGGGTCAGATGGCTCGCGGAGATGTCCGCATTGCGGTGACGCTGGCTTGCGAAGACTGCAAGCGGCGGAATTATCAGACCAACAAGTCGCGGCGTAATTCGCCCGACCGGGTCGAGCTGCGCAAGTTCTGTCGCTGGTGCGGACACCACACCCCGCACAAAGAGACCCGGTAGAGGTCCATGGCGAAAACCCGCGCACAGCGCAAGGCCGAGCGCCGCGCTCGCGAAGTCGAAGAGCAGAAACGCTCCGGCTCCGAGCGCCGCGCTGAGTCGCGGGCGCAGCACGACTCACAGGTCGGCAAATCCGGTGACGTCGCCGAGATCGAGGCCATCGAGGCCGGGATCGCGGCGGGGGCGGACGAGGCCGATCTAGAAGTACCCGACGCGCCGAAGGGGCCCTCGCGGTCCGAGCGGCGCGCGGAATCGAAAGCCGCCAAGCAGGTGGAGCGCAAGCAGCGTGACGATCAGAAACGTCGCGAGCGCGACCAACTGGCGCGGCAGCAGAAAAAAGCTGCGGCCGAACGACAGACCGGCGCCCGTGGTGGCGTCATCGGCTTTCTGCTTTCCTGCTGGGCCGAGCTGAAGAAAGTCCAGTGGCCTGACCGCGAGACGTTGGTCCAGGCCACCGTGGTGACGATCATCTTCGTCGCCGTAGCCGCCGCGTATCTCGGCGCCCTGGACGCGCTCTTCAGCTGGCTGATCAAGCAGATCCTCTAACCCACAAGAAGAAGGCTTTCCTCGATCGATGTTTCGCTGGTACGTGATCAACACCTATTCCGGGCACGAGAACAAGGTCAAGCACAACCTTGAGCACCGCGTCCAGACGATGAGCCAGAACCGCAACGTGCGGCAGGTCGTCGTCCCCACCGAGCAGGTCTCCGAGGTCAAGGACGGCCAGAAAGTGACCCAGGAGAAACGGACGATGCCGGGCTACGTCCTGGTCAACATGGAGATGACCGACGACGCCTGGTCGCTGGTCAAAAACACTCCTGGCGTGACCGGCTTCGTCGGCGCCGAACGGAACAAGCCGGTGCCGCTCTCGAAACCGGAGGTCGATCGACTGCTCCACCGCGAGACCGCCGAGCGGCCGCGGACGCAGGCCCAGTTCGCGATCGGCGAATCGGTCAAAGTCATCTCCGGCCCGCTCTCCGACTTCTCCGGCGAGATCGCCGAGATCAACGAGGACGGCGCGAAACTCAAAGTCCTGGTCTCGATCTTCGGTCGGGAGACCCCCGTCGAGGTCGGCTACGACCAGGTCAAGAAGATCTAGTCGGGCTCGACCCGCTACGCTGCACAGCCGCCCATGGCCAAGAAAACTCTCACCGTCATCAAGCTGCAGATCCAGGCAGGCAACGCCAACCCGGCGCCGCCGGTCGGCCCCGCGCTGGGCCAGCACGGCGTCAACATCATGGATTTCTGCAAAGCCTTCAACGCCCAGACGCAGGGCGAAGGCGGGACGATCATCCCGGTGGAAATCACGGTCTACGAGGACCGCTCCTTCACCTTCGTCACCAAGACGCCGCCGGCCGCGGTCCTGATCAAGGAGGCGATCCGGATCCCGAAGGGCTCCGGCGAGCCCCACGTGAACAAAGTCGGGACGATCACCCCGGAGCAGATTCGCGCGATCGCCGAGCGCAAGATGCCCGACCTGAACGCCAACGACCTCGACGCCGCCTCGAAGATCATCGCCGGCACCGCCCGCTCGATGGGCGTCGACGTCAAATAGGAGACCCGCGATGGCCCACGGCAAACGCTTCCGCATGCAGTACCAGAAGGTCCAGCGCGACACGCTCTACGCGCCCGCTGAGGCGATCGCGCTGATCAAGCAGACCGCGAGCGCCAAGTTCGACGAGACGGTCGAGCTCCATGTGCTGCTCGGGGTCAACGTCCGCCACGCCGACGAACAGCTGCGCGGCACGCTCGCCCTCCCGCACGG
>MKSH01000157.1:537-2818 GCA_001898095.1 Solirubrobacterales bacterium 70-9 | reverse complement strand
GCCGGTGGTCGGCCAGCTCGGCCGCACCCTCGGCCCGCAGGGCAAGATGCCGAACCCGAAAGTTGGCACCGTGACCGAAGACGTCGAGAAAGCCGTGGGGGAATCGAAGTCGGGCAAAGTCGAATACCGCACCGACCGCCAGGCGATCGTCCACATGGCGATCGGCAAGGCCAGCTTCGACGACGACAAACTTCTCGACAACTACAGCGCCGTGATCGACGAGATCATCCGCGCCAAGCCGTCGGGGGCGAAGGGCAAATACATCCGCTCCGCCACCCTGGCGACGACGATGGGTCCCGGGGTCCGCGTCGACACCGGCAAAGCCGTCGACCGCGAGGCCGCCGGCGCCGCCGAGGAGCCGGTCACGGCCTAGTACACCGCGCAAAAGGCGATGCTCTACACTGCGTCGCCGCTTGCCTAAGACCATCGGCGTGGCTCTGCCAACAAGCCCGATGCAGGAGAGACGATGAACCGCGAGGAAAAGTCAGCAACCATCCAGGAGATCGCCGCCCAGATCGAGGGCGCCGAAGCGATCTTCGCCGTCGACTACCGCGGCATCAGCGTCCCGCAGGCCGCCCAGTTGCGCGGCGCGCTGCGCGAGACGGACTCCAGCTTTCGCATCGTCAAGAACCGCCTGACGAAACTGGCGGCCGAGCAGGTGGGGGAGGAGCGGCTCGCCGAGCTGCTGACCGGCCCGACCGCGCTGACCTTCGTCCGCGGCGACACCGCGGCGGCCGCGAAAGCGATCACGACCTTCAACAAAGAGCACGACGTCCTCACCTACAAGGGTGGGTTCATGGCCGAAACCGTGCTTGACGAGGCGGCCTTCAAATCGATCGCCCGACTGCCTTCGCAGGAGGTGCTGATCGGCCAGTTCGCCGGCCTCGTCGCCAGCCCGCTGACCGGCATCGTCCGCGGCCTGAACGCGCTGATCCAGGGCCTCGCCTCGCAGCTCGGCCAGATCGCCGACCAGGGCCTGGTCACCGGCGAGGCTCCGGCCGCGCCCGCCGCCGAGGAGCCTGCTGCCGAGGAGGCCCCTGCTGCCGAGGAGGCCCCTGCCGCCGAGGCGCCCGCCGAAGAGACTTCCGCACCGGCCGAGGACACTTCGTCCGATGACAGCCAGGACTCGGAGGACACGAGCCCGGAGGCGTCACAGCCTGATTCCTCGCCGGAGGGCGAGGAGGAGCCGGCAGCTGAGCAGGAGCCGCCCGGCCCGGACGCGCCCGGAAGCGAAGCTGAGGACGCGTCCGCCAGTGATGGAACTTCAGAAGATTCAAACGAGGAAGAGGGGTAGCACCGCATGGCAACTTCAACTGCTGACTGGATCGAGGAGCTCAAAGGCATCTCGGTGCTCGAGCTCTCCGAGCGGATCAAAGCGCTCGAGGAGGAGTTCGGCGTCTCCGCGACCGCCGTCGCGGCCGCCGCTCCGGCCGCCGCCGCCGGCGGCGGCGGCGAGGAGGCCGGCGGGGGCGAAGAGTCCTCGACCGTCGACGTCGTGATCACCGAGGTCGGGGGCCAGAAAGTCCCGGTCATCAAAGTCGTCCGCAACGCGACCGGCCTCGGCCTGAAAGAGGCGAAGGCCGTCGTCGACGCCGCTCCGGGCCCGGTCAAAGAGGGCGTCGACCGCGAGGAGGCCGAAAAACTGAAAGGCGAACTCGAGGAGGCCGGCGCGACCGTCGAGCTCAAATAGAGACGACGTTTCACGCCCGCGACTGAGAGGTCAGTCGCAGAGCCAAATTTGCGGCCGGGGGATAGCGCGTGCTATTTTCCCCGGTCGCGCGCTTTTCTGAGTTCGCCTGCCCGTCGCCCGGGCCCTTTTCACCGTCCCTCTGACCGTCCGAGGAGTCGCCGACTTGGCACGTTCCAACGCTGCCCCCGTAACCCGTAGGAGTTTTTCCCGACTAGAGAACCCCCTCGAAGTCCCCCATCTCATTGACATTCAGCGTCGTTCCTTTGAGGAACTGACCGACCCTGAGCATGGTGGGCTGCGAGAGACGATCAACGACATCTCCCCGATCGAGGATTACACGGGGAACCTTCAGATCGTCTTCGGCGAGTTCAAATTCGAGGAGCCGCCGCACTCTATTGAGGAGTGCCGAGAGAAGGACATGACCTACTCGCGGCCGCTGACCGCGACCGTCGCCTTCCAGAACAAGGAGACCGGCGAGATCCGCGAGCAGGCCGTCTTCATGGGCGACTTCCCGTGGATGACCGAGCGCGGGACCTTCATCATCAACGGCACCGAGCGCGTCGTCGTGACGCAGCTCGTCCGTTCCCCGGG
>MKSH01000157.1:0-493 GCA_001898095.1 Solirubrobacterales bacterium 70-9 | reverse complement strand
GATCGACCGCAAGCGGAAACTCCCCGTCACCGTGCTGCTGCGCGCGATGGGCTACGTCGAGGACCAGAAACTCCTCGACCTGTTCGACAACTCGCTCTACATCCGCACGACGATCGAGGCGGACAGCGAGGCGACCCGGACCGAAGAGGGCGCCCTGATCGAGCTGTTCAAAAAACAGCGTCCCGGCGAGCCGCCGAGTGTCGACGCCGCCCGCGGCCTGCTCGACCAGCTGTTCTTCGACCCGAAGCGCTACGACCTGACCCGGGTCGGTCGCTACAAGCTGAACGCCCGCCTCGACCTCGACATCGACCTCGAGACGCGGGTGCTCACCCACGACGACATCATCGCCCTGGTCAAGGAGCTGGTCTCCCTGCCGAAACTGCTCGGGATCCCCGAGGAGGTCGACGAGGAGAATCCGATCAAAGACTACGCCGCGGAAGCTCTCACCTACCCGCGCGAGGCGGTCTACGAGCACCTCGACGAGTACGAGCAC
>MKSH01000156.1:9786-9868 GCA_001898095.1 Solirubrobacterales bacterium 70-9 | reverse complement strand
GGCGCGGAGCTGGCGATCGACGAGCCGATGAACGGGCCGGGGGTCGTCGAGGTGCCCGGCACCACCATCGTGGTCTCGGCGG
>MKSH01000156.1:8545-9719 GCA_001898095.1 Solirubrobacterales bacterium 70-9 | reverse complement strand
GTGAGCTCGTGGACCCGGTCCTGATGGCGGTGATGGCGAATCGCTTCGAAGCGGTCGCGCGCGAGATGTCGAACACCCTGCTGCGCACGGGTCGTTCCGCGATCCTCAACACGGCCCGTGATTTCTCCTGCTCGATCATCTCGGCCGATCATCAGCTGGTGGCAGCGGCCGAGGGGGTTCCGATCCACGTCGTCGGGAACAACCTGCTCAGCGAATCGCTCGCACGGCTGCATCCGGACATCGTCGATGGTGACGCGTTCCTCCACAACGATCCCTACGACGGCAACACCCACCACGCGGATCATACGATCCTGGTGCCGGTGTTCCATGACGGCGAGCACATCTTCACCAGCGTGGCAAAGGCGCATCAGGCCGACTGCGGCAACAGCGTCCCGACTACCTACTCACCACTGGCGCGCGACGTCTACGAGGAGGGGGCGATCTCCTTCCCCTGCGTGAGGGTGCAGCGCGAGCGGACGGACATCGACGACGTCATCCGCATGTGTCGCCGCCGGATCCGCGTCCCCGATCAATGGTACGGCGATTACCTGGCAGCGCTCGGCGCGGCGCGGATCGGCGAGCGGCGACTGCAGGAGCTGATCACCCGCTACGGCACCTCGACGGTGCGGGAATTCGTCGAGCAATGGCTTCTATATTCGGAGCAGAGGGTGGGACGGGCGATCTCCGAGATGCCCTCGATCGAGGTCGAAGGCCGGACCGCACATGATCCGATCCCCGGAGTCGAGGAGGGCGTGCCGCTGCGCGTCAAGGTCAGCGTGGCGCCCGCGGAAGAACGGATCGTCATCGACCTGCGCGACAACATCGACTGCCTGCCGTGTGGACTCAATCTGTCCCAGGCGACCTCCCTCTCGTCGGCCGTGATCGGCGTGCTGAACCAGCTCGGCGGGGACATCCCGTACAACGAGGGGGCGTTCCGGCGTATCAGGGTGCTCCTGCGCGAGAACTGCGTCGCCGGCATCCCGGTCCATCCGTACTCTTGCTCGGTCGCGACGACGAACGTCGCCGATCGGGTCGTGAACGTGGTCCAGCGAGTGCTTGCCGAGTGCGGGGGAGGCATCGGGATAGCGGAGGGCGGGCTGGGGAGGGGGCCGGGCACGGGAGTGATCTCCGGTCTTGACGAACGAGGCGATCCACGGCCCTACGTGAACCAGAT
>MKSH01000156.1:2405-8538 GCA_001898095.1 Solirubrobacterales bacterium 70-9 | reverse complement strand
GCCGATGGCTGGATCGGGTACGGAAAGCCGGCCACCGCCGGGCTCCTCTACAGCGACAGCATCGAGGTGGACGAGCAGAAGTACCCGATCCTCTTCGAGGAGCTCCGTCTGCTGGCCGACACCGGGGGTCCCGGAGAGCATCGAGGGGCGCCAGGGAGTCGTGTCACGTTCCGACCACTGGCCGCTCCGATGAGGATCCTCTACTCAGCCGACGGGACCGTCAATCCCCCGCTGGGGGCTGCCGGTGGGCTCCCGGGGGCGTCGCGTCAGACCTGGAGGACGGATGCCGAAGGTCGGCGCGAGGACGCCCCGATCTTCGGCGAGATCGAACTGCAACCTGGCGAGACGGTCACCGACGTCTCCAACGGCGGTGGAGGGTACGGCGAACCGCGTCGGCGGTCCGCCGACGAGGTGGTCGCCGACGTCAACGCCGGATACGTCAGCCCGCAGGCGGCTCGGGATGTCTACCGGGTGGCTGTGGCTCGCGGGCGCAGCGAATCGTGGACGCTGGACGCCGATGCCACCGAGCGCCTAAGGGCATCGGCGGGCCCAGACGGGGATCACGATCAGCATTCCTCCGCGGCCCTGCTTCCTGGCTAGGCATGACGCGCGGCGGCCCGTCAAGTGTGCGGTCACATCATTTGACACCAGGCCGGTTGATCCCGCCGGCGGGGAAGTGGATGCTCTCGGCAATCCTCGGCGAAGCGCCTGGAACGCGCTTTGGTCGGGGAGAGAGTCCGCCTGTGGCGGAGCGGTCGCGCGCCATCGACTTTCCGGTGGCCGGTAAGTCGGCGAGCGGTCCTTCCACGACGGCATTACCCGTCGACTCTGCCGGCGCTGGAGATCCCAACAAGTGGTGACCGGCGCCGGACACGGAAAAACTAGAAAGGCGAGCAATGAGAAAAACTAGGTATGGCATGCGGTTGGTGTGCGCGGCCGCGGGAGCTTGTCTCCTGATCTTGGGCGTCGTCGCATGTGGGTCGAGCGGCGAAGGCGGATCCACCTCCACCTCCGGCTCCTCTAGCTCCACGTCCTCATCCACCAGCCAGGGCGCCTCGAAGGAACCGATCAAGATCGGGATCGTCAAGGGCTTCACGGGTTACATGTCGGCTTGGGACAAGCCCACCTCGATCGCCGAGGAAATGGCGGTCGAAGATCAGAACAAGAAAGGCGGAGTCGACGGTCGCGAACTGCAGGTGGTCAAAGTCGACATGCACAGCGAACCGGTAGAGGCGACGCAGGCGGCCCAGGAAGTCCTCTCCCAGGGCATCGACTTCATGATCACCTCCTGCGATTTCGAAAACGGCGCTCCGGCGGCGATCGCGGCGCAGGAAAAGGAAGTGGTCGCGATGTCAGACTGCGCGGGCTCGCCTCGCTTCGGCAAGCAGGGCATCGGGCCGCTCGCGTTCACCATGGGCATGCTTGGGCCGACCGAGGGTGCTGCCTGGGCGCAATGGGCAGTCGAAGGCGGGCTCGAACACGCCTACCTTCTCGAAGACACGACCCTCGACTACTTCACCCAGGTAGCCGCCGGGTTCGAACAAGAGTGGTCGAAACTTGGTCAGAAGCTGGTCGGCAAGGACACCTTCGAAGACGAAGATCCGTCGTTCTCGGCCCAGGTGAATCGTCTGCGCACCACGCCGGGCGTCGATTTCATCGCGCTGGCGACGACGCCGCCCGCGGGCGCCTCGATGATCAAGCAGATCAGGGCCGCCGGGATCAACCTCCCGATCATCTCCGATCAGGCGTTCGACGGAGAAGAATGGGAGCAGGCAGTCCCGAACCTGTCCGAATTCTTCTTCAGCAGCTATGGATCGCTTACCGGTGACGATCCGAATCCCGAAGAGAACGAATTCGTCAAGCGTTACGAGAAGAGGACCGGCGAACAGCCGGGGAAATCGTCGCTGGTTACGGGCTATTCGGTGATCCAGGCGTACGTCTGGGCGGCCGAAAAGTGCAACTGCACCGGAGGTCCGAAGTTGGCAGAAGCCCTCGAGACGATGACGAACGCCCCCCTGCTGATGGGTGATACGACGTTCACGAGCGAATACCATTTCGACCCCGAACGTCCAGTGAAAATCATGCAGATCCAGGACGGTAAGACGACTTACCTGGAAACGGTCAAAGTCAAAAAGCCACTCGACATCGGCTCCCTGCTGTAGTCGGGTCGTCGGGGAGTCGAGGCGAGCCGCCGAAATGGGAGCACTCGAGCTACATGCCGAGGGCATCGTCGTCCGCTTCGGCGGCATCACCGCGGTATCCGACGTTTCGCTGGACGCCCGCCGGTCGCAGGTGCTGGGGTTGATCGGGCCCAACGGAGCGGGAAAGACCACGCTCCTGAACGCTCTCAGCGGGTTCGCCCCGTTGTCGGCGGGAAAGGTGACATTTGGTGACACCGATGTGACGACGCGCACGCCGCAGTGGCGTGCGCGTCGTGGCTTGGTGCGGTCCTTCCAGGCGGTGCGGGTCTTCGAGGGACTGACCGTTCGCGAGAACGTGGAAGTTGGTGCGGTCGGGACGGGAAGGCGTCGTCGGGCTGCCCGCGGCGCAACCGTAGACCTCCTTGCGCTGACCGGCCTCGGCCGCTTGGCCGATCGGCCTGCGAGCAGCCTCCCGGCTGGACAGCAGAGACAGCTGTCCCTAGCGCGCGCGCTGGCCGCACGGCCGGTCTTCCTGTTGCTCGACGAGCCGGCCGCGGGCCTGGACGAGGGGGAGTCCGAGGAACTTGCCGCGGCAATCCGCCGCATTCCGACCGAGTTCGACGCTGGCGTCGTGCTGGTCGAGCACGACATGTCGGTGGTGATGAAAGTGTGCGACCGCATTCAGGTGCTCGACCATGGCAGTACCATCGCGGTCGGCGAGCGGGAGACCATCCGGACCGATCCAGAGGTGATCCGGGCCTACCTTGGCGAGCAGTCGACAGCCGATGGAGGTGAGGTGGGTGCTTAAGGTCGAGGACATCGGCGTTCGCTACGGGTCGACGCAGGCCGTGCGCTCGGCATCGTTCGAGGTGAGGGCGGGGGAGATCACGGCGCTGGTGGGATCCAACGGGGCCGGGAAGACGACGACCCTGAAGGCGATCGTCGGGCTCGCCTCCCTCTCGAAGGGGACGGTATTTCTCGACGGCAAGGCCCTGCGGCGTCCGGTGCCGGAGCGGCTCGTGCGTCGCGGGATCGTCCTCGTCCCGGAAGGTCGACAGATCTTCGTGACCATGACGGTGGAGGAGAACCTTCGTCTCGCCGAGTTGGCGGCGCCAAAGGGCAAGGCGCAGGAGGGTCGGTGGACCCGGGACGACGTCTACGAGCGGTTTGCCTCGTTGGCGAGACGGCGCACGACTTCTGCGGGAGCCTTGTCGGGTGGCGAGCAGCAGCAGCTCGCGATCGCCCGGGCCTTGGTGGCGAACCCGCGGCTGATCCTCCTCGACGAGCCTTCGTTCGGTCTCGCGCCCCAGCTGGTCGACCAGCTCTTCGTCCACCTCGGCGAGCTCCGAGATTCCGGTACGGCGATCTTGCTGGTCGAGCAGAACGCCTTGCGAGCGATCGACCTTGCCGATCGGGCCTACGTGATGTCCCAGGGAACGGTCCGGAGGCATGCCGGCGGCGACCATGACCGCGTCAAGGAGGAGTTGATCAACGCCTATCTGGGTCCGGCGGAACGACAGGAGGCAGACGGTGTCTGACTACATTCAGTACGCGATCGATGCAATCAGCCTCGGTGGGCTCTACGCGCTGTCGGCGGTGGCCATCGCACTCATCTTCGGCGTCATGCGGATGGTGAACTTTGCCCAAGGCGACTTCATCACCTGCGCGGGGTACGCGATCCTCCTCTTCGGCGTCCATTCGACCTGGCTGATAATCCCGGTGGCGCTGGCCGGCGCGGTGCTGGTTGCCCTGTTGGTCGAGCGGGCCGCGTTCCGGCCCGTGCGCAACGCCAGCATGCCCACCCTCCTGATCGCCTCGTTCGCGGCGAGCGCGGTGATCCAGAACCTCATCATCCTGATCGCCGGGTCGACGCCTCGATCGGTCGGCATTCTCGAAAGCGTCAGCGCGAGCTTCGTGACCATCGGGGGCGTCCGCATCGCCGTGTTGGACATCGTCACCACGGTCACCACCCTGTCGCTGCTCGGGCTGCTGACGGTCTGCCTCTACAAGACCTCGCTCGGCTTGCAACTTCGCGCTGCGGCAGAGAACTTCACCGTCGCCCGCATGGTCGGCGTCCGCGCCAACCGGATCATCGCCGCCGCGTTCGCGATCACCGGGGTGCTGGCCGGCTCGGCGGCGGGCCTCCTGCTCGCCAAGACCGGTGCGCTCAGCCCGACGCTCGGGCTGCAGCTCACCTTGGTCGGCTTCGTCGCCACGATCATCGGTGGGATGGGAAATCTGTTCGGGGCGGCGGCCGGCGCATACCTGATCGCGATCATCACCGTCGCCCTGCAGACCGCCTTGCCGGTTCAGATCCGGGGTTATCGGGACGCCTTCGTATACGGCATCATCGTCCTCTTTCTGGTGCTCTGGCCCGACGGCATATTCGGCGCCCGGGGCACCGTGGAGCGCGTGTGATGAGTAGGACCATGTTCTGGGAGGCGCTCCGTCGGCGGGCCGTGCCGGCCAGCCTCGTCGGCATCGTGTGCATCGCCGCGTTCCTGGGCAGCGTCGGCTCGGTCGGCTTCATGATCCAGATCTCCACCCTGCTGACGTTCGTCGTGGTGGTGGTCGGGCTCTATTCGTTCGTCGGCTTGTCCGGGGTCGTGTCGTTCGGGCATATCTCCTTCATGGCCATCGGTGCGTACGTCGCCGGCCTACTGACGATCCCGCTTGCCACCAAGCACGTACTGCTCCCGGAACTACCCGGATTTCTTGCCACGGCGTCTGCCGGAGAGCCGCTGGCAACGGTGATCGCAGGCGTCGCGGCGGTGGTCTTGGCATTGCTGATCGTCCCGGTTGCCATGCGCCTGTCCGGGATCGCCGCGGCCATGGTCCTGCTTGCCGTGCTGGTCATCGTCAATGTGGTGATCAGCCAGAGCGACGCGATCACCGGCGGGCTGCGAGCGATGACCGGGATCCCGGTCGAAAACCACGTATCGACCCCGTTGGTGTGGGCGATCATCGCGATCGTCGTCGTCTTCGAGTTCCAGGAGTCGTCGGTCGGCCTGCGCCTTCGGGCGTCGAGAGACGACGAGATCGGAGCCCGGGCTCTCGGCGTGAACGTGACGAGGGAGCGCAGCGTCGCGCTGGTGTTGAGTGCGTTCTTTGTCGGGGTGGGAGGCTCCCTGTATGCCCATCTGCTGGGCGCGATCAGTCCGTCGGCCTTCTATCTGGAACTCACCTTCAGCACCCTTGCGATGCTCGTCGTCGGAGGCATGACGAGCCTGAGCGGCGCGGTGATCGGAACCGTCGCGATCTTCGCCCTCAAAGAAGTCCTGCGTCATGTCGAGCGTGGGCTCACCTTGGGCCCGGTCCACATCCCCGCGCGGCCGGGTCTCCAGCTCGTCGGCGTCGGCGTCGTCACGCTGCTGATCCTCGCGTTGCGGCCGAGTGGGATCACCCGCGGCCGGGAGATCGGGCTGGGCAGCCTTCGCCGGATCGGCTCGGGCCGGCCGCGGGGTGGAGAGAACGTCCCCGAGGAAGGCTCTCTTGCTGCATCGGAATAGCGACGACGGCATCCCCCACGAGGGGATGTCGTCTGCCGATCGCCGACGGCGGCGGGGACGATGAAGGGAGCGACGCGCCTGGAGTCGACCGTCAGGCACATGGACGAAGCGCGAAAGGTCATCCCGCGGGGCTTGGCCTCCTCCAAACGCGACCGGGAGCCTTCGCCGTTGGTGTTCAGAAGCGCCGAGGGGTCGCGATTGACCGACATCGACGGCAACGAATACATCGACTATGTGGCCGGCTTCGGTCCGATGTTGCTCGGACATCACCCCGAGCCGGTGATCTCGGCGGTGACCCGGTCTATCCAGGCTGGCGTCCTGTTCGGCGGCCAGCACGCGGGTGAGTACGAATTGGCGGCCCGCCTCGTCGAAATGGTCCCCTGCGCCGACATGGCACTCCTCTGCTCAAGTGGCAGTGAGGCGACGAGCCTGGCGGTAAGGATCGCCCGCGCGGCCACGGGCCGCAAGCTCGTCGTCAAGTTC
>MKSH01000156.1:1686-2139 GCA_001898095.1 Solirubrobacterales bacterium 70-9 | reverse complement strand
GTGGTGCGCAGGCGGTGCTCGGGGTGACGCCGGACCTGACGACTCTGGGAAAGGCTTTGGGTTCCGGATTCCCGATCGCCGCGGTCGTCGGCAGAGAGCATCTGATGCAAGTCGCCTGTCAGGAGCTGCATCACCTCGGGACCTTCAACGGCGGCGTTCCCGCTGTCGCCGCCGCGAATGCCACGCTCGAATTCCTGAGTGGCGAGGACGGAGAGGCGGCATATGCATCCTTGGATGAATTGGCCGACAATTTCGCCATGAGGCTCGCCGCCTTGGTGGCGGATTCGAGGACGCCGTTGGTGGTCGATCGGATCGGCTCCCTCGTGCGGTTCTCCTGGGGCCTCTCCAGTTCGCCGCATAGGTACGAGGAAGCGCACCGCAGCGATTCCGCCGCGATCGCGAGGCTCGCACAGGCTGTTCTATGCCGAGGAGTGCACATATTGCCGCGCGGCA
>MKSH01000156.1:305-1349 GCA_001898095.1 Solirubrobacterales bacterium 70-9 | reverse complement strand
ACTACAACGCAAACCCTCTCCTGACGGGCCGTGCCTTTCCAAGCCTCGAGACGATCAGTAACGATCTGGTCGCGATCGCCTGCGAACTTCTGCACAACCACCGCCAGTCCGGCATGGTCACGACCGGCGGCAGCGAAAGCAATCTGCTCGGCGTATGGTCAGCTTTGCAGCTGGCTCGACGGTCACGGCAGATCGCCTCGCCGAACCTCGTCATCCCGTACTCGGCCCATCCCAGCTTCGACAAGGCTGCGATGTACTTCGACATCGAGGTCCGTCGGGCACCACTCGACGGTAAGTTCCAGGTCGATTGCGAGGCGATGGCGGCGTTGGTCGACGATGCGACGGTTCTCCTCGTCGGGTCGGCCCCCGACTACTCGCACGGAGCGGTCGACGACATCACGCAATTGGGTCAGATGGCGCTGCAGCGGGACTTGCCGCTGCATGTCGACGCATGTGTCGGCGGGTTCATGTTGCCGTTCGTCGAGCGCCTGGGCCGGGTCACGCCTCCGTGGGACTTCCGCGTGCCGGGGGTTCGGTCGATCTCGGCAGACGTGCATAAGCATGGGTACGGCCCGAAGGGTGTATCCGTCCTGATCACCGATGCGGACGAGCGCGTCGATGCGACCAGCTTCGAGTTCTTCGGTTGGCCGCACGGTCGCTACGTGACCCAGACGATCTGCGGCACGCGCTCCGGCGCTGCCCTAGCCGGTGCCTGGTCCATCTTCAAGTTCCTCGGGGAAAGTGGCTACATCCAATTGGCGCGCGAGGTGATGGAGATCACGGATAGGTTCCGTGCCGGGATAGAGGCGGTCGACGAGCTTTACGTGTTGGGGAATCCGCCGGTCAACAAGTTCTCCTACGCGGCCTCCGGGCTGGACGTGATGGCGATCGCCGACGGTCTCGCGGCGCGCGGCTGGATCGTGCCGAAGGAGGCTGACCCCGAGGCGATCGGGATGCACGTGGGACTCTTCCATGAGGGCGCGGTCGACCACTACATCGAGGATCTCTGCTTGGTCGTCGAGAAGGTGAGGTCGGGAGAGCTGA
>MKSH01000156.1:0-214 GCA_001898095.1 Solirubrobacterales bacterium 70-9 | reverse complement strand
GAACGAGCCGAGGGCGTGGCCGGCGCCCTCCAGATCGGCGACCGTCATCTCCACCCAGACGGCATCGCCGAGGCGGCGGGGCGGCCCGGAGCGCTCCCTCCTCCAGCGTCAGATTCCGGGCCGCCTGCGTCGCGCCGCACGAGCTCGACGGGAAGGGTTTGATCCGCATGCCCGACCACGCCACCTTCCGACTGAAGACCGGCCTCGCCGAGAT
>MKSH01000155.1:576-9682 GCA_001898095.1 Solirubrobacterales bacterium 70-9 | reverse complement strand
GACGCCGTGGGGCCGTGGGCGGAGAAGACGACGATCGCGCCCTCCGGCACCTCGGTCTCCTGGTCGACGAAGATCGCCCCCCGCTTGGAGAGCTCTTCGACCACGTGTTTGTTGTGGACGATCTCCTTGCGGACGTAGACGGTAGCGCCGTGGACCTCGAGCGCGCGCTCGACCGTCTGCACGGCGCGATCGACGCCGGCGCAGTAGCCGCGCGGGGCGGCCAGCAGGACCTTCCGCGGGCCCGAGATTGCGGTGCTTGGCATGTCTCCAGGGTACCGATAGCCTGGGATCGCGATGACCACGCAGGGACGCCATCTCGACCGCCTGACGGCCGTCGACGCCTCGTTCTTGACCAACGAGAGCGCCTCCAGCCACATGCACGTGGGCGCGATCCTGATCTTCGAGGGGCCGCCGCCCCGCTACGTCGACCTGGTCGAGCACGTGCGTGGCCGCCTCCACCTGGTCCCCCGCTTTCGCCAGAAACTCGTCGTGCCCCCGTTGGAGGCCGGGCGGCCTCTCTGGGCCGACGACGTCAACTTCAACCTCAGCTACCACATCCGCCATACCGCGCTGCCCGAGCCGGGCGGCGAGGCGCAGCTGAAACGGCTCGCCGGGCGGGTCTTCTCGCAGCAGCTCGACCGCTCGAAGCCGCTCTGGGGGCTGTGGCTGGTGCAGGGGCTGGAGCGCGACCGCTTCGCGATCCTGACCAAGACCCATCACGCGATGGTCGACGGGATCTCCGGCGTCGACATCGGCACCGTGCTGTTCGACCTCGAGCCGGTGCCGGAGCCGGCGGCGGTCGAAGACGCCTGGGTGCCGCAGAAGTCCCCGAGCACGGCGGAGCTGGTCGGGCGCGGGCTCGGCGACGCGGCAGGGCTGCCGATCAAGGTGGCCGAGAAGGCGATCGGCGCGATCCGCCACCCGGAGAGCGCCGCCCGCAAGGCGGTCGAGGGGCTGGAGGCGCTGAGCGCGGTGCTGAGCCAATTCGCGGACCCGGCCCCGGACGTGCCGCTGAACCAGGAGATCGGGCCGCACCGCCGCTACGTCTGGGCGCGTTCGGAGCTGGCGACCTTCAAGCGGATCAAGGACACCTTCGGCGGCACCGTCAACGACGTCGTCCTCGCCGTCGTCACCGGCTCGATCCGCAACTGGCTGCACGCGCGCGGGGTGCGCACCGAGGGGCTCGAGCTGCGGGCGCTGGTGCCGGTCTCGATCCGCACCGAGGACGAGCACGGCAACCTCGGCAACCGGATCACGCTGATGCGCGGGCCGCTGCCGGTCTACATCGAGGACCCGGTTCGCCGCCTGCACACGATCAGCGAGGAGATGGCCGGCCTGAAGGAGTCCAAACAGGCGCTGGGGGCGGAAATGATCTCTCGCTTCAACGACTTCGCGCCGCCGACGCTGCTGGCCCAGGCCTCGCGGATCAACTTCAGCACCCGCCTCTTCAACCTCCTGGTCACCAACGTGCCCGGGCCGCAGGTCCCCCTCTACGTGCTGGGACGGGAACTGGAAGAGGTCTTCCCGGTCGCCTTCCTGCCGCAGAACCACGCGCTCGCGGTGGCGATCATGAGCTACCACGGCAAAATCGGCTTCGGCCTGCTCGCCGACTACGACTCGATGGAGGACATCGAACTGCTCGGTACCGGGATCACCGACTCGCTGGGTGAGCTCGAGACGGCCGCCGGCGAGTCCGCCGCCGCTGCGTAGCCGCACCCAGCGCCGCCCGACCCCCGGCCGGGAACGCCTGCCGTCTACCCTCTGTAGATGGGTCTCCTCCTCGCCCTCCTGTTCATCGTCGTCCCGATCGCCGAGCTCTACGTGATCATTCAGGTGGGTGAGCTGATCGGCGTCTGGCCGACGCTCCTGCTCCTCCTCCTCGACGCGATCGTCGGCTCCTGGCTGCTCAAACACGAGGGCCGGGCCGCCTGGCGCCGTTTCAACGAAGCGCTGGCCGAGCGCCGCATCCCGGCGAAGGAGGTCGCCGACGGCTTCCTCGTGATCCTCGGCGGCGCCCTCCTGATCGCCCCCGGCTTCATCACCGACATCTTCGGGGTCCTCTACCTGATCCCGCCGACCCGCGCCCTGGCGCGCAAGGTGCTGACCCGCTTCACGGTCGGCCGCGTCGCCGTCGTCGGCTTCCCCGGGGCGATGGGCGGCTTCGGCCGTGGGCCGCGCGGCGGCCCGTCCCAGAACGGCGCCAACCGCAGCTACGACTACGACGTCGACGCCGAAGAGGTGCGCGAGGACGACCCCGGCGAGCCCCGCCTGCCGCCCGGACAGAACTAGGCACTCGTCCCGCCTGCTAGGCGGCGACCCAGGAGCGGGCCTCGGCCTCGGCCTTCGGATCGAAGAGCTTCAACTCCACCGGGATGACCTTGGAGAGGCTCGGGAACAGCTGGCGGATGAAGAAGTTGGCCTCGGCGACGACGGCGACGCGGCGCCAGTCCTTGGAGTGGCCGAGATCGAGCTCGGGGTCCTTGCGCACCTCTTCGAAGCGCGATTTCAGCGAGCCGAGGTCGAACCCCGCGGCGCCGACCAGCAGCAGCCGCACCTCACCGGAGCCCGCCGCCTCCTTCAGCGCCGGCGCCAGCGTGTCGGCGTAGTCGGCGTCGGTCAGCTCCCCGGTCACCCGGAACCCGATGGTCCCGGCCGGGGCGTCCTCGATCGGCTCGATCACACCGTTGACGCTAGCGATCGACGAGCGCGGGCGAAGTGCCCCTCCGGCCTCGCCGGGGTGAATCAACTGTGCTCCTTGGGGAAGTGGGCGAACTGGGAAGCCGGAACGCTCCCTCACCGAGGGCGGCGCCACCTTGGGCCCGTTGTACAGAGATTCACACCCGCCCCGAGGACGAGGGCCAGACGGTTGCGCGCGAGTCAACCGTCACGTTCTGCACTTCGGAACGGCCACCTGGATCCCCGGCGGAGCGGGATTCAATCGGAGGATGGATACCAACACACCGCAGCTCGTCTACTGGGCGGGCAACTCGATGCCATATTCACTCCTCGACCGCGCCGAAGGCGCCGCGGCGGCGGGCTGGTCGACGGTCAGCTGCTTCGTCGGCGACCTCCTCGACCTCGAGCGCTCCGGCACCCCGCTGCGCTCCGTCCGAGCCCGCCTCGAGGAGCTCGGGGTCGAGCTCAACACCCTCGATCCCTACCTCGCCTGGTACCCGGGCTATGACCCCGCCGCCCCGGTCGGCGTCGCAGTCAAGTACGGGGCTCCCCATCTCGGCGCCACCGAGGCCGACCTACTGCGGTGGGCGGCGGAGCTGGGAGCGACCTACGTCAGCACCGTCGCCCCCTTCGACGACCCGTCCGGCCAGTTCGAGAATCCGGCCGACGCTTCCTTCGAGGAGGTCGTCGACAGCCTGGGCCGCTTCGCCGACGCTGCCGCGACGGCGGGCCTCCGCCCCCACCTCGAGCCGATCCCGACCACCAAGGTCGCCGATCTCGACATGGCCCTCGCCTTGGTGAACGCGGTCGGCCGCGAGAACCTCGGCCTCCTGCTCGACACCTACAACCTCGGCCGCGCCGGGCTCGCCCCGGCGGAGCTCGACCAGGTCCCGCGGGAGCTGATCTTCCAGATCCAGATCGCCGACGCGAAGCGCCAGGCGGTCGGCGACAACTATTTCGACGACGGCTTCTCCTCCCGCCTCTTCGCCGGCGACGGCGAGCTGGAAGCGGTCGAGATGATGCGGCGGATCGCGGCCAAGGGACCGCTGCCGCCGAGCGGCCCGGAGGTGGTCAGCGAGCGGATGGACGCGCTCGACCCGGCGACTGCCGCAGCGGAGAGCCTGGCGGCGACGCGGCGGCTGCTGGAGGAGATCGGGGTCTGAGGCGCGGAAGCTGGCGTACGCCGGCCGGCACCCGTCCGGCCGCTGTTCCTTATCCCCCATATACGGAGATAAGGAACAGGGGAAGAAAACCCTCGCGTCCCGGGCCCCGCCTCCGCCGAATCGACCCTACGCGCTCGCGGCGGCCCGGCGCTGCCGCCGCGAGCGCATCCGGGCACCGAGGATCGAGGCGGAGACAGCGAGGATCAGGGCGACGCCGTTGAAGAGGTCGGTGATCCAGAGTTCGCCGCCGGCCAGCTGCAGGCCGGTCACCCCGGTCGCCAGCAGGAAGAGCGCCAGCAGGGTGCCGGGGACGTTGAAGCGGCCCGGCTTGAACTGGGTCGTGCCGAGGAAGCAGGCGGCGAAGGCGGGCAGCAGGTATTCGGGTCCGACCGTGGGGCCGACCTGGCCGATCTTCGCCGCCAGCAGGAGGCCGGCGATCGAGGCGAGGAGCCCGGCGACCAGGAACGACCCGGTCTTGTAGCGGGCGGTCCGCACGCCGGCCAGGCGGGCGGCGTCCTCGCTCGCCCCGGTGGCGAAGACGCGACGGCCGAGCGGCGTGTGTTCGAGCAGGTACCAGACGACCACGGCGACGATCAGCATGTAGACGAAGATCGTCGGGACGCCGAGCACGTTGCCGGCGACGATGCTCTTGAACGAGCTCGGCAGCGGGCCGACGAACTGGTACTTCGTCAGCAGTCCCGACATCGCCAGCAGGACCGAGCTCATCCCCAGGGTGCCGACGATCGAGTCGACCCCGACCCAGGCGACGACGATGCTGTTGACGACGCCGACGCCGAGCCCGAAGAGCAGGGTGATCGCGATCGCCAGCTCCGGCGAGACGCCGCTTTTGCTCATCAGCGAGCTGGCGACGATCGCGCTGGTGCCGACCAGCTGCGCCACCGAGAGGTCGAAGCAGCCGCAGGCGAGAGGGATCAGGGCGGCGAGCGCCGCGATCGCGGTGATCGACTGATTCGAGGCGATCGACTTGGCGGTCGTCCCGGTGAGGAAGCTGCCCGGAATCCAGATCGCGAAGATCAAGACGATGCCGGCCCACAGATAGAGACCGCTGAATCGCGACAGCTGCAGGTCGGGTATGAACCGACGCGACTCGTTCGCGGGCTCCTCGGCGGTCACGGTATTCATCGATCAGCTCCAATCAGGTCGTCTGCTTTCGCGCTCAGCGCGGTGGCCATGATCCGGTCGGCGGTCGCCTCGGCAGCCTCCAGGACGGCACCGACCCGGCCGTCGACGAGGACGATCACCCGATCGCAGACGGCCGCCGCTTCCTCGACGTCGGAGGTCGACATCAGAACCCCGGCGCCCTCCGCCGTCGCCGCGGCGAGGGCCTCGTAGATGGCGGGCTTGGCACCGACGTCGACGCCCTGCGTGGGGTCCTCCAGCATCAGGACCTTGAAGCCGCAGCGCAGCCAGCGGGCGATCACCACCCGCTGCTGGTTGCCGCCGCTGAGCGAGGACAGCGGCGCCGCCGGATCGCGCGGTTCGATCGCCAGCCGGTCGATCCACTGCTGTGCGTCGCGCCGCTCGCCGCGGTCGCCGAGCCAGGGCAGCGGCCCCGAACCGGTTGCCAGCCGAGGCAGGGTGATGTTCTCGGCGATGCTCCAGTCCTGGACCGCGCTGAGCCGCTTGCGGTCGCCCGGGGCGAAGGCGATGCCGGCGGCGATCGAGGTCCAGGGATGGGCCGGCGCGACCACCTCCCCCGCCACCTTGACGACCCCCGCCTGGCGTTCTTCGCCGCCGAAGATCAGCCGCAGCAGCGACTCGTAGCCGGAGCCGACGATCCCGGTGACGCCGACGACCTCGCCGCGGTGGACCTGCAGCGAGACGCCGCGGCAGCGGCCACCGGCGATGTCCTCGACCTCGAGCACGACGTCCTCGCGCGGCGCCGAGCCGCTCGAGTAGAAGGCTTCCAGCGGCCGGCCGATGATCAGCTCGGCGAGATCGTCGTGGGCGAGGCCGGCGACCGGGCGGGTGGCGATCTTGCGCCCGTCGCGAAGCACGGTGACCCGATCGGCGATCTCGATCACCTCGTTCAGGCGATGGGTGACGTAGACCACCGAGCCGCCGCGGGCGCGCAGTTCGCGCAGCAGCTCGAAGACGATCCGGATCTCCTCGTCGGGCAGTGCCGCGGTCGCCTCGTCGACGACCAGTAGGAGGCGGTCGGCGGGGACGTCTTTGATCGCCCGCAGGATCGCCAGCATCGCCTGGGTCGCGACGCTGAGCGTGCCGACCGGCGCGTCGACGTCGATCTCGAGCCCGTAGCGGCGCAGGTACGCGCGCGTCGTCGCCGCCTCGCGGCGGTCGCCGAGCCACCAGTGGCCCCGGTACCCGCCGGTCAGCGCCAGGTTGTCGACCGCGCCGAGCCCGCCGATCAGCCCGAGGTCCTGGTGGACGAAGCGGATCGGCGCCGTCGCGGGCGGCGGCGTCCCGTCGAGCGCCAACGGCTCCCCGTAGAGCGTCGCGCTCGCCCCCGCCTCGGGCCGGTGGTAGCCCGCCAGGACCTTGATCAGGGTCGACTTGCCGGAGCCGTTCTGGCCGAGCAGCGCGTGGATCTCCCCCGGGACGACCTCGAACTCGACCTCGGCGAGGGCCCGCTGCCCCTCGAACACCTTCGAGAGCCCCTCGATCCGCAGGGCGGGTGTCGCCGTCGCCGCCATCCTCAGGCCAGCACGTCCAGATCGTGGTCGATCCGCTCGAGCAGGCGCTCGCGCGACTCGAGCACGCGTCGCCGCAGACCCGGGAGGTCGGAGGAGACCAGCAACCCGGCCCACTTGCGTGGCCGCCCGGCAACGAAGACCGAGTCGACGTTGCGGGCGTCGGCGCCGAGGACGACGGTGCCGACCGCATTGTTCAGCGGCAGGTTGTTGATCGCCTCGGCGTCGACCAGCAGCAGGTCGGCGTCCTTGCCGGGGGTGAGCGAGCCGCAGCGCTCCCAGACCCCGTTCGCCTTGGCGCCGCCCACCGTCGCCAGCTCGAGCACGCCGCGCGCCGGCATCAGCTCCGGGGCCGCCTCGTCGCCGGCGAAGCGCCGCTGCGCCGCCAGCATGCGCTGCGAGTTGAGCGCCGCCTGCATCTGACTGAACATGTCGGTGGCGAGGCAGCACTCGACGTCGACCGAGAGGCCGAAGTCGACGCCGCGGTCGAAGGCCTTCTGGATCGGCGCGATGCCGTCTTCGCAGCCGAGCTGCTGGTCGGAGGTGACCGCGAGCGCGACCTTGCCGCCCGAGTCGGCGATCGCCGCCCAGGCTTCGTCGGTGAGGTTGGTGCAGTGGATCCAGGTGACGTCGGGCCCGAGCACGCCTTCCTTGCCGAGGGCGACGATGTGGGCCGAGGCGTTGTCGCCGAAGACCGCGTCGAGGGTGATCTCGATCCCGTGCTCGCGGGCGAAGGCGAGCGCCTCGGCGGTGATCTTGAGGTCGCCGTGGACCACCGGCAGGATCTCCGGCGCGGCTCCCATGCGCACCGTCACCCGCCCGTCGCCGGGCAGCCGCTCCTCCTTGATCCGCACGAGGTTCGCCCGCCAGTCGGGGTCGCGGTCGCCGAACAGCGGCACCGAGGAGGCGACGACGCCGCGGGCGCCCGAGTCCTCCCAGGCGCGGATGACCGCGTCGGCGTGGTCGAAGGAGCGCATGTTGTGGGAGAAGTCGAGGACGCAGGTGACGCCCGAATCGAGCGCGCCGAGCGCCGCCAGATGGTTGCCGACGTACATGTCCTCGAGGTCGTAGACCGGCGCCAGGGAGCCGTGCATGATCTCCAGGTAGCGGCCCAGGTCGGCGTCGGGCAGGAGGCGGCGGAACTGGGTCTGCCAACAGTGGCGGTGGGCGTCGACGAAGCCCGGCACGATCACGCAACCGCTCGCGTCGACGACGATCGCCTGGCCGTCGCCGGCGGCCTCGCCGAGGTCCGCGGCGACGGCGGCGATCCGCGTCCCCTCGACCAGGACGTCGCCCGGGGCCAGGTCGCCGAGCGCCGGGTCCATGGTGAGGACGGCGGCGCCGCGGAAGAGGACCCGTGCTCCCGGGTCCGCCGCGATCCGCTCCAAGGTCTCCGCGTCCCTCCCCCGGGACATCGGTATCTGCGTGCTCATCGTCCACTTCCCTTCTCGTCGGCGCAGCGCAGGAGGACACGGCCACGGCGTCCTTCCTGCACCGCGCGGTATGCGTCGACGCAATCTTCCAGGGCGAACTCCTCGGCGACCACCGGCGGCGGCAACTCCCCCGATTCGAAGCCGGGCAGGAGCCCGCGCAGGGTCTCCCCCGCCCAGGCACTGTCGCGGCGGGTCGAATTGGCCGTCGTCAGGGTCGCGCTGCGCCGGTAGAAGCCGAACAGGTCGAGCGGTGCCTCGGCGCCGGGGATCGCGGTGATCACGACCATCCTGCCGCCGTCGGCGAGGCTGGCGACACAGTCGGCGAAGACGGCGTTGCCGACCGTGTCGAAGACGATCTCGGCGCCGCGTCCGTCGGTGGCCGCGCCGACCACCTTGGGGAGGTCGTCGGTTCCCGCCACCGCGACCACCGCCTCGGGGTGCGCGGCGAGGACCGCGTCGCGCTCGATCTCGTCGGCGACCGCGGCGACGAGCCGCGCGCCGCGCCACCGCGCCAGGGCGGAAGCGGCACTGCCGACCCCGCCCGCGGCACCGGTGACCAGCACCGTCGGCGCGATCGGGTCCTCGCGGCCGGCAGCGGCGGCCGGCCCGGCGGAGGCGAGCCCGGCGCGATCCAGCCCGTCCGCGGACACCAGGTAGGAGAGCCCGGCGGCACCCGCCTCGACCGCCGTCCAGGCCGCCGGCCGTGGCACCAACGCCGCGACCGGGACGACCAGTCGCTCGGCGTGACTGCCGTCGCGGCCGAAGCCGAGGTCACCGCTGCCGGTCCCCCAGCAGATCGTCCCGATGAGCTCCGCCGGCCCTTCGACCACGGTGCCGCAGAAATCGCGACCCGGGACGCGTGGGTAGGTGGTGATCGGCAGCCCGATCACGTTCAGCAGGTCGCTGCGGTTGACCGCGGCGGCGATCACCTCGACCACCGCCTCGTCCGGCCCGGCCTGCGGCGACGGCGCCCGCCGAGCTTGAAGCCCGGCGGGCGCCCCGGGGCCGTCCAACACGATCGCCCGCATCGTCGCGGGCGCCGGTGTCACCGCGGCCTCCATCAGCCTTCGACGCCCCAGGCCTTCAGGTAGTCCTCGGGAGTCCCGGGCGTGGTCGGCAGCTTGCCCGGTTTGACGTTGGCCTTGCTGATGATCCGGGTGTA
>MKSH01000155.1:0-448 GCA_001898095.1 Solirubrobacterales bacterium 70-9 | reverse complement strand
CGCCGCTTCCAGCGCTTCCGGCAGCGCCGCCGCCTGGTCGGAGAGCGGGAAGAACAGGTATTCCAGGTCCGGGTTCTGCGAGAGGAAGTTGCTGATCTGCGATTGCTGCTGCGGAGCAGGCGAGGCAAGGCTCACTTCCAGGGTGCTCATCTTGCATTCCGGGCAGTTGCCGGTGAACGTCTTTTCGAAGCCCGCCAGCGCCTCTTTGAAGACCCCGTAGGAGGGATCCCAGACCACCGCGGCGTTGGTCGCCGCGCCCGCGTCGGCGAGGATCTTGTAGGCCGCCACCTCGCCACCGAGTTCGAAGAACGGGGCGCCCTGCAGGACCGCCGGCACCAGTTCGCTCGGTTTTTCACCGGCCTGCGGCGAGAGCTCGACGATCGCCGTCCCCGCTTCGTGCATCTGCTTCAGCGACGCTTCGATCGTTTCACTCGGGAAGGCGTCGATG
>MKSH01000154.1:1142-1253 GCA_001898095.1 Solirubrobacterales bacterium 70-9 | reverse complement strand
CTCGCTTTCAGCCGCTGTGGCGGCAGCGCTCAGGGGTAGTCCCCACCCGCTCGATGCCGGGCGTGTACATGCCGGCGATGGCGCTGCTGCGAGTCACTTCGTCGTCGCGGC
>MKSH01000154.1:0-1004 GCA_001898095.1 Solirubrobacterales bacterium 70-9 | reverse complement strand
CGCGCTCGAACACGATGGCCGCTACAGCGCTGTCTCCATCCATAACTTGCCCCGATGGCAGGGCGGCCTCGTCGCAGCCCCCGGTGCGTCACCCAGCGATGGCCTCCTCGACGTTCTCCGCTGGGGCGTAAGCAGCCGCCGCGGCCTGCTCAAGGCGATTCGTGGCCAGGCCGAAGGCGGCCATCACGTTGTCCACGAGGGCATCGAACGTTCGCCGGGCCGCGTGATCGAGCTGTCATCCCCCCGGCCGACCACGTTGTTCGCCGATGGCCGCCCGGTGGGCCCGTTACCTGCACGTATCGAGTCCCTGGCCGGAGCCCTTACCGTCCTCGCCCCGCCCGATGCATAGCCTCGCGAAACCCTGTAAGGAACCATGCCGCAGCGGCTGGCGTCTATTCTGTATCATGGACGCGCGGGGTTGTGCGCACCGCAGGCGGTCATCGCCCATCACGCCTTGCGGGCACGGCGGACGAAAGGACGATGGAGATGGATGGTGCTCCGGATTCGGAGCTTCTTTCGCGCGCGGCTGATGGCAGCGATTCGGCATTCGCCACGCTGATCGATCGCTACGCTCCACCTCTGTACGACTTCGCAGCGCGCCTCACGCGTGACCGTGACGAAGCGTTCGAGGTGGTGCGCGAAACGTTCCTCGTCGCCCTGCGGGATATGCGCACGCATGACGTCATACAGCATCCGCGGCCCTGGCTGTTCTCGCTTGCCCGCGCCAATATTCTCGCGATCGTCGACGGGTCGCCGCGAGCCAGCCACATGCTCGAGGGCCGCGGCCAGGACGCCGAAGCGCTTGACCGGGTCGAAGCGTCGCGCCTGCAACCGGAAACCGATCTCGCCGTGGCGAATGCCATGGCGCCGATCGCGTGGGAATCGGCCGCCATGCTCGAAACGCGTCAGCTCGGCATCCTCCTGTTGCTGCTCCGCGAACGCCTTCCCGCCGAGCAGGCCGTCGAAGTTTTCGGCATCCGTCCCCAGAACGCCGCCGTCATCCG
>MKSH01000153.1:15295-16295 GCA_001898095.1 Solirubrobacterales bacterium 70-9 | reverse complement strand
GCAGGGCCGTCGGATCTCCGCCGAACTCGCCGTGCGGGTACTCCAGGCCGAGCTTCATGCTCAGGACTCTCCTCCGGCCGTCACCGACTGGAAGCCGCCGAACCCGCCGCGGAAGAACACCAGCGGCTGGGCCGCCTCGGCGGACTGGATCGGGCCGACCCGGGCGACGACGATCTCATGATCGCCCGCATCGTATTCGGAGTCGATCTCACACTCGACCCAGGCGACCGCCTCGTCGAGCGCCGGCCCACCGGGTCGCTCGTGCCAGCTGACGCCGGCGAAGCGGTCGACGTCGGTGCGCGAGAACTGCCTGCACACCTCGGCGTGATGGTCGGCGAGGATGTTGGCGCAGAAGCGACCGGCATCGCGGATATGCGGCCAGGTGGTCGAAGACTTGGCCGGACAGATGAGGACCAGCGGCGGATCGAGCGAGACCGAGGTGAAGGAGTTCGCCGCCATGCCCACCGGTCCGGCCTCGCCGTGGGCCGTGATCACGGTCACCCCGGTCGGGAAGTGGCCGAGGACGCGCCGGAAGTCCTCGCGGCCGGCATCGCTCACGAAGCCACCGTCGCCGGATCGGGGATCTGCTCGGGCGGATAGCAGCGGGAGAAAAACTCGAGCACGTCGTCGTTGAACTGTCGCGCGCGCTCGATGTTCGGGGCGTGGCCGCAGTCGGGGTACTCGACGTGGCTGCCGCTCGGCACCCGTGCCGCCAGCTCCGCGGCGAAGCCCGGCTCCTTCAACACGTCCATCCCCCCGCACATGAACAGCGTCGGGCAGGCGACCTGCTCCCAGGGCGTCGTGTCCGGCACGCCGTAGTCGCTGCGCTCCGGCGCGACCGGGGAGCGCAGGCGGGCGGCGGCGGAGCACTCCCAGGCCCCCGGGAGGACGCTCATCGCGTGCCGGCGCGCGACGTACTCGTCGTCTTCGGGCCAGCGCTTGTCGTAGAAGAGGACGTCCAGCACCTTGCGCATCCCCTCGACCGTGCAGTCGTACTCGA
>MKSH01000153.1:10552-15287 GCA_001898095.1 Solirubrobacterales bacterium 70-9 | reverse complement strand
CAGCACGGGCGGATCCGCCGCGATCGCCTTACCGAGCAGGGTGCCGCCCATCGAGTTGCCGACGAAGGCGGCGGACTCGACCTCCAGCGTGCGCAGGAAAGCCGCCATGTGCTTGAGGCGCCGCCGGCCGCCGGAGAGGAAGTCATGGACCTTGTCGGTGTGGCCGAAGCCGAGCCAGTCGGGGGCGATCACCCGGTACCGCGTCGCCAGGGCTGGGATCGTGGCCTCCCAGCTGAACTCGGCGGCGCCGCCGAACTCGCCCGCGTGGAGGAGCACCACCGGCCGGCCCGAGCCCGCCTCCAGATAGTGGGTGCTGATGCCGTCGACCTCGACGTACCTGTCTTCCCAGGCGCTCATCCGGCAGCCTTCCGCGAGCGCGACCGGAGGCCGATGAGGTCGGCGATGCTGACCGTGGGCAGGCCGTGGCGACGCCCGATCTCGAGCAGCTCGGGGAGGCGAGCCGGGCTGCCGTCCTCGGAGAGGATCTCGCAGATCACCGTCACCGGCGCGCAGCCGCCCAGCACCGCGAGGTCGACCGAGCCCTCGGTGTGGCCGGCCCGCGCGAGGACGCCGCCGGGGCGATAGGCCAGCGGCAGCACGTGGCCCGGTCGGCGGAACGTCGACGCGGTGCTGGACGCCGAGGCGAGGGCGCGGACGGTCGCCGACCGATCGGCGGCCGAGACGCCGGTGCTGGTCCCCTCGCGGGCGTCGACGCTGACATGGAAGGCGGTGCGGAAGGCGTCGGAGCTGCCCCGGCTCATCTCCGGGATCTGCAGCTCGTCCAGTCGGGGCAGCGGCATCGGCACGCAGATCAGGCCGCGTCCGTGGGTGGTCATGAAGTTCAGCGCGGCCGGCGTGGCGTGTTCGGCGGCGAGGACGAAGTCGCCCTCGTTCTCGCGGTCGGCCGCGTCGACGAGGATGACCATCCCACCGCCGGCGAGCGCCGCGGCTCCCGCCGCCGGGCTGGTGATCGCGCCCTCCGCGGCGATGATCTCCCTCCCCGACCGCGCGGCCGCCATGACCGATGACGGGGCCGTCATTTCGTCGAAGTCCCCGAGCCGTAGGCGCTCTGGGCCTCGGTGATCGACTTGCGCTGTTCCGCGAGCCGCACCGAGCGGGTCTTAAGTGCCCTCTCGGTCGCCCGCTGCTGCGCCTGGGTCGATCCCTGGAAGACCGGCATCACCTCGCGGGAGATCAGCTCCATGCAGCGGTTCAGCGCATCCTGTGGAGCCCAATCGTGGCCCAAGAAGATCAACACTTTGCCGAATCCACCGGTCACCTCGATGAGGTGCTCGATCATCTCGACGGCATCGCCGGGAGTGCCGATGCAGGCGATCTTGGCGCCGCCGAAGGCGGCGATGAGCTCGTCCACCGTCGGCTCGGCGACCGGCGCGCCACCGTTGTCACCTGCGTCTGCCCACTCGAAATCGCGCTCGCCCACCATGCCCGTGTAGTAGGCGAATTTGGGGAGGCCATTGGCCACCTCGGCCTGCGCCTGCTCCCGCGATTCGGCGACGTGGATATAGGCGACGACGCCCCAGTCGCTGCGGTCGACAGTGTTTCCGTGCTCCTCGGCCTGTTCTTCGACCACCGACCAGTGGCGGGCGAGAGAGCCGTAGCCTTTCGCGTTGGTTCCGCTGAGCGAGATCAGGCTGCCGCCGTACTTGCCGGCCAGCGACGGACCGAACGGTGACTCCATCGCGGTGAAGGCGAGCTCCATCAACGGCCGCGAGTACGGTCGCAGCTGCAGGACAGCCTCGTTCAGGGTGAACCACTCGGTCTTCCGGGTGAGCGGCTCCTCGGACGTCAGCAGGTGGTAGATAGCCTCCCACGACTCGACCATCCGCTTCCGCGTGTCCTTCCATTCGATCCCCAGCATCGCGGCATCGGTAGGCAGCGAGCCTGGGCCGACGCCGAGCATGAAGCGCCCCATCGAGAGGTGATCGAGGAACACCGCCCGCTCCGCGACGTGGAAGGGATGGTGGTAGGGGAGCGACACGACCCCGGTTCCCAGCCTGATCCGCTGCGTTCGCTCCAAGGCGGCGGCGAGGAAGATGTCGGAGGGACCGATGATCTCGTAGCCGCCCGAGTGGTGCTCGCCCATCCAGGCCTCGGCGAACCCGAGAGAGTCCGCGTACTCGAGCATCTCGATGTCCCGCTGGATCGCCCGCGTCGGATTCTGGGCCGGGTAGTGCATCGGCGGCGCGAAGATGCCGAACTCCATGTGATTGTCAGAGGCGTTTCCCATATCTCCTATTCCCTTTTCATCCAACCGCGAAGATCTCGCGTTCGCCTCTCACCGTAGGCCCGTACACCTCGGCGACGAACCGGGGTAATACGTCCTCGGCGAGGCGCTTCATACTCTTCTCGACGAGGTCGTAGGACATCGTCGAGTACTGCATCATCGGAATCAGATTTCCCAACCCACCGACCGTGTCGAACAGGTTCTCCAACTGTTCGTAGACACTGTCAGGGTCGCCGGCGATCATGTAGCCTTCGTCGACCAGTTGCCGCACAGGAGCCCCGATCACCTCGGCCATGGTCGGCGCCGGAGGCGGTCCCAAGGGTGGCGACACGGTCCGACCCTGTGCGGTCGCCCGCATCACTTTCGCCCTGATGTCGATCGGCAGATATCCGGGAGGGTTCGAGTACTGGAAGGGATGCCGCGCGGCTTCGCGGAACCAGAGCTTGACCTTCTCTGCCTCGCGCAGGGCCTCCTCGTCGGTGTCCCCGACGAAGAGCTGGACCGAGTAAGCAAATTTCGTGAGCGGCGGCTCCGGGCGACCCAGCTCGGCGGCCCGCTCACGATAGGCCCTGAAGATCTCGGCGCAACCACGACCCCCGACGCCGAGCGTCGCCACCGTCATATCGCGTTCGGCCAGCATCGGCGCACTCGCGGCACTGGTCGTCGGCGACCAGATCGGCGGGTGGGGCGTCTGGTACGGGCGCGGCCAGAGGTTCACCTCGCGGTGGTGATAGTGCTCGCCTTCCCAGCTGAACGGGCCGTCGTGGGTGGTGAACGCCTTCATGATCAGGTCGACGGCCTCCCAGAAGCGGTCTTTCATGTCGACCGCCGAGGAGTTGACGGCGATCGACTCCTGCGGCACGCCTTTGACGAAGCCCACGTCGGCGCGACCGCCAGAGATCACGTCTACGGTGGCCATCTCCTCCGCCACCCGCACCGGGTCGGGGCGATGAGCGACGGGATTGCCGAGGGTGAGGATGCGCGCCCGGCTGGTCTCGCGTGCCAGGATCGCCATGCTCAAGGGAGTGACCGCGTTGGTGCAGGTCGCCGTCGTGTGGTGCTCGTTGACCATGATGTCGAGTCCCAGCTCGTCCGCCGCCGCGTAGATGTCGTAGTACTTCTTGTACAGCTCGTATCCGGCGTCGGGGTCGTAGAACGAGTTCGGTACATCGATCCTGTTGCTCGGGAAGATGTCATTCGGCGGCAGGTAGGGGTACGGCATCTCGGTGAACACATAGGTGTGGAACACGTCAGCCGGCCTTTCGGGACGCGAGGACGGGTGTGTCGGCGCCCGGAACGGCGGCGGACGTCCGGATCAGCTCGGCGAGCAGCGCCGGCGCCTCCTCCTCCACCCGGTGCCCGACTCCCGGAAGGCTCTCGACGCGTGCCCCTTCGCCGATCAGCCCGGCGTAGCGCTCGTAGTAGTCCGGGAGCAACGCGAAGCGATCTTCGGTGCCGTGGACCAGCAGGGTCGGGACGACCACACGGCCGAGCCAGGGCGCGAGCCTCGGGTTGTGCATGTAGGGCTGCCAGCAGTAACGGGCCGTCGCTTCCTGTGCCTGGGCGAGATAGCGGAAGTCGTCGTCGCTCAGCTCCGCGAGCGCCGGGGCGGCCGCGGCATCCGCGTAGAGGACGTCACGAAGGCCTTCCATATCGGCCATCCAGATATCGGCGAACTCCCGCTCGTCGCGACCTCCGAGCTTGAGTCCCGTCGGGGCGATGAGGACCAGGCCCGCCAGCCCGGCGGGCCGGAGTGCCGCCACCTCCGCCGCCAGCCAGGCGCCGAACGAGCAGCCGACGACGATCGGCGGGGCCTCGAAGCCTTCCAGCCAGGCGGCGTACATGCGTGCCAGATCAGCGGTCTCGACCAGATGGCGGCCGCGTCCCGAGCCTCCCCACCCCGGGTGATGGGGAGCGATCACCCGGAAGTTGGCCGCCAGCTGCTCCCGGACGGCGGCACTGAAGATCAACCCGTCCTCCCCGTGGAGGAAGAGCAGAGCCTGGCCTTCGCCGCTTTCCTCATACTCGAGCGGCGTACCGACCACTTCGACTCGCTGCATACCGTCCATTTCTCTCCCGTCCGGGGCACGGCGTGCGCCCTTCCTCAACCTCTTACCAGGGGCGAATATCGCACGCAGTCCTCGACCTCAGAAAGCCGGCCGTTCTATTGACCGGAACGGGCCGCAGGACTACTGTGACCGCGTGGTCGAGCAAGCGAGTCCTTCCGTGATCGATCGGGCTTTCGCCATCCTCGATGCTTGTGCCCAGAGTGACCGGGCGGTTTCCCTTTCCGAAATCGCGGCCCTCACGGGACTGCCGAAGGCGACCCTTCACCGTATGTGCTGGAAGCTCGACTCGCTGGGCGCGCTCGAAAGCCACGGCGGCGGGTTTCGCATCGGCGCCAAACTCCTGGCGCTCGGAGCGATCAACCCTGAGGTCCAGCGACTGCGGACCCAGAGCATGCCGTTCCTGTACGAACTGAACAGCGAG
>MKSH01000153.1:4145-10520 GCA_001898095.1 Solirubrobacterales bacterium 70-9 | reverse complement strand
GACCGCGATCGGTAAGGCGCTGATCGCCGGAGAACCGGCAGCGCGGCGCCGCGCGATGATCGAATGCCTCGAATTGACGCGCTTCACCAAAAATACCGTGACCGATCCTGTGGCCCTCGATCAACAGCTTTGCGTCGCCGCCGAGAGCCGCGTCACCTACGCGCGCAACGAGTATCGGCTCGGATCCGTCGGTGTCGCCGCCCCGATCATCAGTTCCGGAGCGACGGTCGGGGCGATCGGCCTACACGGCGTCCGAAAGGCGTCGGAAGCACCGAGCTACGCCTATGCGGTGGCCCGGACCGCCGAGGGGATCTCGATGTCCCTGCACAATTTGGTCGTGCGACAGGTCCATCCTGCCGCACGACCATGACCTCGACTCCTCGTTCTCTGGACCTACTTCACAAGCCAGAGCTTCTTGAAGCGCGCTTCGTAGTCAGGATAGGCAAGGAAGGACTGTCCGGCCGTCAGGTTTTCTTTCGAGATCCACTCGATCGGCGCGACGGGCGTCGAGTGGTTCTGCTCCGCCGGTGACAGCGGCTGCCCGTCAAGCAACCGCGCGGAGATGTCCATCGCAGACCACGTGGTTTCCTCTGGGGCGACACTGATACCCGCCAATTCTTCGCCATTGGTGATGTATTCCTGACTGGGCGGCCCCGGGCCGTACCCGAACCGCGGCACATCGATACCCGCAACCTTTTCAGCCGACGGGAGGCCTAGCGCGATCTCGGACACACCAGTGACGGCGACGTCGGTTTCAGGGTTGGCTTCGAGATCCGACACGATTCGCGTCGGAGCGGTACTTCCGATATCGGTGACGGGAATCTTGACGTAACGCGCCGTGCATTCGGGACATATTTCCGCAAGTCCCGCTTCGAACGCTTTCTGCATGATCGTCAGGAAGCCGATTTCCGGCGTCCAGTAAAAGGCCACATTGGTGTTGGGGCCCCCTACGGTGACCGCTTTGGCAGCCAGTTGTTTGCCCGCAACTTCCACATCTGGATTACTCGTGACTTCCCCTTCGATTTCGTATTCTTCCGCGTCGGAGACGCCCATCGTCACGACCTTGGCGCCGTCGCTTCGGAGTTCTTCGAGCTGGTTGTGCCAGAGCGACACTTCGATCGCAGCGACCACGACCCCATCAGGCCTGTCTGCGACGACCGAGTCCATTGCGTTGGCGATTTCCTGAGCAGAAGCACCCGCTTTTACGAGCTTGGTATGAATCCCTAGGACTTCGCCCGCACTGTGGATGAATTTGTAGTTTTCGATGCAGATAGGAGTCGGACAGGCGACGTAATCGATGGTCGTCGATGGATCCAGCGGCTTCTTCAGCGGTTCGCTCGCCGGAAACGGGCTCGGCTGTCCGGTGTACGGCGCCAGGACCTCTTCCGCCGCCGCCACGGGGCCGCCGCCGCTTTCGGTCGAGGCGGTGGTTTCCACCTTGCCATCTTCGGCGGAGCTGCTCGATTCACTGGTGGTCGACGACCCCCCGCCGCCACAGGCGGCGAGCACGACACTGACGGCGAGCAGCATCAAGAGCGCGATGACCCTCGCCGTCCCAATCCGAAAACGCAACCTCATATCTTCCCACTCCTCCTGTAATGACCCATTGGTAGTTCGGCGGATGCCAGCCCTGCTCTGACCCCGAAGCGCCGGAGCAGACGTCTATTTCTCCGCCGCGGCGACGGTGGCGGGCTCTCTTTCGGGCTCCACCGGGGACCGATCGCGACGGCGCAGCAGTCGCCGCACAGCGGCCCTCCGCTCCGTCGAGGTCTCGAACCGCGCCATCCCCACCGCGATGAGGAGGGCGAGTCCGTTGAAGAGTTCAGGGACCCAGACCGGCGCCCCCGCCAACTGCAGTCCCTTCACGCCGGTGGCGAGCAGGTAGACCGCGAACACGGTGCCGAGGATGTTGAATCGACCGCTGCGGAACTGGGTGGACCCCAGGAAGGCGGCGGAAAACGCCGGCAGCAGGTAGCCGGGCCCGATCGTCGGGTCACCGGTCCCCAGGTTGGCGCTGACCAGGACGCCCGCGAGCGCCGCGATGCTGCCGCACGCGACCAGCGACCCGACGACGACTTTGGAGACGGGTACGCCGGCCAACCGCGCGGCGTCGATGTTGCCGCCGGTCGCGTAGATCTTGCGCCCCGTGGCCGTGCAGTCCAGCACGTACCAGAGGACGGCGGCAATCCCGATCATGATGTAGAAGGGCAGGGCGATCCCGAAGACCTTCGTCACGCCGATCGACTGGAAGCCTTTGCTCAGCCCGAGGATCTGCTGGCTGGAGGAGATCCAGGCGATCAGGGCCAGAAGTACCGAGCTCATACCGAGCGTGGCGATGAACGAGTCGATCTTCACCTTCACGACCAGAAGGCCGTTGATGGCTCCGATGACGACCCCGACGAGCAGAGTCAGGACGATCGCGGGGACGATCGGCAATCCGTGTTCACCGATCAGCCAGGCGACGAATATCGACCCGAGCCCAAGCTCGGTACCGATCGCGAGGTCGAACGCACCGGCGGCGAGTGCCAGCACGAGGCCGACCGCCAGCACTGCCGTGACCGCCTGACTGGCGAGCAGTGCCTTCCACATGTCACCGGAGAGGAACGTTTCAGGAACCCACAGTGAAAACAGAACGAAGATCGCGATGAAGATGTAGATCGCACTGATGTTGCGGAAGGAGAGAGCCCTGCCGATTCGGTGGATCGAGGAGGTTTGCATTTCTTTTCGACTCCGCCTTTCGGTCTTCACTGACTAGGACTCGCGACGGCGCCCAGGCCGGCTCCCACCAGCGCGGCCTCGCTCAGGTCTTCACGCTTCAGCTCGGCCACGACCCGGCCGCCGCTGAGGACCAACACGCGATCGCAGACGGTCGCCAACTCCTTCTCGTCCGACGAGCACATGAGGACGGCCGAGCCTTCCGCGGCCGCCCCGTCGATCAGGTCGTACACTCCCGCCTTCGCCCCGACGTCGACACCTTGGGTCGGCTCGTCGAGGAGTAGTACCTTCGGCCTCATCCGCAGCCACTTCGCCAGCACGACCTTCTGCTGATTGCCGCCGCTGAACAGGGCGATGGTCCGCTCCGGGTCGGCGGGCCGCAGGGCGATCTTCTCCGCCCAGCGGTCGACTTCCTCGCGTTCCCGCGCCCGGACGAGCCTGCCACCGAAGCCGCGGAGCGGCGTCAGCCACGGTAGCGTGAGGTTCTCCCGCACGGTCATCGTCATCACCGCGCCTTCCTGTGCGCGGTTGGCGGGCACGTAACCGAGGCCTGCCTTGATCGCCTCGCGCGCCAGGCCGGGGTGCACCGCGGTGCCGTCGAGACTGAGCGCTCCGGCAACGGGTCGCCTGGCCCCGAAGACGAGGGAGCAGATCTCGTCGCGGCCTGAGCCGAGCACTCCGCTGATCCCGAGCACTTCACCGTGCTGGACGTCCAGCGAAAGGTCGCGCACAGTCTCGCCGCACAATCCGCGGACCCGCAACGCCGGCATTCCGGCCACCGGGGAGCGCCGCTGCTCGACCCGCTCGGCCGTGCGCCCGGCGATCAGCTCGACCAGATCCTCGTGTCCGTAGGCACCGCGCTCGGCCTCGCCGATCACCCGCCCGTCCCGCAGCACGACGACCTTGTCCGCCAGTTCGATCACCTCGTCGAGCCGATGCGAGATAAAGACCACCCCGCTCCCCAGGGCGGCGGCCTTCCGCACCGCGACGAACAGTTTCTCGACCTCGCTGCCGTGCAGCGCGGCGGTCGGCTCGTCGAGGACGAGCACGTTGCGCGTGTGCTCCCAACCGTCGAGGGCGCGAGCGAGGGCGACGATCGTGCGCTCGGCCGCGGTCAGCTCGGAGATCGGTCGGGTGACGTCGAAGCTGCCGCCGAAGTCGGCGATCAGCTCGACCGCCCGCTTCACTTCCCGGCGCTTCGGCAGCAGGCCGAGCGACACCCATCGCTCGGGCCGGCCGAGCGAGACGTTCTCCACCGTCGAGAGCGATCCCACCAGACCGAGGTCCTGGTGGATGAAGTGCAGCGAAGCCTTCTCGTCGCCCGCGCCGCCAAAGGTGACGGTCGACCCTGGATCGGACTGATAGATCCCGGCGAGGATCTTCACCAGGGTCGACTTCCCCGAACCGTTCTGACCGACGAGGGCGACGATTTCTCCGGCCCCCACCTCCATCGATACGCCGTCCAGGGCCTTCGTGCCGGGAAAGGTCTTCGAAACGTTACTTATCGAGAGAAGTGCACCACTCACTGTTTCACCTATCCGTCGCGCCCGACCACGGTCAAGGCCGCAGTCCGTGCTTCCTTCAGCAACCCGCGGCAAGCGTAGGTCGGGCCTGATCGGCCGAGCAACAGGTCGGTTTCAATCACCGGAACGGCGCGCTAAGCCGACGCCGGGAAGCTGCTCGCCACCGTGTAATGGCAGCGGATGTGCCGCGGCTCCTCGACCTCGTCGACCATCGCGACGGCGAGGTCGGCGACCTCCAGCCTGGCGGGAGACCCGTCCGGTTCGAGCAGCAGCCGGTCGTCGCCGTACCGGATGTCCCCGGTGGCATCGCCGAATTCGCCGAGGAACCGCGACGGGGAAATGAAGGTCCATTCGAGCCGGTCCTCTCGCTCGAACAGGTAGAAGCCCATCCGCGCGGCCAGGGGGATGTCGAAAGAGGGCTTGCCCGCCGCGGGCGCCGGATAGGTGCCTTCCGGCCTGCCCTGCTTCATGTTGGCGCCGAGGACGGCGAGATCGTCGACGAGCATCACGCCGGGACGGACGTAGAGGCTGCCGCACCCGCCGACGTAGACGATCCGGGAGAGGCCCGCCGCCTTGACGCCCTCGATGATCGAACGGGTCCCCTCGACCACGTCCCGATAGAGCGTCGGGTCGGCGCCACCGTCGTGGCCGCCGGGGTGGAAGCAGCTGAGGACGGCGTCGTGGCCGCGGACCGCCTCGGCCACCTGGCGCAGATCCTGCACGTCGGCCTCGCGCGGGGTGAGCAACTCGTGCTCCGGCAGACGGTCGGGGTGGCGGACGATCGCGGTGACGGCATGACCGCGACCGAGCGCCTCGTCGAGGACCTGGCGGCCGACGAAGCCGGTGGCCCCGATCAGGGCCAGGCGCAGCGGGGTCTGCGATGCGGTGGACATGGGTCTAGACCTCCTCGTTCCGGGCCGCCCGTGCGACGGCCATCCGGGTCAACAGAGCAACGGTCGTGGGATCGATCTCGGCGGGTCCGAATGCCCCTGCCGGGTCGGCGCCGAGGAGGACCCGCTTGACCGGCACCTCCAGCCGCTTGCCGGTCGCCCCGCGCGGGATCTCGGGAACCACGATCAGCCGATCGGGGACATGGCGGGGCGAGAGCCGGGAGCGCAGCGTCGCGGCGATCCGCCCGTCCAGGTCGTCGTCCGCGGGGGCGTCGGCGGCGAGTTCGACCAGGAGGATCAACTCGCCGAGGCCGCCGTCGGCGCCGCCGAGGTGCACGACCAGGCTGTCGGCAAGCTCCGGCATCTCGCCCAGCACCGCGTAGAACTCGCCCGTCCCCAGGCGGACGCCGCCGCGGTTGAGGGTGGCGTCGGAGCGGCCGAGGATCGCGCAGGTCCCGCGCTCGCTGACCACGAACCAGTCGCCGTGCCGCCAGACGCCGGGGTAGGTCGAGAAGTACTCGTCGCGGTAGCGGTCGCCGTCGGGATCGCCGACCAGCTCGAGCGGCATCGAGGGCAGCGGCCGGCGGATCACCAGCTCGCCCGGCTCGTCGATCACCGCATCGCCGTCGGCGTCCCAGGCCTCGGCGTCGACCCCGAGCCATCGTCCCGCCATCTCCCCGGCGTGGACCGGCAGCGTCGTCACGCCGCCGACGAAGCCGGAGCAGATCTCCGTCCCGCCGCTGGAGGAGGAGAGGAAGGCGCCGGGGAAGTTCTCGTGGAGCCAGCGATAGCCCTCCGCCGGCAGCGGTGAGCCGGCCGATTTGACGAAGCGGATCCGCCTCAGGTCACGGGTCTCGCCCGGCGCCATGCCGGCGTCGCGACAGAGCATGTAGAAGGAGGCGCTCGCGCCGAAGTGGGTCACCTCGGCCTCCGCCGCCAGGTCCCAGAGCGAGTCCGGGTGGGGGAAGTTCGGGGCGCCGTCGAGGATCACGACGCCGGCGCTGGCGAGCAGGCCGGACACAAGCTGGTTCCAGACCATCCAGCCGGTGGTCGAGAAGAAGAACATCCGGTCGCCGGCGGTCAGGTCGTGGTGCAGGACGAGGCTTTTCAGCTGCTCGAGGAGGATGCCGCCGTGCCCGTGCACGAAGCCCTTCGGCGGACCCGTGGTCCCGGAGGAGAACAGCACCCAGAGCGGGTGGTCGAAGGGCAGCGGCTCGAACCGCGGCGGGGCCGCCTCGGCCCGCAGC
>MKSH01000153.1:653-4134 GCA_001898095.1 Solirubrobacterales bacterium 70-9 | reverse complement strand
GTGGCGCGGAGTTCAGGCAGCGCGGCGACGATCTCGGCGAGGTCGGCGCGGCGGTCGACCTCCTTCTCGCCCCAGCGATACCCGTCGACGGCCAACAACACGGTGGGGCCGAACTGCGCCAGCCGGTTGAGCGAAGCGGCGACGCCGAACTCCGGCGGGCAGGCCGACCAGACGGCGCCGAGGCCGGCGCAGGCGAGGAAGGTGAAGATCGCCTCGGGGACGTTCGGCAGGTAGCCGGCGACCCGGTCGCCGCGACCGACCCCGAGCCGGCGCAACCCGGCCTGGACGCGCCCCACCTCCTCGATCAGCTGCGCGCGCGTGTAGGAGATACCCGGCCGGGTCTGGGAGCGGGCGACGATCGCCACCCCGTCGGCGTCGGCACGGCGCAGGGCGTGCTCGGCGTAATTCAGCCGCGCGCCCGGAAACCAGACCGCGCCGGGCATCCGCTCCTCGGCCAGGACCGTGTCGTAGGCCTCCCCCCCACCGAGCTCGAAGTAGCTCCAGATCGACCCCCAAAAACCGTCCAGATCTTCGCTCGACCAACGCCATAGGTCGTGGTAGCCGGGGAAATGAAGGTCGTGCTCGGCAGCAAGCCACTTCGTGTAGCGACCCAACTGCGAACGAGCGGCGAAGTCCGGCCCAGGACTCCAGAGCAGCTCGCCGGCTGGCAGGGCAGCCCGGGCGGAGGCGGTCATCGCCGCGCGCCGGCGACAGCGATCGGCAGCCCGAGCTCGCGCAATCCGGGTGGGCGGTAGTCGGTCCAGAGGCTGTACCAGCGGCTGTCCTCGGGGTCCCAATGCACCGTCTGGGCCTCGGAGCTCTCGATCCGATCCATGTCGGTGTAGATCTCGACCACGCTGCCGGCGGGGTCGGTGAAGTACACCGCCACGTTATGACCGGCGCCGTGGCGCAGTGGCCCCCACAGAGTCCGTTGGCCGCGCTCGGCGAGCAGGTCCGCGACCCGCATCAGGTTGGCGAACTCCTTTACTTCCCAGGCCAGGTGGTGGAAGACACCGCGACCGGGCAGGATCGCCACCGCGTGGTGGTCACTGTTGCACCGCAGAAAGTAGCCCAACCCATCGCCCACCTCGTCCGAGACGCGGAAGCCGAGCACCTCGGTGAAAAGCCGGTGCATCGGCTCCACCTCGACCGGGTTGACGTTGAAGTGACCGATCCGATTCGGGCTCACAGCCGTGCCCCGCGGGGCCTCCAGCGGGGCGGCCCCGGTGTGCAGCTCGACCACGAGGCCCTCCGGACCGAGGAAGCAGAAGCCGTCTTCGGGCAGCCCGTCGAGCGGATGGTCGACGAACTCGTAGCCGGCGTCGTCGATCCGGGCGCGCAGCTCGGCGAGCGCCGCCGGCCCGGTGGTCTCGAAGGCGACGTGGTCGAGCCGGTCCTCCTCGTCGGCGATCAGCTTCAGCGCGTGATGGGAGGTGCCGTGGGTCAGGTAGACGCAGTCGCCGTCCCGTTCGCGCTCGACCAGCCCGATCAGCGATTCGGCGGCGGCCTGGTTCGCGGGCAGGTCGCGGACCCCGAAGGCGACGTGGCTCAGCGAGCGGACCAGATCGGGCGTCACCGAGCCACCGCCGGCGCCAGGCAGCGATTCTCGATCGTCCCGATCCCCTCGATGCTGGTGGTCAGGACGTTGCCCTCGGTGAGGTAGCGGGGCGGAGTCCGACGGGCGCCGATCCCGGCCCCGGTGCCGGTGATGATCAGGTCGCCCGGATCGAGGGTGATGATCTGGCTGATATAGGAGACCAGGGCGGCCGGCCCGAAGATCATGTCGCGGGTCGAGATGTCCTGGACCGTCTCGCCGTCGACCTCGCAGGTGATCCGCAGATCGCCGGCATCGAGATCCTCGGCCGGGACCATCCACGGACCGACCGGCGTCGTCGCCTCGAAGGTCTTCCCCTGCAGGTACTGACCGGTGCGTCGCTGCCAGTCCCGGACACTGACGTCGTTGGCGACCGTGTAGCCGGCGACGTAGGAGTGCGCGTCGGCTTCCGACACGTGCCGCGCCGGGGCGCCGATCACCAGCGCCAGCTCCGCCTCCCAGTCGATCTGATCGGAGCAGTCAGGGAGCTCGATCGTGTCGTGAGCGCCGATCAGGGCGAGGGCGAACTTGGCGAAGAGCTGAGGATAAGAAGGAGTCTCCTTGCCGGTCTCGGCGGCGTGGTCGGCGTAGTTGAGGCCGACGCAGATGATCTTTTCGGGCGTCGTGACCGGCGGCGCGAAGTCGAGCTCGGAGACCGGGAGCTCCTCTCCCCCGACCGCCTCCGCCCGTCGGCGCCAGGCGCTGCCGCTGCGCAGGAGATCGCCGACGTCAGCGTAGTTCAGCTCCACCGCACGGTCACCGTCGATGCGGACCGCGCGGGTGCCCCGGTCGGTGCGGATGGAAGCGAAATTGGACATCAGACTCCGATCGTCGAGGTGTGCTGGGTCACTCCGCGGGCGCCCGGTCAGAGACGGCGGAGCCGCGGTAGGGAACCGCGTCCTCGACCAAGGCCCAGAGCTCGCGCGAAAGCGGTTCCTGCTGCTCCTCCAATAGATGGCCGACCAGGCCCGCGGCGCGGGCGATCAGGGAGAAGCCGCGCAGGATGCGGGCGGGGTAGCCCATGTCAGAGAGACAGGCGGCGACCCCGCCGGTCGCGTTGATGGTCACGTGGCGACCCTTCGCCGCGTCGAGCTCCCTGCTGATGGCGAGCAGCAGGTCGACGTGCAGTCCCGCGATCCCGTGCTCACGAGCGATCTCGATCAGCCGCCCGGGCCGCGGGTCGTCGGGGCGGTGGATGTGGTGGCCGAAGCCCGGCACCGGCTCACCCGCGGCGAGCAGGCCGGCGATCGTCGCCCGGGCATAGTCGTCGACGTCGTCCTCTCCCGCCTCGATCCTCGTCGCGCCCTCCTGCAGCAGGACCGCCAGGTTCTCCATCGAGCCGAGGAAGGCACTCCCGGCCGCCAGCAGGCCGCCGGCGACGGCGCTCTGCAGGCTGTCCGGCGAGCTGCCGTAGATCAGTCGCGCCGAGATCGAGCTCGGCGTCAGCCCGTGCTCCATCAACGTCACCAGGACGGCGTCGAGCATCGCCCGCTCACCCGCGGTCGGCACCTCGCCGCGGATCTGGAAGGCGAGCATGCTGGTGAAGTCGAGCCGTCCCATCAGCTCCTCGACCAGGTTGCGGTCGCGGATGTAGATCGCATCGGCGGTCGAGGTCGCGATCGCGGTCCCGGCGGCGGTCTGGCCTGATGGACGGGTCACACCGTCTCCCGAACCCTGCCGAGCGCCCGCCCGAGCGCGGCGCGCAGCTCGGCGGCCGGATCGGCCACCGCGGCCGGCGCACGGAAGCAGACGAAGCCGTCCGGGCGCACCAGCACCGCACCGCCGGGGTCGATGCCCGACACGCCCTTCCATTCCCCGTAGCGGTCGCGCAGCTTCGCCTCCGGCCCGATCGCGTGGCCGACGGCCCCGACCTCGGCCGCCGCCTCG
>MKSH01000153.1:0-547 GCA_001898095.1 Solirubrobacterales bacterium 70-9 | reverse complement strand
GGCTGACCGCCTCGCTGTCGGCGTACTCGAAGCCGAGGTCGAGGTCGGCGCACTGGTACTCCATCCGCAGCGTGTCGAAGAAGCCCGCGAGGCGGCCGCGCCGGGTGGCTCCGTCGGCACTGTCGGCGAAGAGCCGTTCGAGCGCGTCACGGTTGTGGGCGGCGGGGGCGTCGGCCATCACGCCGAAGCCCGCGGTCACCGCAAGGTGGTTGAAGAAGGCGAAGGTGGCGAACTCGACGTTCCGCCTGCCGACCGGTCGCCGCTCCGATTCGTAGGAGTCGAGCAAGTCCGGGGCCGCGTCGCCGGCGACTATGCGGGCGAGCTTCCAGGTCAGATTGTGGGCATCCTGGATCCCCGTGTTGAGGCCGAGGCCGCCCATCGGCGAGTGGCGGTGGGCCGCGTCCCCGGCGAGGAACACCCGGCCCTCGCGGTAGCGGGCGGCGACCAGCGCCTCGATCTGCCAGCGGCTGGTGCGGATCACGTCCAGCTCGAGGTCGGGCAGGCCGAGCCGCTCGCGGACCCCGGCCACCGCCTCTTCCTCGCTCAG
>MKSH01000152.1:6393-8917 GCA_001898095.1 Solirubrobacterales bacterium 70-9 | reverse complement strand
AGCGCTTCGACGTCAACTATCAGGTGATCGGCGGGACCAAGTTCTACGACCGGGCGGAGATCAAAGACGCCTTCGCCTACCTCGGGTTCCTCGCCAACCCGGCCGACCTGGTCGCCTTCGGGCGGATCGTGAACTCGCCGCGGCGGGGGATCGGCGACACCACCCAGGGCCGCCTCACCGCCTACGCGAACACCACCGGGCAGACGATCTGGGAGGTGATCGAACGGGTCGAGGACGTGCCCGGGGTCAGCGCCGCGGCGATCAAGTCGGTGGGCCGCTTCTTCGAGATGATGGACGCGCTGAAAGACCACGTCGCCGACTCCTCGATGCACTCGCTGCTGGAGCGGACGCTGAACGAGACCGGCTACATGGAAGCGCTGAATGCCGAGCGCACCGTGGAAGCCGAAGGGCGGGTGGAGAACCTCGAGGCGCTGCTCGAGGGCGCCGCCGAGTTCGACCGCGAGCGGGAGATCGAGGGCGAGAGCGACCTGACCCCGCTGGAGGAGTACCTGCAGACGAACATGCTGCGCTCCGAGCAGGACGCGCTGGAGGGCGAGGAGAGCGAAAAAGTCACGCTGATGACCCTCCACAACGCGAAGGGCCTGGAGTACGACACGGTCTTCATCATCGGCTGCGAGGACGGCGCCTTCCCCCACATGCGGGCACTGGAGGAGGGCGGCGAAGAGGAGGAGCGGCGCCTCTGTTACGTCGGCATCACCCGTGCCGAACGGCGCCTCTGCATGACCTGGACGCGCGAACGCTCGCTCTTCGGCCGCTCCGAGCGCAACCTGCCCTCGCGCTTCATCGACGAGATCCCGGCCGAGCTGACCGAACGCAACTCGACCGCGGCGAGCACCGGGATGACCTGGGGCTCGACCCAGTACGGCGGCGGGGGTGGCGGCGGCTTCGCCGACAACGGCTTCGGCAGCGGCGGCAGCGGCGCGCCCGCCCCGGCCCAGCCGGTCGATCCGACCGGCGCCCTCGAAATGCGGGTCGGCGACGACGTCGTCCACGCCTCCTTCGGCGACGGTGTGGTCACCGGGACCGAGCCGGGCGGGGTGATCGTCGTCCGCTTCGCCGACGACGGCGCCGAGCGCAAGCTGATGGCCGACTACGCCCCGATCAAGAAGCGGTGACGATGGCGGCGCGGCGGATCGACGGCAGAGCGGTGGCGGCGGCGGTGAAAGAGCGCGTGAAGGTCGACCTCGCCGCCTACGAGGAGGAGTCGGGCCGCGCGCCGGGGCTGGCGACGGTGCTGGTCGGCGAGGACCCGGCCTCCGAGGTCTACGTCGGGATGAAGGTCAAAGCCTGTGCCGAGGTGGGGATCCGCTCGATCCACCAGCAGCCGCCCGCCTCGATCCGCCAGGAGGAGCTCGAGGCGCTGGTCGAAGAGCTGAATGCCGACGACGCCGTCGACGGGATCCTCGTCCAGATGCCGCTGCCCGACCACCTCGACTCCGACCGGATCGTCGCGCTCATCGACCCGCTGAAGGACGTCGACGGGCTCACCCCGGTGAACGCCGGGCTGCTCGCCCACGGCACGCCGGGACTCACCCCCTGCACGCCCGCCGGGGTGATGGAGCTGCTCGCCCACGAGGGGGTGGAGCTGGAAGGGGCCGACGTGGTCGTGGTCGGACGCTCGAAGCTCGTCGGCGTGCCCGTCGCCCGCCTGCTGTTGATGGCAAACGCGACGGTGACCATCTGCCACTCGCGCACCCGTGACCTCGACGCGGTCTGCGCCCGGGCCGACGTCCTCGTCGCCGCGGTCGGCGTGCCGCGCCTGCTCGGCACCGCCGCGATCAAGCCGGGGGCGATCGTGATCGACGTCGGCGTGAACCGGCTCGAGGAGGGCCTGGTCGGCGACGTCGACTACGAGCCCGCCGCCGAGGTCGCCGCCGCGATCACCCCGGTCCCCGGCGGGGTCGGCCCGATGACGATCGCGATGCTCCTCCACAACACCCTGCAGGCGGCCCGGGCGCGAAGCGGCAATTGATGACCGCCGAGGCCGCGGCGGGCGCGGACAAGGGACAGCGGCGGGGCAAGGGCGGCCACGCGAAGCCGCCGGCCGAGCGCAAGGCGCGCAAGCGTGCGAACCCGCTCTCGCGGCTGCGGGCGGGGGAGGCGATCTACCTTTTCGCCGCGATCCTGCTCTTCGCCCTGATGTTCTTCGACTGGTACGGGGTGGCCTGGAAGAGCGGCAGCGAAACGATCGGCGGGATCACCACCCTGGTCGCCGGCGGCAACGCCTGGCAGACGCTCGAGGTGCTCCCCCTGTTCCTGATGCTGACGATCGCAGTCACGGTCGGCGCGGCGCTCCTGCGGTTGATCGGCTCCGACTGGAAGCCCGCCGTCCCGCCCGCCGCCGCCGTCTGCGTGCTCGGCCTACTCGCCGCCCTCGGCATCCTCGGCCGGATGGTCTCGCCGCCCGACCTCGGCGGCGAAGGCATCGGCTACGGCGTCGACCTCGAATTGGGCATCTTCCTCGCCCTCGCCGCCACCCTCGGGATTGCCTACGGCGGCCGGC
>MKSH01000152.1:0-6383 GCA_001898095.1 Solirubrobacterales bacterium 70-9 | reverse complement strand
TCGCGCGCGAAACCGGGGGCGGAAAAGCCGGCCATCGCCTCCAAGCCGGCGGCGAAGAAACCCGCCTCGCCCCGCCGCTCGCCGCGCAAAAAGCCCCAGGCGTAGGCCCCACCTAGAATCCGAACCCTTGTGATCGACCGCGATCAAGTCCTGCACGTCGCCAAACTGGCCCGGCTCCGCCTCGACGATGCCGAAGTCGAGACGATGGCCGGGGAGCTCTCCGGCATCCTCGAGCACGTCGACCGGATCTCCGACCTCGACCTCGAGGGCGTCGAGGCGACCTCCCACGTAGTGCAGCTGGAGAACGTCTTCCGCGCCGACGTCCCCTGGACGAGCCTGCCGCCCAAGGTGGCGCTGGCCTCCGCCCCCGAGCCCTTCGACGGCGCCTTCCGCGTCCCCTCGCCGCAGGCTCCGGTCGACTGATGGCCGACCTGCTCGACCTGACCGTCGCCGAGGCGGCGGCGAAGATCGCCGCGGGCGAGGTCTCGGCGGAGGAGTACGGAGCCGCCTGGCGCGCGGCCGCGGCCGGCGACGACCTGAACGCCTACCTCTGGACCGCCGACGAGGGCGCCGGGGAAACCGACTGGACCGGTGCCGGGGAGAGCGCCCCGCCCGGCGCGGGCGAGGAAACCCCCTATGGCGCCAACCCGGCCGCGCCCGCCGACTCCGGCCCGCTGGGCGGCGTCCCGATCGCGATCAAGGACATCTTCACCACCCAGGGCATCCCGACCACCGCCGGGTCGAAGATCCTCGAGGGCTACCGGCCGCCCTACACCGCGACCGCGGTGCGCAAGCTGACCGCGGCGGGCGCCCGGGTGCTCGGCAAGACGAACATGGACGAGTTCGCGATGGGGTCCTCGAACGAGAACTCCGCCTACGGGCCAGTCCGCAACCCCTGGGACCGCGACCGCGTCCCCGGTGGTTCCTCCGGCGGTTCGGCCGCGGTGGTCGCGGGCGGGCTCGCCCCGGCGGCGCTCGGCACCGACACCGGCGGCTCTATCCGCCAGCCCGCCTCGCTCTGCGGCATCGTCGGGCTGAAGCCGACCTACGGGGCGATCTCCCGCTTCGGCATGATCGCTTTCGCGTCCTCGCTCGACCAGTGCGGCCCGCTCACCCGCGACGTCGCCGACGCCGCCCTCCTGCTCGGCGTGATGGAGGGCAAAGACCCGCTCGACGCGACCTCGGTCGGCCTCGACGGGGCGATCGCCCTGCCGACCCGCGAGGACCTCTCCGGCCTGCGCTTCGGCGTGCCGAAGGAGATCGGCGAGGCGGCGCTCGACGCCGGTGTACGTGCCGTCTTCGAGGCGACGATCGCGCGCATCGAGGAGCTCGGCGGCGAGATCGCCGAGGTCGCCCTGCCGCACGCCGAGCACGGCATCTCCGCCTACTACGTGATCGCCCCGGCCGAGGCCTCGTCCAACCTCGCCCGCTACGACGGCGTCCGCTACGGGCAGCGCGTGGCCGGCGACGAGGACCTGGTGACGATGTACGAGGAGACCCGCGCCCAGGGCTTCGGCGCCGAGGTGAAGCGGCGGGTCATGCTCGGCACCTACGCGCTCTCCTCCGGTTACTACGACGCCTACTACGGCCAGGCGCAGAAGGTCCGCACCCGGATCGCCGGGGACTTCGACGCCGCCTTCGCCGAGGTCGACTTCGTCGTCACCCCGACCTCGCCCTCGGTCGCGTTCGGGCTGGGGGAGAAGACCGCCGATCCGCTGGCGATGTACCTGAACGACTTCTTCACCGTGCCGATGAGCCTCGCCGGGATCCCGGCGATCTCGATCCCGGCCGGCCTCGCCGCGCCGGAGGGGGCCGCCGCCGGCGCCCCCGGGCTGCCGGTCGGCTTCCAGATCGCCGCCCCCGCCTTCGGCGAGCAGAAGCTGCTGGAGGCCGCCCACGCGCTCGAGGGCGCACTCGACTTCGCTGCCGCGGCAGGCGATGCCGCGCCCTGGAGGGGAGGCGCCCGTGCCTGAGTTGGAGGCGGTCATCGGGCTCGAGATCCACGTCCAGCTGGCGACGCGGACGAAGATGTTCTGCGGCTGCGCGCTCAGCTTCGGCGACGAGCCGAACGTCCACACCTGCCCGATCTGCCTCGCCCACCCGGGCGTCCTCCCGGTTCCCAACGAGGAGGCGATCGCCTACGCGCTGAAGATCGGCCTGGCGCTCGACTGCGAGATCGCCCCGCGCTCGATCTTCCACCGCAAGAACTACTTCTATCCCGACAACCCGAAGGCCTACCAGATCAGTCAGTACGACATCCCGATCTGCGGGCCCGGGAAGTTGGGCGACATCCGCATCACCCGCGCCCACCTCGAGGAGGACGCGGCGAAGACGATCCACGCCGGCTCGACCGGGCGGATCCACGGCTCGACCGCCTCGCTGGTCGACTTCAACCGCGGCGGCACGCCGCTGGTCGAGATCGTCACCGAGCCCGACCTCCGCGGCGCCGCCGAAGCGGCGGAGTGGGCGCGCCTGCTGCGCGAGACCGTCCGCCAGCTCGACGTCTCCAACGTGAACATGGAGGAGGGCAGCCTGCGGATCGACGCCAACGTCTCCGTGCGCCCGGCGGGCTCGACCGAGCTCGGCACGAAGACCGAGCTGAAGAACATGAACAGCTTCCGCTTCGTGCAGCGCGGGATCGAAGCCGAGCTGGAGCGCCAGCGCGGGATCGTCGACGCGGGAGGGACGGTGGAACAGGAGACCCTGCACTTCGACCCGACCAGCGGCGACCTCACCTCGCTGCGCTCGAAGGAGGAAGCCCACGACTACCGCTACTTCCCCGAGCCCGACCTGGTCGCGATCGTCGCCACCGAGGCGATGATCGCCGCCGCGCGCGCCTCACTGCCGGAGCTGCCCGCGGCCCGCCAGGCGCGCTACGAAGGCGAGGGCCTGGACGAGGCCCAGGCGCGCCTCCTGGCCGCCGATCCGGGGCAGGCCGAGTACTTCGAGGCGGTCCTCGCCGCCTCCACCGCGCCGGAGCCGCGGGTCGTCGCCAACTGGGTCACCGGCGAGCTGACCGCCGCCCTGCGCGGCGCCGAGATCGACGAGGATTACGGGTCGCCGACCGTCGCCCCCGCGGCGCTCGCCGAGCTGATCGGGGCGACCGCCGCGAAGACGATCTCCCACGGCAGCGGCCGCCAGGTCCTCGCGATCCTGGTCGAGACCGGGGAGGGGGACGTCGCGGCGATCGTCGAGCGCGAGGGGCTCGCCCAGATGGGGGGTGACGACGGCGAGTTGGCCCGCATCGTCGCCGCCGCGATCGAGGGCGATCCGGCCGCCGCCGAGCAGATCCGCAACGGCAACGGCAAGGCGATCGGGGCGATCGTCGGCGTCGTGATGCGGGAGACGAAGGGCCGCGCCGACGGCGGCGAGGTCAACCGTCTGATCCGCGAGCAGCTCGGCCTCTGACGCCCGATGCGTTCGCAGTAATGGCCGCATAGCGGAGCTTTCTGCGAACTCACCTCGTGTGACGGATAGCACTTTGTAACACGCTGTTACAAGCTGCTACCGTCGGTGCATGGCTTGGAACATCGTCATCGCGGGAGGTGGTTTCGGAGGGCTCGCCGCCGCGCGCGAGCTGGAGAAGGTCATGCCGAAGCAGTCGGCGCGGCTGATGCTGGTCAACGAGACCAACTACTCGACCTACTCGCCGTTCCTGCCCGAGGCCGCCGCCGGGACGCTGGAGCCGCGCCACGTGGTGACGCCGCTGCGCGACATCCTCAAGCGCACCTACATCCGCCTCGGTGAGATCGACGGTCACGACCCGGTCGCGAAGACGGTCGAGCTGCGGACCAAGGACGGCGAGACCGAGACGGTCCCGTACGACCAGCTGCTGCTCTCGCTCGGCTCGGTCTCACGGGTGCTGCCGATCCCCGGGCTGACCGAGCACGCGATGGGATTCAAGGGCCTCGCCGACGCGATCGTGCTGCGCAACAAGGTGATCGAGAACCTCGAGGCGGCGAACGCGACCACCGACCACCAACGGCGCGAGGAACTGCTCACCTTCGTCTTCGTCGGCGGCGGCTACGCCGGGCTCGAGGCGCTGGCCGAGCTCCAGGACTTCGCCGCCGATGCGATGGACAGCTACCCGCGCGCCCGCCTGCACGGGATGCGCTGGATCCTGATCGAGGCGGCGCCGCGGGTGCTGCCGGAGATCGACCAGGATCTCGCCGATTACGCCCTGCGCGAGCTGCGCGGCCGCGGTATCGACATCAAGCTGGAGACGCAGCTGAAAGAGGTGACGAAAAACTCGGTGACGATCTCGACCGGCGAGGTCATCCCGACCACGACCGTGGTCTGGACCGCGGGCGTCGCCCCGGCGCCGATCCTCAAGCAGCTGAGCCTGCCGCTCGACGAGCGCGGCCGGGTGCCGGTCGACGACCACCTGCGGGTGCAGGGGCTCGACTCGGTGTGGGCGATCGGCGACTGCGCCGCCGCCCCCGACCCGCGCGGCGGCACCTGCCCGCCGACCGCCCAGCACGCCGTCCGCCAGGGTCCGGTGGCGGCCCGCAACATCGCCGCCGAGCTCGGCGTCGGCGAGGCCGGGCCCTTCACCTACCGCAGCGAGGCCTCGTTCGTGAACCTCGGCCGCTACAAGGCCGTCGGCCGGATCGGCGACCGCAAACTCCGCGGCTTCCCCGCCTGGTTCCTCGCCCGCAGCTACCACATGAGCCAGATCCCGGGCTACGCCCGCAAGGCCCACGCGATCCTCGACTGGACGTCGAGCCTGCCGTTCAAGCGCGACATCGCCGAGCTCGGCTCGGTCACCAGCCCCAAACGCCTCGGCTAGCGTTCGCAGTTCCCCGTACTGGTTACGGGAAAGTGCGAACGCGTGGACGTTCGGGCAACCCGACCCGCCACAATAGGAGGGCGATGGGCCTCGAGTACCTCTGGATCGTCTTCTTCTGCGGCCTGGCGACCGCGATCATCGGCAAGGCCAAGGGCAGCTCCTTCTGGATCTGGTTCCTGGTCGGCGCGGTGCTGCCGATCCTCGGCCTGATCGCCGTGATCCTCTCCCGCCGCGAGCGCGACGAACCGGAACGCCAGTGCCCGAACTGCCTGAAGACGCTGAAGCTCTACGTCCAGGTTTGCCCCCGCTGCGGCGCCGAGCTCTACCTGCCCGACCCGCGCGCCGTCCGCCACCCCGGCGTCCGCGGCTAGGACGGACCTAGCGCAGCCAGGCGCGGACGATGGCGTTGGCGAAGCCGACGCCGTAGCGGAAGACCGCGGGCTTCTTCGAGTGCCCGTGGAGGCGCTGTTCCACGGTGATCGGCACCTCCTTGGCGGGGACGCCGCGCTTGATCGCCTCGATCATGAACTCGGAGGTGTGGAACTGCTCCTGGCGCAGGACGAGCTGGGGCAGGACGGTGGTGCGGACGGCGCGGTAGCCGTTCGAGCAGTCGGTGACGTGGGTGCGGGTGATGAAGGAGACGAGGCGGTTGAAGAAGACGATGCCGAGCTCGCGGGCGCGGGTGTTGCGGTCGGCGTAGCCGAGGACGCGGGAGCCGTGGGCGACGTCCACCTCGCCGTCGAGGACCGGTTCGACCAGCCGCGGCATCTCCGCGGGGAGGTGCTGGCCGTCGGCGTCGAGGGTGACGACGACCTCGGCCCCCGATTCGACCATCAGCCGGTAGCCGGTGCGCAGCGCCGCGCCGCCGCCGCGGTTGGTGACGTGACGGGCGACCAGGGCGCCGTGCTCGGCGGCGACGTCGCCGGTGCCGTCGCGGGAGCCGTCGTCGACGACGAGGACCTCGGTGCGCACGCCGCAGACCTCGGCGGGCATCTGGTCGAGGACGACGCCGATGTTCTCGGCCTCGTTGTAGGCAGGGACGAGGATCGCGATCTTGCCCTTGAAGCGGTCCGGCAGGCCGGCCTGGCGGAACTCCTCCCAGGCGAGCCCCTCGAGCGCCGCCGAGAGCTGGCGCGAGTTGCGCGCCCCGACCGAGAGCGCACGTAGGGCGAGTAGGAAGAGGATGAAGATGGCGAAGACCGCGAGCCCGAGGATCCGCCCGCCGTTGCCCTTTTCGAAGGAGAAGGCGGAGAGCAGGCCGTTGACGACTTCGGTGCCCGTGACGATCGCCAGGGCGACGCCGGAGATCAGCAGCAGCAGCACGTCGGCGTTGCGCAGCGCCTGGCGGCGGACCACCGCGTAGACGATCAGGATCAGCGCGATCGCCAGCCCGACGCCGCGGAGCGCCGTCAGTTCGGCCGGGAATATGCCTGCTACTGGGACCATTTCCGGCCTGAGGATAGGGCCGTGGCGGCCACCGAGACGGCCAGCCCGGCGAGCGGGAAGATCAGCGTCATCAGGATCTCGTTGCGGCGCGGGGCGGCGAGGCTGATCGCGCCGACGAGGGTGACGAGGACGATCGGGGTGGCGAAAC
>MKSH01000151.1 GCA_001898095.1 Solirubrobacterales bacterium 70-9 | reverse complement strand
CGTTCCCTCGCCGCCACGGGGAAGAGCCGACGATCGCCACTTCCACCGCGCCTGCTCGCATCGAAGTACCGTTTGAAAAGGCATCTTACGACCCGTTCCTGGCCGTGCTGCACAACCGCCAGTCCAGGCCGCCGGATGACGTAAACGCGGACCAACAACTTCAGTGCCTCGACCTCTTGGCGGCAGGTTGGGTCGATCTTCAGACCCGGCAACGCGGTCTCGGAGTCATCCTCAAGAGTGAACGCCTTGAGATAGCGCGTGATCAGTTCCGATCCGAATTTCCGCATCTGCGCTCGCAGCAAGGCCGTGTGCTCATATCGACTTTCGGGACCATAGAGCGAGAGTGGTGCCGCCAGACAGTTCACGAGATTGGCTGCCTCGTACCCACCAAGCGCCCCTGGGTCGGCTTCCTCGGTTTCGGAGAGCAGCCGTAAGAGATCGTCTCCCTCGGGGCCAGGTCGGGAGAGACGATCAAGTGGGATCAGGCCAGCGCGGAAGAAGTCATCGACATCGTGGACGGCATAGGTCAAGTCATCCGCCCAATCCATGATCTCAGCCTCGAGGCATTTGCGTTCCTGTGGGACGCGGGCAGATGCACGGTGGCGCGCGAAGGTAAAGGACTCTTTGTCCCCGTCCTCCTCGCCGCCGTAATAGCCCCACTTCCGATGCGCCTTGTCGGCCTCGTTCGCCGAGTACGGCCACGGGTACTTGAGCATTCCATCAAGGGTTCGCCGGGTCAGATTAAGACCTTGCAGTTCGTCTCGGATCGAGAGTCTGGTGACGATCCGAAAGCTCTGGGCGTTTCCCTCGAAGGCGTCGAAATCATCGCCGATCTCTTCGCGGGCGACGGCATTCAACGTTGCCTCGGCGATATGCCCAAACGGAGGGTGACCAAGATCGTGGGCCAAGCAACTCGCTTCGACGGAGTCGGCATCGAGGGACAGGGCGAGCTTCCTCGATTCGCCGTCTATCTCCCCGGAGTTCGCCAACCCGGCAAGGCGTTCGGCGTTGCGCCGTCCGACCTGCGCGACCTTGAGCGAGTGGGTCAGCCGGTTATGAAAGACATGTCCAGCCTCAGGCGCGGTGACCTGAGTGACGTTTCCAAGCCGCTGAAACGCCGACGAGTAGAGGATCCGGTCGCGGTCGCGCTTCGCGTCGCCACGTTGTGCGCGACCCTCCTGCTCAACTTGCGGCGTTCGCAGCCGGGCTTCCCGAAACTGCTCGTCCGAACTGGAGCCAGTTGGAGTAAAAAGCGCATCCATTCAAGGGACGCTACCTACTCAGGCGTACCGAATCTCCCTGCACCTCGAAAGTACCGTCGGCAATCAGGTCCCCTAGTGCCAACCCAGTGGCCCCGGCGCTCCAGCCGTTTCGCACCCGAGCCTTCAAGTCTCCGGCCGGCCACCATTGCTCCGGCGCCTCGTGCGTGCGATTCACGAGAGCCTGACGGGCCGCAGCGACCTCTTTGGCCAGTTGCTCAGAGGTTGGGTCGACAGGCATCTGGATCTCCATAGGATTCGAGCGTAGCCTTCTCTCCCCCGCCCGGGTTGAAGGGCCCGATAAAGGGGCGGAAAGTCCGTAGGAAGCCGGTCGGGGAGACACAAGTCGCTCCTGACTCCATACCGGCCATATAAGTCATTGTATGTAACTCATCAGATGGAAGACGCTGCTCACCAGATACTGCGTGGCCGTTCCTCGGACCTGTTCAAGAACAGCTTGGTGCTTCCGGCCGCATGGTCTCTCACGCAGACCATCGAGATCGACGCGACCGTGGCCGCGAGCGATATCCGTCGCGAGCTAGGGGGTCAGGTTGAGAACAATCAGATCCGCGAAGCGTTAGAGCGGCTTGAGAAAGTCGGGGCCCTTCGGAAACTCCCCCATGCTGGCCGACCGAACCCACACGTGTGGGTTCGTCAAACGCACCCGTTCTGGGGGTTCGTCGAGACCTGGGTTGAAATCCTGACGAAGGATGACGCTCGCCAGTAGGCCGAGTGGGCGATCCTGGATTCGAACCAGGGACCTCGTCCTTATCAGAGACGCGCTCTAACCAACTGAGCTAATCGCCCGGGGACGGCGATGATAGCGGCGCGGCAGGGAGCTGATCACTTGCCCCGCCGGCGCAGCTCGCGCGCCAGCTCGTGGGCTTCGCGCAGGTCGTCGAAGCGGAGCTCGACGACGATGCCGGTGCCGCGGGCTTTCACCGCCACCTCGCGGCCGAGCGCCGACTCGAACGCGTCGCCCGCGTCCTCCAAGGCGGCCCGCTGGTCGGGATCGACCGGAGCTTTCCGCGGCCGTGCTTTTGGCTGGCCGGCCAGCCGAACCCGGTTCTCGGTCTCGCGGACCGACCACCCCCCCGCCGCGGCCTCGCGGGCGAGGCGCCTGCGCACGTCGTTGCCGTTGGCCCCGAGCAGAGCGCGTCCGTGGCCCTCGCTGAGCTCCCCGGACTGCAGCATGTCGAGCGCCTCGTCGGGCAGCTCGAGCAGGCGGATCAGGTTGGAGACAGCGGGGCGGCTGCGGCCGACGCGGCGCGCCAGCTCCTCTTTGGTCAGGCCGAGGTCGTCGACCAGGGCGGCGCAGGCTTTCGCCTCCTCGACCGGGTTCAGGTCCTCGCGCACCATGTTCTCGATCAGCGCCGCCTGCAGCCGCTCCGGCTCGGCCTGGTCGCGGACCACTGCCGGGACCTTCTCCAGGCCGGCCTGCCGGGCGGCCCGCCAGCGGCGCTCGCCGGCGACCAGCTCGTAGCTGCCGTCGTGGAGGGGGCGGACCAGCAGCGGCTGGACCACGCCGGTCGCCTCGATCGAGGAGGCCAGGGCGGCGAGCGCATCGGGGTCGAAGGTCTTGCGGGGCTGGTCCGGGTTCGGCTTGATCAGCTTCACCGGCAACTCGAGCAACTCGCCCGCGGCGGCGTCGGCGGGCGTCTCGGGGAGGATCGCGGCGAGCCCGCGGCCGAGGCCGGCGCGCCGTTTGGTCCCGCTAGCCACGGGCGGCGAGCTCCTTCGCCAGCGCCTTGTAGGCGACGGCGCCGCGAGAAGACGGGGCGTGCTCGGTCACCGGCAGACCATAGCTAGGGGACTCGGCAACCCGGACGCTGCGCGGGATCACCGTCTCGAAGACCATGCCCGGGAACTGCTCGCGCAACTCGGCCTCGACGTCCTGGGCCAACCGCGTGCGCTCGTCGTACATGGTGATCAGCAATCCCGACACCTCCAGGCCCGGGTTCAGCTGCCGCCGGATCAGCCCCAGCGTCTCGAGGAACTGGACCAGGCCCTCGAGCGCCAGGTACTCGGCCTGCACCGGGACTATGACGCGGTCGGCGGCCACCAAGGCGTTGACGGAGACCGGGCCGAGTGAGGGCGGGCAGTCGAGGAAGGTGCGGGCGAAGCGCTCGCGCACCGGGCCGAGGCGTTCGCGCAGGCGGACCTCCGAGTTCTCGATCCGCGGGAGCTCGATCGCCGCACCGGCCAGGTCGACGTTGGCGGGGACCAGCCAGAGGTTGTCGGGCCCGGCCGGGCGGGCCGCGGCGGCCACCTCGGTGTCACCGGTCAGGCAGTCGTAGGAGGAGGGGTGCAGGTCGCGGTCGCCGCCGAGCGCGACGGTCGCATTGCACTGGGGATCGAGGTCGACGAGCAGCGTCTGCTCGCCCTCCGCGGCGGTGCAGGAGGCGAGGTTGACGGCGCTGGTCGTCTTGCCGACGCCGCCCTTCTGGTTCGCGATCGCATAGACGGTGCCCATTCGGGCGCACACTAGATGAGCGCGGTGTCCACCGGTCGGATAGCCTGGGCGCGTGTCCGACCTGGCCGACTGGCCCGATTCGCCTGCCGAGCGTGCCCGCGAGCTGGTCGAGGGGGTGCTCGACGAGCTCGACCTCGACGGCGACGTGGAGATCGAGGAGGACGACGATCGCATCCTCGTGACCGTCGTCGGCGAAGATGATTACGGCTTGCTGATCGGCAAAAGGGGCCAGACGATCGACGCCCTGCAGTTGCTCTGCTACCAGGCCGCCTTCCGCGGTCTGCGCGATCGCAAACGGGTGATCGTCGACGCCGCGGGCTACCGCGGCAGGCGCAAGGAGACGCTCGAGAGCCGCGCAGATCGTGCCGCCGAGCAGGCGCTGACCAACAACCGCGTGGTCGAGATGGACCCGATGAGCGCCCAGGAGCGCCGCGTCGTCCACGAACGGCTGAAAGGCCGCTCCGGGGTCGAGACGTACAGCGAGGGCGACGAGCCCCACCGCTGCGTGATCGTCGCACCCCTCGTCTCCGAGTGACCACGGACCCCGCGGCCGTCTTCTCCGACGCCCAGCGCCGGTCCCTACAGACCGTCCTCGACCTTCTCGCCGCCGAGCGCGCCTCGGTCAGCAGCGTGGTCGACGAGCGCGCCTGGAAGGTCCACGTCGAGGACTCCCTGACCGGCCTGGACGTGCCCGAGCTGGAGCGCGCCTCCCGGATCGCCGACCTCGGTGCCGGTGCCGGCTTCCCCGGCCTGGTCCTGGCGGTGTCCCTGCCCGACGTCCAGGTAGACCTGATCGACTCGATCGGCAAAAAGACCGCCTTCATCGCCCACGCGGCCGCGGAGGCGGGGATCCCGAACGCGCACGCGATCACCGCCAGGGCCGAGGACATCGCCCGCCAGGAGCCACCCGCGGGGGGACGCGAGGCCTATGACGTGGTCGCCGCGAGGGCCGTGGGCCGCCTCTCGACGCTCGCCGAGCTCGCCTCGCCCCTGCTCCAGCAGGGAGGCGTCCTGGTCGCCTGGAAGGGCAGGCGGGACGCCGAGGAAGAGGCCCAGATGGCCCGCGCCGCCGAGTCCCTGGCCATGACCCCCGAGCAGATCCTCGACGTCGGCCACCGAGCCGGCTCCGAGCACCGCCACCTCCACGTCCTCCGCAAGGCAGGCCCGACGCCCGCCAACCTGCCCCGCAAGGCGGGCATGGCGAAGAAGCGGCCGGCTGGCGGGGGCCGGGGGTCCTGACCCTCTCCTCTCTCAAACTCGGGCCGGAGACCCGGAGGCCGTCCGAGAACGAGTCCCGCTGCCCTCGTTACAAGCCGTTCGGAGAGGGTCAGGACCCCCGGCTCGACGCGTCGGCGTAGGTACGAACGGCCGAGAGCACGAATGGCCGCACGCGCTCGCAGCCTTTGCTCCAGCTCCAGCTCCCAGATCGCCGCCGACACTTCGCAGCCGACGAACCCAGGTTGGCGGGGGGAACCCTCCACCGTGCGCCCATAGGAGGGAGCGGGGACACCCTCCGAACGGCTTGTAACTCGGGCACCGCAACGACCTCTCGGACGGCCGCGGACTCCTCAGCCCGAGTTTGAGAGAGGAGGGTGTCCCCGCTCCCTCCCCGCAAGCCCAAAAGAAAAGGGCCCCTTCCCAGGAGCCCTCTTACCTTCGTCGCTTCTTTTTTTTCGGCGATTTGGGTGGCGGTTTTGCTGCCCGTTTCTCCTCCGGGGTGGCCACCACGGGCGCCGGGATCAGTTTGTTGACGGTGATCCCCTGCCCGATCGTCCACAGGTTGGTGGTGATCCAGTAGACCATCAGACCGGCCGGGAAGTTGATCACGAACGGGACGAAGATCAGCGGCAGGACGAACATCATCATCCGCTGCGATTTGTCCGCGGTGACCGACATGAAGAAGCCGGAAGCCAGCTGGGTGGCAACGTAGAGGACGATCAGGGTGATGAGTTCGGCGCCGTGCGCCGAGGCCGTCAGATCCTTGATGAAGAGGAATTCGGCGCCGTAGGCGGAGCAGTGTCCGGCTTCGCAACCCATGTCCGGCGGGAGCTCATGGCGCAGCGTGTAGAAGAGCGTGATGAAGACAGGGAGCTGGGCCACCAGCGGGACGCAGGAGGCGAACGGGTTGACTTTGTTCTCTTTGTAGAAGCGCATCATTTCCTGCTGCATGCGCTGTTTGTCGTTTTTGTATTTCTCCTGGAGTTCCTTGATCTGAGGCTGCAGCGCCTGCATCGCGCGCATGCCTTTGATCTGTTTGTAGGTCAGCGGGACCAGGATCGCCCGCGTGCAGACCGTCAAGGCGACGATCGACATGCCCCAGGAAAGGCCGACGTTGTCGTGGAAGAACTTGAGGACCGAGTTCGCGACGTCGATCAGCGGTTGCAGGATGTTGGCGTCGACGAACATCAGGGGTGCGCCTCACCGTGGTAGTCGGCCGGGTGGATGTGGCCGAGGCCGCGGAGCGTGAAGTGCTCGGGCACCGGGTCGAAGCCGCCGTGGCTGAACGGGTTGCAGCGAATCAGGCGGTAAGAGGCCAGGACCAGGCCCCGGATCACTCCGAAGCGCTCGACCGACTCGACCGCGTACGCCGAGCAGGTTGGCTCGTACTTGCAGCGACGGGGGCGGGACGGGGAGATCCAGCGTTGGTAGGCCCGGATCGGGGCGAGAGCCATGCGTTTCA
>MKSH01000150.1:20917-22824 GCA_001898095.1 Solirubrobacterales bacterium 70-9 | reverse complement strand
TTGGCGAGGACGACTTCCGTCGCCGCCGCCTCGACCCCGGCCGGGAACCCTAGGTAAGGCATCCCGAGCAGGGCGAAACCGAGTGCGTTCGTGTTCTTCAGACCACCCCAGTCCCCGGTCGCCGGGTTGTAGATCGAGGCGAGGTCGGCGGCGAGGTTCACGTCGGCCGAGATCCGCGTCGGCTGCAGCCCGGCCGACCAGCCGATCAGCGCCGCTTTGCCGATCTGTCCCGGCCCCACCGGACTCGGTAGCTCGGCCCATTCCGGTTCGGCGTAGGTCATCGCCCAGTAGTCCTGCAGCGAGCGCACCGCGCTCGCCGAACGCACGTCGGCGGCGTTGATGCCGGCCGCCGCCAGCGTCGTCACCGCCCAGTCGCCGTTGAAGCCGCGCAGGAAGCCCGCCGGCGCCTGATCGGCGCGCAGCCAGGCCCCGCCCGCGGCGACGGTGGCGTCGATTTCGGCCTCGGACACCGCGGCCGATGCGCCCGGCACGAGACCGAAGCAGGCGAGGACGAGCACCGAGGCCACGCCGGCGAGGCGGAGGCGGAGCATCATCGCCGCGCAGCCCGTCGCCGGCTCACGGTCACCTTGGCCCGCAGCGTCTGCATCCCCGCCGCGCTGGTCACGCTGAACGGGGGGGCGAGGACGGCGGCGAGCACGAGCACGACGAGGGCGACGCACCTCGGCGAGAGTCCGCCACGCGGCGAGATCGGGTAGGTCATGGGGGTCGCTCCTGGTTGTCGGGGCGACTGACACGACCGCGGATCGCGGCGCGGATCGGCCGCCTGTTCGCGAGGCGAGATGCCAGATCACGGCCGGGTCTTCGGGCTCGGGTTCGTCCTCGCGGATCTCCTTCCCGGGCCTTCTTTTCCCTCGACCCAGTGGAACCGACGATCCGCTCGTCACCCACACCGCTGCGCGCCAGCCCCGGACTCTCACCGGAGTTCCCACGCGCCGTGAGCTGCGTCAGCCTAACGCATGAGCGACCACCGTCGGCCCGATCGGGCCGACGGTGGCAGTCACGCGCGGGTACCTCCGCAACGGCGCCTAGACCGAGTAGACGCCGGTGGCGAGTTCCAGATAATTGATGCCGAGCAGGCCGAGCACACCCTGGGTGGTGGCGCGGATCCAGGCACTGCGCCCAGTGGCTTCGATGAGGCTTCGCTTGCCGGTCACAGTGGCGAGGACCACGTCGGATTCACACCGACTTCCCGTTCACCGCGGCGCGGGCAGCTTAGTCGACCGCCCGCCGGCCGCGCTTCTGACGCTCCTGGATTACGCGGGGGACGCGAGCGCGACGGGAAGGGTCCGCGGGGTGAGCCGAGGGTTGCGTGGTTCCTTTTCCGGCTATACGACGGATAACGAACCACGCAGGCGGATCGCTCTTCGCAAGCGCAGCGGACCTGCGCACTTCCCCCCGAAAGCCTCGCATCCTAGGCGTGGAGCCAACCATCCAGCGGGATATCCGTCTAGATCCGTTGATCGTTTAGGAATTTGTGACTTAGGGTGCCGACCGCAACGCACATAGCTCTCGTGGAGGGGAAGCCGGTCGAAGTCCGGCGCGCCGTGAGCCGGAGCACCTCCCCGGGCGCGCATCTATTCATCCCGTCGTGGATTACGAGGAGGTAGAACACCGATGTCACGCATGCCGGGAGCCAGTAGACCGGCCGTGGCACGACCTGCGACTCCACGAGCGATGGGGCTACCGCGGTGCAGATCAGACCCAGCGTCGGCGACCACAACACCCAGCTTCGGATCCCCGGACCCTCGTTGCGCCCGGGGGGCGATTACTGGTCGCGACTGGAACGAGCGGCGGTCGAATGGACGGCGCGCATCGTCCGCATCGACGAGGCCGCGCTGGCCGGGACGCCGAGCGAGGACGAGGCCGAAGTGCTCGGTCGGTCAGGG
>MKSH01000150.1:11159-20790 GCA_001898095.1 Solirubrobacterales bacterium 70-9 | reverse complement strand
GCCTCCGCCGTCGCCCGGCCGTCCTTCGACGTCTTGGCCCCCATGGGGGAACGATAGTCGGTCTGAGTGAGTTGAACACACCAGGGTGTGCTCAACTCACTCAGCGCTCCGGAACCTCCTTAGGGAACGCGGAGTTCCGCACCGGACCCGCGCACTTCGTCGCGGATCTCCGCCGTGACCCGCACGGGACCCGCACCCTCGGCAGTCCCCCGGGACCCGGCCCTCTCGTAGGCGGTCACAGCCTGCCCGGACCGCCTACGAGAGGGCCGCGTCCCTTCCCGTCCCTTACCTCACCCCCCGCCTCGCCACCCAAGTCCTCTCCGCCGCCGCCGATCCCGGCTCGGCCGCGCGGGCCATGATGAAGAGCAGGTCGGAGAGGCGGTTCAGGTAGGCGAGGGTCGGGCCGGGGGCGTCGATCGCGACGAGGCGGCGCTCGGCGCGGCGGCAGGTGGTGCGGCAGACCTGGAGCTGCGCCGAGTACGGCGAACCGCCGCCGGGCAGGAGGAAGGAGTCGAGCGGCGCGAGGTCGGCGTTCATGTCGGCACACGCCTGGTCGAGCCGGGCGACGTAGGAGTCGTCGATCGACGCCCGGCCGTCGAGGGGCCGCGCCGCGCCTTCCACTGCCCCCGTCGCCAGCTCGGCACCGAGGTCGAAGAGGTCGTTCTGGATCTCGCGCAGGAGCTTCGCCTGGTCCGCGGGAGTCCCGTCCAGGGACAACGCCAGGCCGAGCCCGGCGCAGAGCGCGTCGACTTCTCCGCCCGCCTCGATCAGCGGGGCGTCCTTGCGCACCCGGGCCCCGTCGCCGCGGTCGGTCTCGCCCGCGTCGCCGCCGCGGGTGACGATCCGGTTCAGCTGCACGTTCATGCTCATCACCTCCATCGTGTCGATCAGTTCCGCCGCCGGCGGCTCGGGCTGGTCGAGGACGCGGAGGAGCCGCTCGCGCAGGTCGGCGCCGCGGGCCAGCTCCATCTCGGTCCGCTCCAGTCGCGCCCGGGTCGCCTCACGGAGTGAGCCCGCGTCGGCATCGAGCAGCGCACCGACCTCGCCCAGCGGGAAGCCGAGGCCCCGCAAGGCCAGGATCCGGTAGAGCCGCTCGACCCCGGCGCGGTCGTACTGGCGGTAGCCCGCCGCGGTGCGCTCGACCGGCTCCAGCAAACCGAGCCGGTCATAGTGGTGGAGCGTCTGCACCGTGACGCCGGCCGCCGCAGCCAGGTCGCCGACGCTCCACCGCTCTTCGTTCGCGTCCATCGCGACGACCGTAGGACCTGACGTCGGGTCAGGGTCAAGGCCGCCGCGACGGACGCGCACCGGGCGCTACTTCTTCGCGCCCGCTTTCAGCTGCACCGAGCGCCAGGTGTAGGCGGTGGTGCCGCCGGTCGGCGTATAGGCGATCTTCACGCCCACCCGCAGCCAGCCGCGCTTGCGCAGGCCGCGGCGTTCCTTCGCGTTCGGCTTCACGGTCAGCGCGACCGTGCTCGGGCCGGCGACGGAGACCGACTGGGTGATCGTCTTCTTGCCCGCCATCGTCACCTGGCCGGCACCGGGGACGGCGATGCTGAGCAGCGCCGTGCCGCTCTTCGGGTCGACCGCCGCGCGGCTCGTCGCGACGACGTTGACGGGCGGCGTCGCGGCCGGCTTCTGGCTCTCACCGGTGGTCGACTTGGTGTCGTCGCCGGTCCTCCCACCGCCTTCCGGCGTCGGCGGTGCGGGCTTTTCTTCTTCCTTTTCGACGTAGCGCGGCGGGGTGCGCAGCACCGAGTCGGCCGGACGCGGCCCGCACCCGCCACCGCCCACCGGCTCGACGCAAACGTCGATCCGGTTGGAGCGGATGTAGCCCGCTTCTTCCTGCGCCTTGATCCGGTGCCAGCCGGGCGTCGAGAAGGTGATTTCGGCGGCGCCTTCGCTGTTCGTCACCACCGCTTCGGGGTCGTTCACCTCGACCTTCTGGTCGCCGGTCCCGGCTTCGGTGGTGACCGGGGCGACGGTGATGCCTTCGGCGCGGGTCGGGGTGTCGCCGCCGCCTTCGTGGCTTTCGACCAGCACGGTGAGCGGCTGCCCGACTTCGACGTAGGCGGTCGGCAGCGGCGACTTCGGGGCCGGGGTCGGGTCGCCCTGCGCCGCCATCCAGAGGAAGCGGCGGCCGCTGAACGCGTCGTACACCCACAGCACTTCGTCGCCCGGACGGTCGCCGTACTGGCAGCCGCCGACCGGGGTGAAGGCGCCGTTGGCGAGCACGCCCCACCACTGGCCCGTCGAGTTGTCCTCGTGGTCGGGGCCGAACTGGTTCAGGTAGTAGTCGTCGAAACCTTCGTACCAGACCGCGTCCCAGACCTGGCCGGACAGTTCCATCGCGTCGGCCGCCGAGGCGGTCGGGGTCGGCATCGCTTCCGCGTGGGCACCGTTGTTGGTCCCGTCGCAGGGATGGGGTTCGGTGTCGGAGAGGGCCTGGACCCGATGTCCTTCGGTCAGGATCGGGCCTTCGAAGAGGGTCTTTTCCTTCCCCTCGACCCGCACGTTGATCTGGGTAAGGGCGGCCGATGCCGCCGTAGTCATCCAAATTAGGGAGGCGCCGATCACCATCAGCGCCGCCGCGATCGCTCGCTTGCGCAAGACACATCCCCTTTCCTCGAGGGCAATTGCCTGTGACGGATCGGAGAAGGTCTCCTGGCTTCCGAGCCTTCTCGCGGCGCCTTCCCGGCCTCTCGGCCAGTGGCTGCGACACGCGCGTGCCGCGAGCTTCTCTCGGTAACAGTGGCGGGCCCGCGCCGGACTTGCACCGGCTTCCCTCACCACCGATCCCTGAATTTTCGGAGCGGGACTGTAACGGAGAGATGAAGAATCGAACGGACCAAGATCGGACGGGTAAGGGACCCGGCCATCTCGGAGGCGACCCGGGCAGGCTGAGGCCGCCTCCGAGACGGCCGGGTCTGAGGGGAGTGGAGAGGGTGCGGGCGAGCCCCGGGGGACCGGGGGCGCCGGGGTGGAGTCCGGTGACGAAGTCGCCGGGAACGTCACCGGGGCCATGAGGGAGACGCCGGGAACTTGACGTCCCTTCAGCAGAGACGTCGCCTCCGTCGCAGGTCCCCTCCCTCCGGTCGTCGCTTGTCGCGCATGGCGGTACAAGCGACGACCGGAGCCCCGGGCCGGGCCGAGGATGCGTCCGAAGGCGCGACGCGAGGCGACGTTCCCGCCATCTCCCGCAAGGAAGCCCCCGCTTCCCGGCGGCACCCCGCATCTCCCCGCACCCGGCAAGGCTCCCCCCGGTGCGTTCGCAGTTACCCGTACCGGCTACGGGAAAGTGCGAACTCGCCGGGGTGGGCGGCTCGGGGGTGTGACGTCTCCCCCCGCAGGCGCAGGGCGCAGGGAGTAGGGTTCCCGGTGGAGTCGATCGCACCCGAGTTTCGGGTCAGGGAATCCGGTCAAAGTCCGGGGCTGGCGCGCAGCGGTAGGGACACGAGAGACGAGGACGACCACTGGGCACACGCCTGGGAAGGCCGTCCTCAAGCGAAGGTGTCCGAGCCCGAAGACCTGTCGACTCTGCCCGCGGAACGCCGCGCGGCACCGAAAACAGCGGCTCGCGAACCGGCCGCCCGGAAAAGGAGTCACAGATGCCACGCAGTGCTGTGCTGGGCCTTCCCCGCATCGGCCCCGACCGTGAGTTGAAGTTCGCCCTCGAGGCCTACTGGGCCGCCGGAACCGGCGAGACGGAGCTGCTGGAGACCGCCCGCGCCCTCCGCGCCGCCAACTGGAAGCGCGCCGCCGCGGCCGGGATCGACGTCATCCCCTGCGGGGACTTCAGCCTCTACGACCACGTCCTCGACACCGCCTGGGCGCTGGGCGCGATCCCCTCGCGCTTCGGCGCGCTCGACCGCCGCTCGCTCGCCGACTACTTCGTCCTCGCCCGCGGCGGCGACGAGCACCGGCCGCTGGAGATGACCAAGTGGTTCGACACCAACTACCACTACCTGGTGCCGGAGCTGGAGCCGGGAATGGAATTCGACCTGCGCGCCGACCACTGGACCGGCCCGCTCGCCGAGGCGACCGAGTTGGGGATCGCGGTGCGCCCCGTCGTCCTCGGACCGCTCAGCTTCCTGCTGCTCTCGAAGGGGCTCGACCGGCCGCTCGACGCGCTCGACGATCTCGTCCCGGTCTACGTCCAACTGCTCGCCGAGCTCGCCGCCGCGGGCGCGACCGAGGTGCAGGTCGACGAGCCCTGCCTCGCCCTCGACCGGACCGCCGCCGAGCTGGCCGCCTTCGCCAAAGCGTGGCCGGCGCTGGCCGAGGCGGTCGACGGCCTCGACCTCTGCCTCGCCACCTACTTCGCCGGGCTCGACCCGGAGGTGCTGGGGCAGGTCGCGGCGCTGGCGCCCGCCGAGCTCCACCTCGACCTCGTCCGCGCCCCGGGCCAGCTGGCGCCGGCGCTGACGGCACTAGCCGACGCGCCGACCCGGCTCTCGCTCGGGGTGATCGACGGCCGCAACGTCTGGGCCGCCGACGCCGACCTGGCACTCGACCGGATCGATACCGCGGTCGCCGCGCTGGGCGAGGAGCGGGTGACGATCGCCCCCTCCTGCTCGCTGCTGCACGTCCCGCACGAGGCCGCGCGCGAGGACGGGATCGACCCGGAGGTCCGTCCCTGGCTGGCCTTCTGCGTCGAGAAGCTGGTCGAGCTCGAGGTGCTGCGCCGGGCGGCGACGCCGGACGCCGACCGCGACGTGCTGCTGAGCGCAGCCCGTGCCATCACCTCGTCCCGGCGCACCTCGAGCCACACCAACGACCCGGCCGTGCGCGAGCGGGCCGGGGCACTGGCGGCGGGGGACTACGAGCGCCCGGCGCCCTTCCCGGAGCGGCGCGCGCGGCAGGCGGAGCGGCTCGGCCTGCCGGAGCTGCCGACGACGACGATCGGCTCCTACCCGCAGACCGACGCGATCCGCGCCGCCCGGCGCGACCTGCGCGAGGGCCGGCTCGACCCCGCCGCCTACGAGGACTTCATCCGCTCCCAGGTCGACGAGGTGGTCGCCTTCCAGGAGGAGGTCGGCCTCGACGTGCTCGTCCACGGCGAGCCGGAGCGCAACGACATGGTCGAGTACTTCGGCCAGCAACTGGCGGGCTTCGCCTTCTCGGCGAACGGCTGGGTCCAGTCCTACGGCAGCCGCTGCGTGAAGCCGCCGATCCTCTTCGGCGACGTCTCGCGGCCGGCGGCGATGACCGTCGACTGGTGGCGCTACGCGCAGTCGCGCACCGAGAAGCCGATGAAGGGAATGCTGACCGGGCCGGTGACGATCCTGCAGTGGTCCTTCGTCCGCGACGACCAGCCGCGGGCGGAGACCTGCACCCAGATCGCGCTGGCGATCCAGGACGAGGTGCTCGACCTCGAGGCGGCCGGGGCGGCGATCGTCCAGGTCGACGAGGCGGCGCTGCGCGAGGGGCTACCGCTGCGGGCGGCAGCGCGGGACGACTACGTGCGCTGGGCGGTCGACTGCTTCCGCCTCGCCACCGCGCCCGCCCGCGCCGAGACCCAGATCCACACCCACATGTGTTACTCGGAGTTCAACGAGATGATCGAGCACATCATCCGTCTCGACGCCGACGTGCTCTCGATCGAGGCCTCGCGCTCCGGCATGGAGGTGCTCGACGCCTTCGTCGACGGGGTCTCGTACCCGAACGAGATCGGCCCCGGCGTCTACGACATCCACTCGCCACGGGTGCCCTCGGTCGGGGAGATCGAGGAGTTGTTGGAGCTGGCCGAGCGGCGGATCGGGCGCGAGCGCCTCTGGGTCAATCCCGACTGCGGGCTGAAGACGCGGCGCTGGGAGGAGGTGCGGCCGGCACTGGCGAACATGGTCGCCGCCGCGAATCGGCGTCGGGCCGCGATCGGGGTCGCCTGATGGGTGCCCTCGACCGGCTGGAGCCGTGGTCGACCACCGGCGTCGGCAGCCTCCCGTTCACCGACCCGGCCGCCGCCGCGGCCCACGCCGTCGGCGCCTACGACCTGCCGTTCTGCCCGCAGCTGCCGCGCCTCGAGGGGGACATGATCAGCGAGTGGCTGGGCGCGGATCCCGGCCGCTGCGGCTGGTCGCCAGGGCGCGATCACGAGCGACCGCGGGCCTGGGACCCCTGGCTCGCCGAGCTGCGCCGCGATCCTCCCGAGCAGCAGCTGGTGAAGCTGCAGGTGACCGGGCCGGCGACGCTGGCCTGCGCGCTGGAGCGCGAGGGCGGTGGCCGCTCCTCGCGCGCCGACGCACTCGACCTGGCAGTCGAGATCGCCGACTGGCTCGCCGCCAACGCCGCCGGCCAGGTCGCCCGGCTCGCCGAGCTCGACCTCGACGCGGTGCTGGTGGTCGACGAGCCGGCGCTCGGCGTCTTCGGCACCGAGGGGATCGAGTCCGCCTGGGAGCCGCTCCGCGGCATCGCCGCCGCCTGGGGCCTCCACCTCTGCTGCCACGTGCCGTGGGCAGTGGTCGAGCGGGCGCGGCCCGACCTCCTCTCCTTCGACCTCGCCCTCGAGCCGATCGGCGAAGAGGCGGCGGCGGTCCTCGGCGGCCTGCTCGACCGCGGCGCCTGGATCGCCTGGGGAGCGCTCCGGGTCGAGGGCCCGCGGCCGGGGGAGGAGGTCGTCGGGAGCCTCGAAGAGGCGCTCGCCGCGATCGACGCCGACTTCTCCCACAGCCTCCTCAGCCCCGCCTGCGGGAGCGGCCGGGTGTCGGTGGCGCGGGAGCGCGAGCGGGCGGCGACGCTCGAAGTGACCGCCTGGGCGATGCGCAACCGCCGCCCCGACCGCGCCGTCGCGGCCCGCCGCTGAGCCTCAGGGCACGAAGACGAGCCTCCGGCCGGTGGCGACCGGGGTGGTCCAGGCGGACTCGACCTCGGCCAGCGGGACCGGCTCGGCATCGACGGCGAAGGTGCCGGCGTCGATCTCGCGGGCGAGGGCGGGCAGCTCTTCGACGATCCCGCGGACGCTGACCGAGCCCTGGCCGCTGCCCATCACCTTCAGGTTGGCGGCGCGGAGGGCCACCGAGGGGAGGGCGATGTCGGGGCCGGCGACCGAGCCGATCTGGACCCAGCGGAGCGCGCGGCTGCGGTCCTGGCGGCGGCGGACGATCGCCGGGATCGCGGCCTCGGCGGGCTTGCCCCAGAGGTAGTCGATGACGACGTCGACCTCGGCGGCGGCCTCGCCGAGCGCGTCGATCGAGTCGGCGCCGGCGAGCTCCACCAGGCGGCCGGCGCCGAGAGCCGGGAGCGTCGCCAGGACCTCCGGGTTGCGGCCGGCGGCGACCACCTCCCCCGCCCCGAGGTGCTTGGCGATCTGGACCGCCATCCGGCCCGCGTTGCCGGTCGCGCCGAGGATCAGCACCGACTCGCCGGCCTGCAGCTCGGCCCGTCGGCGCAGTCCGATCCAGGCCGACATCCCCGGGTTCATCGCCGCGGCGATCGCCACCGCGTCGACCCCGTCGGGCAACGGCACGCTGCGGCGCCGGTCCATCACCGCGCGCTCGGCCATCGTCCCGGGGACGCCGTCGCCGGCGACGAAGTAGGCGAGGCCGCCCTCCGGCGTCCGCCCCACCGCGTCGACGCCGGGGACCATCGGCAGCTCCCCCTCGCTCGTGTAGTGGGAGCCGTCGGCACCGGAGCGGACGCGCGGGTGGAGGCCGGCGGCGAGGACCTCGGCGACCACCTCGTCCTCATCGCGGGCGACCGGGTCGGCGAACTCCTCGTAGCGGGGCGGATGGTCGAAGGACCTCACGACTGCGGCGTTCATCTGGCACCTCTTTGTTCGGATTTAGTTGGTGATACTAACCAAATTTGGTTTGTGCCACCAACTAACTCGCTAGACTCGCCGCATGCCCGCGCCCGAACCCGCCGACGAACTCGGCCTCGTGGACTCGCTCGCCCAGACCTCCTTCCTGGTCCAGGGGATCGTGCGGCGGGTCGCCGCCCGTCACGATCTCTCGGTCGTGCAGATGCGCCTGCTGGGGATCCTGCGGGACCGCGAACCGGGGATCCAGGTGCTCGCCGGCCACCTGGAGCTCGACAAGTCGAGCGTCACCGGGCTGGTCGACCGAGCCGCGGACCGGGGGCTGGTGGAGCGGGTCGCCGGCCCGGACGACGGACGCGCCGTCCGGGTCAGGCTGACGAAGGAGGGGCGGGCGCTGGCCGCCCGCGGGGCCGAGCAAGTCGGCGACGAGTTGTCGGCGGCGACCGCGGACCTGACCGAGCCGCAGCGCCGCCAACTGTCCTCGCTGCTCAGCCGGATTGCGAGCCCTGTGGCCCGCCGAGCAGACTCTGGCACCCTTCGCTCGCCTTCTTGAAGGCGGCGCTTTCCGATTCCGATTTTTCGAAGATCGGCCCTTCGCCGGAGAAGTTCGGTTCGGCGAGTTCGTAGCCGTTTTCGCGCACGCAGGCGACGTATTCCTTCACCTGCTTGCGGAAGGCGGCCGAGTTCACGTTCGGGCCGCCCCCTTCGCCGCCGGGCCCGGCTTTGAATTCGGGCATTTCGACGCCGCATTCTTCGAACGCCTTCGAGTTTTCCGAGAAGCCGCCGCCCTGGGGCGGGCCGCCTTCGCCGCCTTCCGGGAGTTCCCCGCCTTCCGGCGGTTCGAAGCCTTCCGGCGGTTCGCCGTTTTCGCCCATCGGTGGGCCGCCTTCGCCGCCGCCTTTGAATTCGGGCAGTTCGACGCCCTTTTCCTTCAGGCAGGCGCGGGCTTCTTCAGAGATGTCGAAGCCGCCGGGGCCTTCCCCGGCTTCGCCGCCGGGGCTTTCCGAGCTCGTGGTCGATCCCCCATTTTCCGTCGTCGAGGACGATTCGCCGGAGGATCCGCCTCCGCTCGAACCACCGCACCCGGCGAGCACCAGCGCGCCGATGATCAGGGCCAGGGCGGTGCCGAGCAGGAGGCTCGGGCGCAATCGTCGTCCCGCATCTTTTCGCTTCATGTTTCTGTCCTTTCCGTTCGAGTTCATTCTTCGAAGAGGGATTCGACCGCCGCTTCTTCTTCGCCGCCGCCGCCGCCCGACGTCGTGCCGGTCGGCGGGCTGAAGCCGCTCGTCGTCTCGACCCCCGATTCGGTCGCCGCGACCGAGCTCGCCTTCACGGTCGAGCCGTTCTTCGAGCCTTCGACGGTGACCGAGTCACCGGGGTGGATCTTCTTCGCGGCGACTTCGGAGTTCCGGGTGACGGTCGCGCCGTCGCCGATCTTCACCGCGACGACGGTGCCGTCGGATTCCTTCACGTAGATCGTGTGGCCTTCGACGCTGGTCACCGTGCCGCTGGCCGCTGCTTCGGAGCCGCCGAACGACGGCAGTGCTCCGCCCGTGCCGCCTTCCGTGGTGCCTTCGCCACCGGCCGCCGTGGGCGCACCTTCCCCGGTCGCCCCTTCCGAGCCCCCGCCTTCTTTGCCGGCGAAGGACGGCAGGCTGCCGCCGCCCGGGAGTGCCCCGCCGGAGGAGCCTTCGCTCCCCTTCTGCGCCAGCACGCCGCCGAGGAACCCGGCAGCGGCGATCGCGACCGCGATCAGGAAGAGCGGCAGCGGACGCAGCAGGCGACCGCGGGGGCGCGGGGGGAGCTCCGGATCCGCGCCCTCGTCCCAACCGTCCTCCTCCCACTCGGGATCGAGCCGGCGCTCCTCCTCCTCGT
>MKSH01000150.1:4711-11129 GCA_001898095.1 Solirubrobacterales bacterium 70-9 | reverse complement strand
AGGCGGGCCGCCCGCATCGCCGGGTAGGTGCCGAAGAAGAGGCCGGAGCCGAGCGAGGCCGCGGCGGCGAGGACCACCGAGTAGCCCGCCACCGCCGGCTGCACGCCCGCGATTTCGAACTGGCTGCCGATCACGCCGACCGCGATCCCCAGCGCCCCACCGATCGCCGAGACCAGCAGCGCCTCGGTCAGGAACTGGGCGAGGATGTCGCTGCGCCGCGCCCCGATCGCCTTGCGGATGCCGATCTCCCGGGTCCGCTCGGTGACGCTGACCAGCATGATGTTCATCACCCCGATCCCGCCGACGACCAGCGAGATCGCCGCCACCCAGGTCAGCAGGGTGGTGAAGACAGATTCGCTGGAGCTGGACGCTTCGAGGATCGAGCTCTGGTTGATCACGTTGATCCCTTCGCTCAGTTCGTGGCGCGACTCGAGGACCTGGGTGGCCTGCGCTTCGGCTTCTTCGACCGCGCCGGGGCTGACCGCCTCGACCGTGATCGAGCTCAGTTCGCCGTAGCCGGAGAGCGTGTCTTCGACCGCCGTGATCGGGGCAAAGACGTTGTTGTCCTGACTCGAGGTGCCGCTCGACCCCTTCGACTTGGTCATCCCGACGACCTGGAAGTTGACCCCGTTCACCTGGATCGTCTTGCCGACGCCGCTTTCGCCGGGGAAGAGTTCTTCGGCGACTTCCGGGCCGATCACCGCCACCCGGTCGCGTTCCTTCACCTCGGCGGCGGTGAACCACTGGCCCGACTGCACGGTGTAGTTGTGGGCTTCCTGGTAGGCCGGGGTGGTGCCGACGAATTCGCCCGGTTCGGCTTCCGCCGAGCCGTAGACGATTTCGGTGCTGCTCGCGTTCAGCACCGGGGCGACGCTCTTGATCGCGGGCGCCCGTTCGGCATCTTCGAGCGCTTCGACGTCGCCCTCTTCCAGCTTCACGCTCGTCGTCGCCCCGGTCGTCGTCGTCGCGCTCGGCGAGGCGCTCACGGTCAGCGTGCTCGAGCCGAGCGCGTCGATGCTTTCCTGGACCGCGTCGGAGGAGCCTTTGCCGACCGCGATCAGGACGATCACCGAGGCGATCCCGATCATGATCCCGAGCACGGTCAGCGCCGTCCGCAGCCGATGCGACATCAGGCCCGTCCAGGCCGTGCGCAGGGTCTCGAGCGCCATCAGACGCTCCCGGCGAGTCGCGCGAGACCGCCCCGCGGACCTTGTTCCTCGGCGACCGAGCGATCCGAGACGACGCGTCCGTCGGCCAGACGCACGAGCCGTTCGGCGTGCGCAGCGACGTCGTCCTCGTGGGTGATCATCACCACCGTCCGACCGTTGTCATTCAGGTGCTCGAAGATGCCGAGCACCTCTTCGGTCGAGTGAGAATCGAGATTTCCGGTCGGCTCGTCGGCGAGGATCAGAGCGGGATTCGTGACGATCGCGCGAGCGATCGCGACGCGCTGCTGCTGGCCACCCGAAAGCTCGGTGGAGCTATGGCGACCACGGTTGCCCATGCCCACGGCCTCCAGCGCCACCTCCGCCCGCCATCGTCGCTCGGCGCGAGATAGTCCGGCGTAGACGAGGGGCATCTCCACGTTGGCGAGGGCCGAGATCCTCGGCACCAGATTGAAGCCCTGGAAGACGAAGCCGATCTTGCGGTTGCGCAGGTCGGAGAGGTCGTCTTCGTCGAGCATCCGGACGTCGACGCCGTCGAGGAAGTAGCGACCCGAGGTCGGCGCGTCGAGGCAGCCGAGCGTGTTCATCAGGGTCGACTTGCCGCTGCCCGAGGGACCCATGATCGCGACGTACTCGCCGCGCTCGATCAGCAGCGACACCCCGCGCAGGGCGCGCACCTGGGTCTGTCCCATGACGTAGGTGCGGACCAGGTCCTCGATCCGGATGACCGGCTGCTTGGTCGGGTCGCCCGCGGCAGCCGACCCGGCCCGGTCGCTCACGGCGCGCCTCCGAACTGGAGGGTGCCGCCGCTGGGCGGGGTGAAGCCGCCCGCGCCGCCGCCGGGGAAGGCGCCGCCCGTCGGGAAGGCTCCGGTTTCGGCGCCTTCGCCGCCGCCGAGGCCGCCGGTGGCCACCGTCGTTTCCGGCAGGACCAGCTTTTCGCCCGCCTTCAATCCACTGATGACCTCCGTGTTTTCGTCCCCGACCAGGCCGGTCTTCACGGTCTTCGTTTCTTCCTTGCCGTCCGCTTCGACGGTCACGGTCTTCGAGTTGCCGAGCGAGGTGATCGCTTCGCTCGGCACCGTGACCGCGTCCTTCACCTGTTCGACCACGACTTCGGCGCTCGCCGACATCCCCCCCCGGACGCCCTTGGCGTTCTGGGAGACGAGGATCGTCGCCGGGTATTCGACCACGCTCGAGGACCCTTCGCTCGGCAGCACGCTGAGCTTGGTCACTTCGCCGGCGAGTTCGACGCCTTCCATCGAGTCGACCGAGACCGTCGCGGTCTGGCCCTCGCGGACCTTGCCGATGTCGGCCTCGCTGAAGCTGACTTCCATCTTCAGCTTGTGAACCTGGGCGAGCACCATGAAGCTTTCGCCGCCGCCGCCGCTTGATTCGTTCCCGGTGGCCCCGAGCGGGGAGGATGCTTCGGAGTTACCCCCACTGCTCGAGGATCCACCGGAAACGGTTTCGCCGACCGACCCCGAGACCTGGGCGATCGTGCCGCTGAACGGAGCGGTCAAGGTCGTTTCGTTGACTTCCTGGCGGGCCGACTTGACGGTCAGTTCGGCCTCGCGCAGGTTCGCTTCGGCGGTCGGCAGGCTGACCGTGGCGCCGCCGCCGGTTTCCGCCCCGCCGCCGCTCACTTCGGCGCCCCCGGTTTCGGCGCCGCTCGCCGACGGGGTGGTCGTCGATTCGCTCGGCGCGGCGGCTTCGGATTCGCTCGGCGCCGCGCTTTCGGTGCCGCTGGTCGTGCCTTCCTTCGACCCTTCCGGCGCCTTTTCTTCGCTGCCCTTGGTCGGAGCGGTCGCTTCTTCGGTCTCGCCCGGCTCCGTCTTTTCGCCTTCGGGCTTGGCGGCGCCTTCTTCGGCCGCCGCCTTTTCTTCGGCTTCTTTCTTCGCCGCGGCTTCCTTTTCGGCTTCGTCCGCCTTCGCCGCCGCGGTCCCTTCGGTCGACATCATCCCGACGAAGACGGTGTCGGCGCCGCCGGTGTAGGCGACTTCTTCGCTTTCTTCTTCGGCTTCCGCCGCCGCTTCGACCGCTTCTTCGGCTTCCAGCAGTTGCGCTTCGGCCGAGGCGAGCGACGCCCGCGCCGAACTCGAGTCGATTTCGGCGAGGACCTCGCCCTTGGTCACCTTCTGCCCGGCCTTGACCCGGATCGCGGTGACTTCGCCGGAGGCGCCGAAGCTCAGTTCGACCTTCTGCGCCGGTTCCAGCGTGCCGTTGCCGGAGACGGTCGACTGGACGACGCCTTCGCCGACCGTCGCCGTCCGTTTGGTCGCCGCCGAGCTCGACGAGGAGCCGGTGCCGAGCGAGGCGATCGCGATGACGACGAGGGCGACGGCGACGATCGCGAGACCCCACTCGAGGGGCCGCCGCGGCAGCGGCAGCTTGCGAGATCGACGGCTATCGGGACGACTGGTGCGGGAGCGCCGCGGGAGCTTAGGCTTCTTCACGCCGCCGATGCTTCCGGCGAACGCTCAGCGCTCCCTAACGAAAGGCTGGGTTTTGGCTGGGAACTCGCGCTAGCTCGGCGCCGCCGCGGACGGGTCGTCGGGCGGCCGCCCCGCTTCGATCCGGGCGCGCAGTTCGGGGCCGCGGCCGGCGGCGACGGCGCGGGCGGCGCGGGCGGAGGTCAGCTCGAAGTGGTTGTCGATCGCCAGGTCGAGCAGGTCCTGCCGTTCGATGTCCTCCTTCGCCCAGCGGAGGAAGACCCAGGCGAAGATCGCCAGGGCGAGGACCGTGCACTCCCCCATCAGGATCGCGCCGGAAGTCGACTGGTCGGCGATCGGGGTGATCCCGACAGCTTCCGAGGTCGCCGAGTAGTCCGGGTAGAAGATCACGTCCGACCACATGAAGACGTTGGCGAGCACCATCCCCGGCAGCCAGATCCCCACCGTGTAGATCACGTGGGCGGCCTTGCCGAACCACTGCGGCTTCGGCAGCGGCCCGAACAGCGGCATCCAGAGCAGGATCCCGGTGCTGAGGAAGAGCAGGTGCTCGAGCACGTGCAGGGACGTGTCGGTGAGCACCGCCTGGTAGAGGAACGGCAGGTGCCAGAGGTAGAGGTTGGCGGTGAAGAGCGAGATCGCCACCACCGGGTGGGTGAGCCGGCGCAGCGGCCGACCGGCGCGGAAGGTGAGCAGCGGCTGCAGCAGCGGCCCGGTGAAGCCGAGCACGATGAACAGCGACGCCACGTCGGCCAGCAGCAGGTGCTGGATCATGTGGACCCAGAGGAGCTTGTCGGCCTGGTCGTCGATCGGCCCCAGCAGCGACGCGCACACCACCACCAGCCCGGCCCCGAACATCACTTGCCGCCAGACCGGCACCGGCCGCCCTTCCCCGGCCAGCTTGCGCGCCCGCGCCTCGTAGGCGAGCGCCAGCGCCAGCGGCACGGCGAACTCCATGATCGACCAGAAGGTGTCGATCGCCGACTTCATCGTGGGATCTCGGCGGTCGGAGCCACCTCCGCGGACGGACGACCCTCCGCGGGCAGGGGCTGGCTTGGCTTGGCGATGAAGACGGCCGCTAGGACGAGCAGCGCCGGAAGGCTTCGGACCGCGATCGCCGTCGGCACCTTGCGGCGCCGATCGTCGCGAATCGGCATGGACCGAACAATACGACTCGAGGTTCCTCGGCAGCCCGCCGGCTGGTCGCTCCCCCGGCCCTCCGCCACGGCCGGCGCTTCCCCCGGGTGAGCGGTGGTAGCTTGGGACGGTCGCTTGAAACCAACTGTAGGAGGAGGGTTCGCGATGGCCGACACGCTCAAGGGCGCCTGCCTGTGTGGCGGGGTGAACTACGAGGTCGCCGATCCGGAGGCGATGGGCTACTGCCACTGCACGCGGTGCCAACGGTGGACGGGGTCGCACCTCGCCGGCGTCGTGGTCGCCGAGGAGAACTTCACCGTCACCGACGGTGGCGATCTGATCGAAACGTACGAAAGCGAGTTCGCGCCGCGGAATTTCTGCCGCAACTGCGGGTCGAGCATCTACGACGACCTGGGCGGCAAATACTTCGTCGCCGCGGGACTGATGAAAGATCTCGACATGACGCCGAGCTTCCACTTGCAGGTCGCCTACAAAGCGCCCTGGGAGGAGATCGGCGACAGCGCCCCGCAGTTCGACGAGAACCCGCCCGGCTGAACGCACCGCGGCTCCCGGAGTCGTTCGCAACTCCTTAACTTGATCGATTCCAGAAAAGCGCCATACTGGCTCGCGTGCCGACCACCGTCGACTACGAGCAGATGCTGCGCGACGCGGATCTTCGCGTCACCAAGCCGCGGCTCGCGGTCCTGACCGCGGTCTACGACCATCCCCACGCCGACACCCACTCGCTGATCGAGCTCGTCCGCGACGAACTCGGCGAGGTGTCCCCGCAGGCCGTCTACGACGTGCTGCGGGCGCTCACCGACGCGAAGCTGGTGCGGCGGATCGAGCCGGCCGGGTCGGTCGCCCGCTACGAGTCGCGGGTCGGCGACAACCACCACCACATCATCTGCCGCGACTGCGGCGCGATCGCCGACGTCGACTGTGCCGTCGGCGACACCCCCTGCCTGACCGCGTCCGACGCCCACGGCTTCACCATCGACGAGGCCGAGGTCATCTACTGGGGCCTCTGCCCCGACTGCGTGGGTGCGCGCACCGTCACCAACTGAGAAGCAAGCGAAACGAGGAGAGAACCCGTGTCTGACACGCATGAGACCCCCGACGCCGTCGTCGGCGGCATGAACGAGCCACAGGCCAACGGCGCCGAGAAGTGCCCCGTGCACGGCCGCGCCCCGGAGCCCGTCGAGGGCGGCGGCAACCACGGCTGGTGGCCGCAGCAGCTGAACCTGAAGATCCTCGCCAAGAACCCGGCCGAGGCCAACCCGATGGGCGATGACTTCGATTACGCGGCAGCGTTCGAGTCGCTCGACCTCCCCGCGGTGAAGAAGGACATCGAGGAGGTCCTCACCACCTCCCAGGACTGGTGGCCTGCCGACTTCGGCCACTACGGCCCGCTGATCGTCCGCATGGCCTGGCACAGCGCCGGGACCTACCGCGTGAGCGACGGTCGCGGCGGCGCCGGGGCCGGGCAGCAGCGCTTCGCCCCGCTCAACTCCTGGCCCGACAACGGCAACCTCGACAAGGCCCGTCGGCTGCTCTGGCCGATCAAGCAGAAGTACGGCCGCAGCCTCTCCTGGGCCGACCTGCTGATCCTCGCCGGCAACGTCGGCCTCGAGTCGATGGGCTTCGAGACCTTCGGCTACGGCGG
>MKSH01000150.1:0-4630 GCA_001898095.1 Solirubrobacterales bacterium 70-9 | reverse complement strand
GCCTCATCTACGTCAACCCGGAGGGCCCGAACAAGAACCCGGACCCGCTCGCCGCGGCGGTCGACATCAAGGAGACGTTCGGCCGCATGGCGATGAACGTCGAAGAGACCGCGGCGCTGATCATCGGCGGCCACGCCTTCGGCAAGACCCACGGCGCCGCCGATCCCGAAAAGTACGTCGGGCCGGAGCCGGAGGCGGCACCGCTCGAGGCCCAGGGCCTCGGCTGGAAGAACAGCTACGAGAGCGGCAACGGCACGGCGACGATCACCTCAGGCATCGAGGTCACCTGGACCGACACCCCGACCCAGTGGGACAACCGGTTCCTGGAGATCCTCTTCGAGAACGAGTGGGAGCTGGAGCAGAGCCCGGCGGGCGCCAACCAGTGGGTGGCCAAGGACGCCGAGGCGACGGTGCCCGACGCTGCCGACCCGGCAAAGAAGCACAAGCCGCGCATGCTGACCACCGACCTGTCGATGCGCTTCGACCCCGAGTTCGGGCCGATCGCGCGCCGTTGGCGGGACAACCCGGACGAATTGCAGGACGCCTTCGCGCGCGCCTGGTTCAAGCTCACCCACCGCGACATGGGTCCGCGGGTCCGTTACCTCGGCCCGGAGGTCCCCGACGAGGTGCTGATCTGGCAGGACCCGGTGCCGGAGCCGAGTGGCGCGCCGCTCGATGCGGCGGCGATCGCCTCCCTGAAGGAGCAGATCCTGGGATCGGGCCTCTCGATCTCGCAGCTGGTCTCGGCGGCCTGGGCGTCGGCCTCGACCTTCCGCGGCGGTGATAAACGCGGCGGCGCCAACGGGGCGCGGGTGCGGCTCGAGCCGCAGAAGGACTGGGACGTCAACGACCCGGCCGAGCTCGCCCAGGTGCTGACCGTGCTGGAGAAGATCCAGTCGGACTTCGCCGGCGACGTCTCGCTCGCCGACCTGATCGTCCTCGGCGGCAACGCCGCGGTCGAGGCGGCGGCGAAGGCTGCCGGCCTCGCGGTCGAGGTCCCGTTCAACCCGGGCCGCACCGACGCCTCCCAGGACCAGACCGAGGTCGACTCGTTCGCCTACCTCGAGCCCAACGCCGACGGCTTCCGCAACTACCTGCGCGACGGCCAGCGGCTGCCGGGCGAGTACCTGCTGGTCGACCGGGCCAACCTGCTCACCCTGACCGCACCGGAGATGACCGTGCTGGTCGGCGGCCTGCGGGTGCTCGGCGCCAACAGCGGCGGCTCCCAGGTCGGCGTCCTCACCGACAAGCCGGAGACGTTGACGAACGATTTCTTCGTCAACCTCCTCGACATGGACACGGTGTGGAAACCGACCGGGCAGGACTCGACCACGTTCGAGGGCCGCACCTCCGCCGGTGAGCTGAAGTGGACCGGCAGCCGCGCCGACCTCGTCTTCGGCTCGAACTCCGAGCTGCGGGCGCTGGCCGAGGTCTACGCGTCCGACGACGCGAAGGAGAAGTTCGCCGCTGATTTCGTCGCCGCCTGGGCCAAGGTCATGGATCTGGACCGGTTCGAGCTGGCGTAGCCGCCGGACCCCCCCGCCGCCCGGTGAGTTCGCAGTTCTGGTCGCTATCCGGCCATTACTGCGAACTCACCCGTGGGCCCGGTTAACTGCGCACTCACCGGGCGACGCGGGCGTGCTGTCAGTCTGGGCAGATGACGATCCTCGGACTCCTCTCCGGTGCCCTCACCACGCTGAGCTTCCTGCCGCAGGTGATCCGCACCCTGCGCACCCGCCACGCGGGCGACCTCTCGACGCTCTGGCTGGTCACCTTCGGCGTCGGGGTCGCGGGCTGGTGCGTCTACGGGATCCTCCGCAACGACATCGCGATCATCGTCACCAACGCGGTCACCTTCGGCCTCGTGATGTCGCTGGTGGTGGCGAAATACACGGTCGGCACGCCACCTGCGGCAGCCAAAGAAGCCTCTTAGGCGCGGGGCGCCCCGGCGTAGGTGCCGAACGACCAGAGGTTGCCCTCCGGGTCGCGGACGATGAAGTCGCGGCTGCCGTAGTCACGCTCGACCGGGCCTTCGAGGATCTCGGCCCCGGCCGCCGCGGCGCGGGCATGGAGGGCATCGATGTCGGCGGTGACCACGTAGGCCCCCGCGGTGCCCGGCTTGCGGTCCCACGGGGTGCCGGGACGATCCTGCCCCAGCATGACCCCGCCGCCCTCCGGCCAGTCGAGTTGGGCGTGGTGGACGATCCCGTCCTCCTCGTAGGCGACGGTCTCGACGAAGCCGAACGCCTCGACCAGGAAGTCGATCAGCGCGCGGGCGTCGCGGGCGCGCAGGGTGTGCCAGACGGTGGGTGCGGGTGCGGTGGAGTTCATGCCTCCCACTCTCGCGCGTAGCGGTGGCCGCCGGCTTGGATGTTTGGGAACTCCTCGGCGAGCCACCCCGACGGCGAGGTGCCGGCGAAGGCGCGGAACTCGCGGTCGAGGTGCGGCTGATCGGCGAAGCCGCACGCGGCGGCGACCGCGGCCAGGTCGAGCGACCCGGCGCGCGCCCCCTCCCCGATCCGCGCCACCGCGTGGGTGAAGCGCATGTTCCTCGCCGCCTCCTTCGGCGAGAGGCCGAACTCGGCGGCGAACAGGGTCGAGAGCCGGCGCCGGCTGAGGAAGACCCGCCGCGCGAGCTCCTCGATCCGGATCCGCCCGCGGGTCGCGGTGAGGAGCCGCCAGGCCTCGACCACCTCCGGGCGCGGACCGGCGGCGAGCGACGGGCGGGCGGGACCGCCCGGTCGCCGGGATCGCCCGCGATTCGCTCGGCCGTCGCCCTGCACCGCCGCTTCCCGGCCGCGGCCGCCGCGTCCAGCGTCGACCGCCAGGCCCATCTCCACCGCAAAGATCTCGAAGCGCTCGTCCCAGTCGTCCGCCTCGGCGAGGCGCTCGCGCAACCGCGGCGCGAGGCGCCCGAGGACGTCCTCGCCCTCGTAGGAACGGCGCGCCAACTCGGCGGCGGGCACGCCGAAGAGCCGCCGCGCCGCCAGCGGGTGGACCGCCGCCTGCAGGCCGCGCTGGCGGTCGGCCATCCGCACCCTCTCGACCTCCATGTCGAGGCCGGCGACGACCACGTCGAGCCCCCGCTCCCCTCCCTCCTCGGCGAGCACCACCGGCGTGTCGAGGGTGACGATGAAGGTGAGGAACGGCGACGGCAGGCCGCGGTGATCGATCGGCCGCTCGCAGACCGTCTCGTAGCCGACCGCCGAGACGATCGCCCCGCTGCGGTCGGGCGGCGCGGTGACGAAGCGGTCGAGGGTCGCGCTCACGTCCTCCATTGTCCCCGGACTACCCGCCCGGGGCCGCGTTCAGCCGTGGGCTAGGGCGTCGCGGCGCGGTTCGTGAACGGCACGTATTCGCGGCAGGGCTCGCCGCGGAGGCCGGGGCACGGGGGCAGGCCGGTCGGCACGTTCACGCCGGGAACGACCGGAAGGAGGAGGTTCGAGGGGTCTTCGGGCGAGTAGGCGATCGCCACGTTCGCCCTGCCGGCCGGTTCGGTTTCTTCGAAGTCCCAGATCGGCTGGGTGCCGTTCGGGGCGGCGATCGTGACCCGGATGCGGGAGCCGGCGCGGTAGGCGTGGCCCTCGTAGTAGAGCGGGATCGTCACTTTCACGAATTCGTTCGCCGGCATCGGTTCGACGTCCGATTCGCGCAGGCTGAGGACCGGCTCGAGCTTGGTCGACTTGGCGGCATCGAGCTTGCGCTCGTCCGCCCGCACCCAACCGTTCTGGACGAAGGTCTCCTTGCCGTCCGGGCGGACCTCGGAGATCGTCGCCTGCAGGTCGACGTTCGGGGTCGAGGACTTCACCCAGACGTTCACCGCGCCGCCGCCGATCACGGTGGTGTTTTCGCTCAGCGGCGCGGTCAGGTAGGAGACGGCGGAGCCGGGCGGGCTCTGTTCCCAGTGGTAGGCCGGGGTCTCGGTCCAGAGGCCGTTTTCGGCCGAGCCGGTGTCGCCGGTGAAGTCCTGCAACGGCAGCGCGCCCGCGTCCCAGGTGAATTCATCAGCGTGCTGCCCCGCCGGGGGTTTCGAGGACAGGTTGCCCCCCGGCGCCAGGTACCAGGCTTTCGCCTTCGTCCCCGGGATCGGGAATTCGTTGAAGGATTCTTCGAAGGCGGGGACCGGCCGGCCGGGGGAGGCGCCCGCACCGTTGTCGAAGAGGACGCGGATCTGCTGCTCCTTTTCGAAGGCCGACTTTGCCGTTTCGTAGGTCGGCATCGACTGCACCGGGTCGGCCGGCAGGGTCAGGCCTTTGATCCCGAAGGCTTCTTCGAAGATCAGCGGCGCCGCCGCGTGGGCGATCACGCCCGCGGCCAGGGGCGACTGTTTCGCCACGTAGATCTCGAGGAAGTCCAGCCAGCGGTTGAAGGTCGCCGGGTCGAGCGAGTCGATGTGGGCGCCGTTGGTGAAGGTGAACCACTTCTGCCGCGTGCCGGTGAAGTGCTCGGCGAGGTCGGGGCAGTGGCCGCCGGTCTGCTCGTCGGTCCACTGGCAGGCCATGAAGGTCGGCACGTCGATCTTCTTGACGAAGGTGATCGGCGCGAGCGGATCGGCGACCGCCGGCTTGTAGTGACTGTTTTCTTTGACCTTCTGCAGGAGGTTGACCGCTTCCGGGTGGAGGGCCTGGTT
>MKSH01000149.1:6581-8241 GCA_001898095.1 Solirubrobacterales bacterium 70-9 | reverse complement strand
GCTTCGGTCGGGCGCGGGCGCGGCTTGATGAAGGGGGCGGGCGCGGCCGAGGCGGCGGGGGGGATCGCGAGCGCGGTGATCCCGGCGGCGGCGATGGCAAGGAGGCGCAGGCGCATCGGCGAGACCCTAGATGAGCGCGGCCGGGATACTCCTTGGTCCCGATGCGCCTGGCCCTCGCCCAGATCAACCCCACCGTCGGCGATGTCGCCGGCAACACGGCGAAGATCTCCGCCTGGATAGGGCGCGCCCACGAGGGCGGTGCCGAGCTGGTGATCTTCCCCGAGCTCTGCGTCCCCGGCTACCCGGCCGAGGACCTCTACCTGAAGCCGCACTTCCTTGCCGCCAACGTCCGCGCGGTGGAGGAGCTGGCAGCCGGGATGCCGGCCGGGATCACGGCGCTGGTCGGCTTCGCCGAGCCCGCCGAGGGGGGCGGCGATCATCGCCACGCCCACAACTCCCTGGCCGTCCTCGCCGACGGGGCCGTGCAGGCCGTCTACCGCAAGAACCGGCTCCCCAACTACGCCGTCTTCGACGAGCAGCGCTACTTCATCCCGGGGACCGACGGCGGCTCGATCGACGTCGGCGACACGGGCGTCGGGCTGACGATCTGCGAGGACACCTGGGCACCCGGCCCGCCCGGACAGGCCGAGGCCGACGCAGGGGCATCCCTGATCGCCAACCCCTCCGGCTCGCCCTACCACCGCGGCAAGGGGCAAGAGCGGGAAGAGATGTTCGGCGAGCGGGCGCGCGAATACGGGTCCCATCTCGCCTTCGTCAACCTGGTCGGCGGCCAGGACGAACTGGTCTTCGACGGGCAGAGCCTGCTGTTCGGGCCCGACGGGGCGGTCCTGGCGCGGGCGGCGCAATTCGAGGAGGAGCTGCTCTTCGCCGAGGTCCCGGGCGACCCGGGCACCCCCGCGGAGCTGCGCGACCCGCTCCCCGACCTCGACGAGGTCTACGGCGCGCTCACGCTCGGGCTCCACGACTACGTCGAAAAGAACGGCTTCGGCCACGTCGGCCTGGGGATCTCGGGCGGCATCGATTCCGCCCTGGTGGCGATGCTCGCGGTCGACGCGCTCGGGCCCGAGCGGGTCACCTTGGTCGTCATGCCGTCGCCGCATTCCAGTGATGAAACCCAGGAGGACGCCCGTCAGATCGCTCGCAACCTGGGAACGGAGCTGATCGAGATCGGGATCGAGCCGATGATGGACGGCTACGCGGCAGCGCTCACCGGCGTGTTCGAGGGGCTGACCGCCGAGAACATCCAGGCGAGGATCCGCGGCAACCTGATGATGGCCCTCTCCAACCGGCACGGCTGGCTGGTGCTGACGACCGGCAACAAGAGCGAGATGTCGGTCGGCTACGCGACTCTCTACGGCGACATGGCGGGCGGCTTCGCGGTGATCAAGGACGTGCCGAAGACGCTCGTCTACGAGCTGGTCGAACGGCGCAACGAGACCGCGGGGACCGACCTGGTGCCCGCCTCGGTGATCGAGCGCCCGCCCTCGGCCGAGCTGCGTCCCGACCAGCTGGACAGCGACTCGCTGCCCGACTACGACGTGCTCGACCGGATCCTCGAGGCCTACGTCGAGGGCGACAAAGGGCGCGACGAGATCGTCGCCGCCCAGCTTGGCCCAGGCGAGATCGTCGACGAAGTGAT
>MKSH01000149.1:451-6453 GCA_001898095.1 Solirubrobacterales bacterium 70-9 | reverse complement strand
ATCGTCATCTTGGCGACGGCGCACAGGCGTTCCTCGTCGTCGAGGACCTCGACCTGCCAGACCCAGGTGGTCTTGCCGCGGTGGCGGACGACCGCGCGGGCTTCGGCGTGGCCCTTGGTGACCGGGCGCAGGAAGCTGACCTCGATCGCCTGGCCCATCGCGATGTTGCCGTCCTCGTGGACCGCGACGGCGGTGGAGTAGCTGCAGAGGCTCTCGATCAGGCTCGAGTAGACGCCGCCGTGGAGGATGCCGTAGGGCTGGCGGAGCTCGTCGCGCATCGGGACCCGCGCGCGGGCGTCATCGGGGTCGAGACTGAGCCACTCGGTCCCGATATGGACGTCGAAGTTGCTCTGGCTCGTGTCCCCGTCCTGGACCTGCTTAATCGAATCGTCGCTTGCCATCCGCGGGACCCTAATAGGGTTCCCCCGCGTGGCGCTGAGCAACGAGCAGAATGCGATGCTGCGCCTGCTGGCCTCCGGTGAGCAGGGCTACGGGGATATCGCCGCCCTCCTGGGCCTGAGCGAGGACGAGGTACGGGCGAAGGTCGTCGGCGCGCTCGCCCAACTGCAGGCCGAAGGCAAGCCCGCGCCGGACATCCCCCCGCCGATCCCGGGCGGCGCCAAGCCGGCCGCGGAAGCGGCGCCGCCGGAGCCGCCCGTGCCCGCCGAGGAGGAGCCGCCCGCCGAGCCGTCGGCCGCCGCCAAACCGGCCGCTGCCGGCCCCGCCACTCCCGCTTCTCCGCCGCCTTCCGGACCATCCGGGGGCCGCACGGTCACGCTTCCCAGCGGGCGAAATGCCTGGCTGCTCGGTGGTGGGATCCTCGCCCTGATCGCGGCGATCGTGGTCGTCGTGATCCTCGTCTCCGGCGGCAGCGGCTCCTCCTCGTCGACGACCGCGAACGAAGGCGGGGCCAACACCGGCGCCGAAGAGAGCGGTGCCGAAAACGCCGCCAACGGGAAGCAGGCGACGCAGGCCGAACTGATCGCGGTCGACGGCAGCGAAGCCGTGGGCCTCGCGACCTTCGGCCGGTTGAAGAACAAGCTGGCGCTGCAGATCGAAGCGAAAGGCCTCGAACCGACCACGCAGGGGACCAACGCGTACACCATCTGGCTCGCCCAGTCGCCGCGGAAGATGATCCCGCTGGCCTCGACCGCGGTGAAGGCAAGCGGCAAAGGCGCCGAAGAGATTGCCGCCCAATTCGAAGTGCCGGTGGAAATCCTCGCCTACCTGGCGAAGGGGACCTTCGATCAGATCGCGATCACGCGGAGCCAGAACAAACTGCTCGAAGCGGCGGTCGAAGTCGCGACGAAAAACAAAACGACGCCGAAATACACCGGCGAAGCGGTGCTGCGCGGGACGATCACCGGGCCGATCGTCGGCCTCGCCCAGCGCGAAGAAGAAGAACAGAAAGGCGAATAGCCGCCCCGCGGGCAGTGAGTTCGCAGTTTGCCGTGCTATGTACGGCTAAGTGCGAACGCGGTCAGGGGAGGAGCTTGCCGGGGTTCATGATCCCGGTCGGGTCCAGCCGGTCCTTCACCGCGCGCAGCACCTCGAGGCCCGTCTCCCCCACCTCGGCCGCCATGTAGGGGGCGTGGTCGCGGCCGACGGCGTGGTGGTGGGTGATCGTGGCGCCGTTGGCGACGATCGCCTCGCTCGCCGCCTTTTTCACCGCCGCCCACTGCTCCAGCTCCGCGCCGCGGCGGGCCCGCGAGATGAAGGTGAAGTAGAGCGAGGCGCCGTCGGCGTAGGCGTGCGAGAGGTGGCAGAAGACGAAGCCGGGCGTGCCCTGGCCGTCCAGCGCCTTCGCGATCGCGGCGCCGACCGAGCGGTGGAGCTCCCCGAGGCGGGTCCAGGTGTGGGAGGTCTCCAGCGTCTCCGCCATCGCCCCCATCTGCATCAGGAGGTCTCGCTGGTAGGGCCCGTCGTAGCGGCCGTACTCCCAGGAGCGCCCGCCGGCGCGGCCGAGGTAGACCGCCCCGCCGCCGCGCAGCGCCCGCACCGCGAGCGCCCGCTTGCGGGTCACCGTCTCCTCGTCGCCCTCGAAGCCGACGATCATCATCGCCCCGCCTTCGCGCCGGCGCGCCTTCAGGTAACCGCCGAACGCCTTCCCGGCCATCCCGCGCGGCCCGGAGAGGGCGAGCGAGCCGACCGTCTCCTCCTCGTCGGAGACGCGGATCACGGTCGGCAGGCCAGAGCCCTGGGCGAGGTCGCGGACGATCTCCGTCCCCGCCTCGAAGCTCGCCGCCATCCAGGCCTCGTAGCGGCGCTGGAGCGGTGCCGGGCGCACCCGCACGGTCACGTCCGGGATCACGCCGAGCGCGCCCTCGGAGCCGAGAACCAGCTCCCGCAGGGCCGGTCCGGCGGCGGTGTGCGGGGTCTCCAGCGTGCTCAGGTTCCCGGCCGGGGCCAGCAGGCGCACCGAGCTGACCAGCGAGTCGAAGCGCCCGTAGCCGCCGGAGGCCTGGCCGGCCGAGCGGGTCGCGGCGAAGCCGCCGATCGTCGCGTACTCGAAGGACTGCGGGAAGTGGCCGAGGGTGAGGCCGTGGGCACCGAGCGCCGCCTCCGCCTCGGGCCCGCGCAGGCCGGCGCCGAGGCGCGCGGTCAGCGAGGTGTGGTCGATCGTGACTTCGCGCAGCGCGGTCAGGTCGAGGCTGATCAGGGCGTCGTGGGACCCACGGAGAGGCTCGACCCCGCCGACCACGCTGGTGCCGCCGCCGAACGGCACGACGGCGACGCCGGCGGCCACGCAGGCGTCGATCAGGCGTCCGACCGCCGCCGCGTCCTCCGGGACGACCACCGCGTCCGGAGCGTCCTCGAGTCGGCCCGAGCGCATCCGCGCCAGGTCGACGTAGCCGCGCCCGCTCGCGTGGCGGAGGCGGTCCTCCTTGCCGTCGAAGACAGTGGCGGCGCCGACGGCGTCGATCACCGCCTGCGGCAGCGGGCGCGCCTCGGGCAGGTCGAAGTCCTCGATCCGGGCCGACAGCGGCCACGGTTCGAGCTCGCCGATCCGTTCGCGCAGCACCCCGAGCGCGGTCGCGTCGAGCTCCGTGCGCCGCATCGGGTCGCCCCAACCCCACCAGTTGGTGTCGCGGCGCGGCTCGGTCACGCCAGCGCCTCGTCGATCCCGTCGAGCGCCGAGTCGAGGATGTCGCGCTGGCCTTTGCGCATCAGCCAGCCGCCCAGCCGCGACATCCCGCGCATCGTCTGCACCGACGTCAGCACCACCCGGGTCTCCCCCGCGCCGCCCGCGTGCAGCTCGATCTCCAGCCGCGAATCCTTCAGGTGTTTGGCGAACGGCGAGCCCTCCAGCTGCTGCTCCCAGACGTAGCGTTGCGGCTCGGCGGCCGAGACGCAACGGTAGTCGGCCCGCACGCCGCGCCCGTGCTGGGTCTCGAGCACCTTCGTCCACTGGCTGCGGCGGCCGCCCTGGCGCGCGTCGACGTCCTCCACCCGCGAGACCCGCGGCCACCAGCGCGGCAGCGCGTAGGGGTCGGAGACGAGCTTCCAGACCTCGGGGACGGGTGCCTCGACCGTCCGCCTGCGGGTCACCCGCGGCATCGCCGCCTAGTAGTCGCCGGCGAGGCGGCGCAGGTCGCGGACCAGGAGCAGGTGCTCCAGGTGGCTGACGGTCGCGGCGAGGCTCTCGAGGCTCTGCAGCGCCTCTTTGCGCCGGTCCGGGTTGCGGGAGCGCAGCGACGGTCCCAGCAGCGCTTCCAGCAGCTGCGCCTCGCGGTCGGCGGAGGAACGGATGACGCGCAGGTTGCGCGCCCCGACACCGACCCGTGACAGTTCGTTGGCGGCACGGATGATCTCGCGGTCGGTCTCGTCGTAGACGGTGCGGCCCTCGCGTTTTTCCGGCTTGACGATGCCGAAGTTCTCCAGCTCGCCGATCAGCTCCTCGCGCGCCCCGGTCTCCTCGACGATCTCTTCGAGGCTGAGGTAGGTGCGCGAGGTGTCGACCAGGATCGCCCGGCGGACCGCGCCGGAGGTCGGTTTGCGGTCGCCGTCGCTGAGCAGGCCGATGTCGTTGCCCGCGGCGAGCTCCTGGCGGATCACCCGCAGCGGCAGGAACTCGTCGCGCTGCAGGCGCAGGATCGTCCGCAGGCGCTCGACGTCGGACTGGCTGTAGAGCCGGTATCCGCCGCTGGTGCGCCGCGGGCTGAGCAGCTTCTGGTCCTCCAGGTAGCGGATCTTGGAGATCGAGACGTCGTCGAACTCGCCCTGCAGGATCTTGCAGACGGCGCCGATCGTCAGCGCCTTGCGGGGACGGGAAGCGGACTCCGGCGTGCGCCGGGTGGGTTCGGTCGCCGACGCCATCAGCGCTCCAGGTAGCTGAGCTTGTACTTGCCGATCTGGATCTCGTCGCCGTCGGCGAGCCGGTGCGACTCGATCCGGCGGCGGTTCACGTAGGTCCCGTTCAGCGAGCCGAGGTCGTCGATGTAGAGGCCGTCGCGGCGGCGGACCAGCAGCGCGTGGTTGCGCGACACGGTCACGTCGTCGAGGAAGACGCCGGCGTCGGGGCTGCGGCCGATCGAGGTCCGGTCCTCGTCGATCGAGAAGCTCTCCCCGGCGCGGCCACCCCCCGCCCGGATCACCAGCGCGGCGCCCGACTCCTCGACCACGTCCTCGATATCGACCGGCTGCATGTCGCCGGTCTCGTCGACGCGATAGGTCATCGTCGTCGGGTCCTCGCCGCTCTCCGCCGGCCCGCCCAGGTAGGCGCCGCATTTCTGGCAATAGTTGGCGCCCTCCGGGTTCGCGAACCCGCACTCGGGGCAGTGGACGGCGGACATCCGGGTTTCCTCCGACTGGGGCCTTAGGCGGCCGGATCCTCGCCCTGAGCCTTGCCGGCGAGGATCTGGGTCAGCTGCTCGACGTCATCGCCGGAGATCAGCGAATCGCCGCGCTCGCGTTTCTGTCGCAGACGGTTGACGAGCTCTGCACGCAGGATGTCGATTTTCCCGTGCAGCACGCGGCGTTTGTAGGAGATCTCGTTCTCCTCCGCCGTCAGGTTGTCGATCAGGTCCTTCAGCTCCTTGTCGCTGAGGGAACCGAGATCGGGAAAGGTGTCCTCCATCGTGCTCCTTAGAGAGAGTGAGTTAGGGCGGCCCGCCTACCCGCCATCCAGGCGCGGGAGCGCAGTATAGATCGGCCGAGCAAAAGGTTCAACCGCAGGTTGAAGGTTCCCGACCGGTCCTTGCGGGGATTCGAGGCGGGTGCCCGGCGCAACCCTCAGGCAACGCCCGAGCCTTGGTGCCCTCACCTGATGAGTTCGTAGTTATGACCGCATACCGGCCAGAAGTGCGAACTCACGCCGCGCGGGCGGCGCGGACGCCTTCGCGGGCGTAGATGCAGGTGGCGACCAGGGCCATGAAGAGGCCGAAGAGGAAGAACGCGATCGGGACCCAGCCGGCGAAGACCATGGCGAAGAAGATGCCGGCCATGATCCAGAAGACGGCGATCCGGCCGGGCCAGTTGAACGCCAGGTCGACGCCGTGGCGGAGGCCGTACTCGGCCAGGCAGAGCATCGCGATTTCGCGGGCGACGAGGACGAGGAGCGCCCAGCGGGGCAGCAGCTCGAAGCTCCAGCAGACGGCGGCGCCGGAGATCACCGTGAGGCGGTCGATGAAGGGGTCCATCAGGGCGCCCATGCGGCTGAACTGGCCGGTGGCGCGGGCGAGGAAGCCGTCGAGATAGTCGCCCGCGGCGATCAACCAGAAGATCGCCGCCGCCGCGGCCGAGCGGCCGTCGCCGGAGGAGTAGGCGAGGATCAGGAAGACCGGGATCCCGGCCAGGCGCAGATAGCCGACCGCGTTGGGGATCGTCCAGGGGTTGAGCGGCTCCCCGGTGCGCGTCTGGCGCGGTTTGGGACCGCTGCGGTCGATCCCGAAGAGACGGCGGCGTTCCACGCCGGAAAAGGTATCCGGCGCAGGGCTTTCAGGCCTGTCTCAGGCGCGGGTGAAGCGGCGCCCGGCAGTCGGCGATGCATCCTCGGAGAGGAG
>MKSH01000149.1:0-411 GCA_001898095.1 Solirubrobacterales bacterium 70-9 | reverse complement strand
CCCTGCTCCTGCACCTTCGCGGGCTCGTAACGCACGGTGATGTGCTTCTGGGCCACCTTCGACTTGACCTCCCGCACACCCGGCAGCGCCGTAAGCACACCGCTGATTTTGCTCGCGCAGCCCTCGCAGACCATGTTCGGGATGTGGAGTTCCAGCTCGGCAAGCGGCCCGGAGTCTTCCACCTCTTCCCGCCCGAGGTCGATGCCGCGGATGCGGAGCGTGTTGAGGAGAATCGCAAAGATGCTCACGATCATGAACGCGATCGCGAGGAGCGGCGTGATGTATCCGAAGGCCGCGAGCGTCATTCCCACCAGGTTGAAGAGCACGGCCACGATCACGTTTCCGGTGAGCGTGCGGTAGCTCGCCTTACCCAGCGTGAGCGCACTGACCACGTCATCGAGCCGGTCGCCG
>MKSH01000148.1:17063-17460 GCA_001898095.1 Solirubrobacterales bacterium 70-9 | reverse complement strand
GTCGTCCACCAGCCCGCGCCTAGGTCGAGCGCGGCCTCGAAGATGCCTTTGTCGATCGCCTTCATCGAGGCGTAGATCGGGATCACCGTGTAGGTGACGTAGCTGGTCGAGAGCACCACGATCACGGCGAATTTGCTGAACAGCAGCGCTTCGATCGGCTGGTCGATCACCCCGATCGACATCAGCCCCGAGTTGATGATCCCCTCTTTGCCGAGCAGCATCCGCCAGGCGTAGATCCGCACCATCGGGTTGAGCTCGTCGGCCAGGACCATCAGGAGGAGCAGGGGGAGCTCGAACTTGCCGGCCTTGTAGGCGAGCACGTAGGCGACCGGGACGGCGACCAGGAGCTGGACCAGCATCGCGATCGTCGCGATCTCGAAGGTGGTCAGGGCGACGT
>MKSH01000148.1:11095-17012 GCA_001898095.1 Solirubrobacterales bacterium 70-9 | reverse complement strand
CCGAGTGGCCGCTCAGCGGGCCGTATTCGAAGCTGATGACCGCGAGGATCACCATCGGCACGAGGAAGAAGACGACCAGCAGCGCCGTCGGCAGCCCCATGAAACCGAGCGAGGGCACGGCGCGGCGCAGCCAGGAGCGACGCGGGCCGATCCGCCCCGGGACCGTTGCCGCCTCCATCAGCGCATCCCCCCGACCATGATGTCGGCGAGCTCCTCGTCCTTCGCCCCGTGCGAGAGGTATTTCATCAGCCGCCAGGCCCCCATCACCAGGACCACCTGGATCGCTGCGATCACGGTCGAGATCGCGTTCACCATCGGCAGGTTCTGCGAGTGGCGCAGGACGGAGAAGACCCAGACCGGGAAGGTCTGTTCGAAGCCGCCGGTGAAGAAGCTGACCTCGAAGTTGTTGAAGGACCAGGAGAAGGCGAAGATCGTCGAGGCGGCGAGCGCCGGGGCGAGCTGCGGCAGGACGACGTAGCGGAGCATCTGCAGCTGCGAGGCGCCGAGGTCGACCGCCGCCTCCTCGAGCGAGCGGTTGAAGCGGATCAGCCCGGCGGAGACGATCGCGACGACCAGCGGGAAGGTGACCACCAGCTGCATCACGCCGACCGTCTCCAGCGAGAGCGGGATGCCGAGGCGGCTGAAGAACATCAGCCCGGAGACGCCGACCAGCAGCCAGGGGACGACGAGGACCGCACCGTGGATCCCGCCGACCGCGCCTTTGCCGCGGAAGGTGAGGCGGGTGAGGCCCCAGGCGGCCATCGTCCCCAGGGTCACCGAGAGGACGGTGACGACGATCGCGACGGTGACCGAGTGCATCACCGCTTCGCGCGCTTCGGCGTCGTTCCAGGCGACGCTGTACCAGTGGCTGGTGAAGCCGGCCCAGGGCAGCGAGATGATCGGCGAGTCGTTGAAGGAGAAGACCGCCAGCAGCAGCACCGGGCCGAACAGGACCACCAGGATCAGGAAGGTGATCACGATGCTGGCGACGCGCGGCAGCGAGCGCCGCAGGCGGTGGACGAGCGGCGGGCCGCCGGCGTCCGAGCGCGCCGGGGCGGCGGCGACCGCACGGGTGGTGTCGACGGTCGCCACTACTCGGACTCCACTTCCTGCCAGGCGTGGACGTATTCTTCGAAGTTCTGCGGCTCGCGCTCGGGGATCGCGTTCTTGACGCTCGCCGGGTCGGCGCTCTCCACGTACTTCTTCGGCACGAACGGCAGCGCCTCGGGGTTGGTGACGACGTAGCCTTCGAGCGCCGACTGCGCCTGCGCCGCGGGGCTGACGTAGTAGTTGATCAGCTTGTAGGCGGCTTCGACGTTGCCCGAGTTGGAGGGGATCCCGAGGCCGCAGATCCACGACAGCGGCCCTTCCCTGGGGGCGATCCATTCCACCGGGATGCCCGCTTCTTCGGCCGCGATCGCGGTCCCGCGACCGCCGTCGGCGAGCACGATCTCGCCCGACTTCATCAGGTTGATCGTGTCGGAGTCGGATTCGGTGTAGCTGCGGAACTGGCCCTTGTGCTCCTTTAGGAAGGCGGTCACTTCTTCGATCTGCTTCGGCGTCAGTTCCATCGGGTTCTTCATCCCCATCGCCAGCGCCGCCTCGCCGAGCGGGGTCAGCGACTCGTCCCCCTCGATCGCGACTTCGCCCTTGTACTGCGGTTCGAAGAGCGCTTTCCAGGAGCGGTTCACGTGCTTCACCTTTGCGGTGTTCACGATCAGCCCCTGCGGCCCGGCCGAGACCGGGACGAAGAGCACCTGCCCTTCTTCGTCGACCACGCCGGGGGCGTCGTGGAAGGTCAGCCGGTCGAAGCCGGGCAGGCCCTTCTTGCTCAGCGGTCGCAGCAGGTCCTGCTCGGCGAGCGGGTTGATCTCGTCGGCACAGGCTTCGACCACGTCGGCCTGGAAGCCGCCGACAAGTTTCGCCGCCGCTTCGGAGTCGGAGTCGAAGGTCGCCGTCTTCACGTCGAGGTCGGGGTTTTCTTCCTTGAACGGGTCGAGCAGGTGGGGCGCGACCGTGTCCTCGTAGGTGAAGGTGCGCAGCGAGCCGGTGGCGGGCGCACCCGGTTCGGCGGGCGGCGGCGCGGTCGAGGTGTTGCCGGTCGTCCCGCAGGCGGCGAGGCCCAGGGCCAGCGCGGCCAGCATCACGACGGTCGGCACGAGCAGCCTCATCGCGCCTGGAACTCCTGGAAGACGTGGACCCATTCTTCTTCGTCGGGCCGGCTCGACTCGGGGATCGCCCCTTCGATCGTCGCCGGGTCGGCGGTCGCGGCGTCGGCCGGGTCGACCAACGACATCGCGGTCGGGTTGGTGAGCACGTAGCCATCGTCGGCGCGGATCGCCTGGGCGCGCGGCGAGGCCTGCCAGTTGATCAGCCGGTAGGCGGCGTCGACGTTCTGCGAGTTGGCGGTGATGCTGAGCCCGCAGACCCAGGAGAGCGGGCCTTCTTCGGGGGCGATCCATTCGACCGGGATGCCGGCTTCGACCATCCGCGCGGCGACCCCGGGGCCGCCGTCGGAGATCACGATCTCACCCGACTTGAAGAGGTTCACCAGGTCGGAGTCGCTCTGCCAGAGGGAGCGGAACTGGCCCGCGCGGGCGTCGAGGAAGGCCGAGACTTCGCCGAGCTGCGCGTCGGTCATCTTCATCGGTTCGGCGATCCCCATCGCCAGCGCCGCCTCGGCGACCGCGGGCAGCTCGTAGTCGCCCTCGATCGAGGCTTCGCCCTTGTACTTCGGGTCGAAGAGCGCCTGCCAGGTGCGGGGGACGTCCTTCACCTTCGCCGTGTTCACGATCAGGCCCTGCGGCCCGGCCGAGAGCGGCACCACCCAGGTCTTGCCGTCTTCGGTGACGCCGGGGGCGTCGGTGAAGGCGAGGTTGTCCCATTCCGGCACCCCCGCCGGATCGATCGGGCGCAGCAGCCCCTGCGCGGTCAACGGCTCCATCTCGTCGAGGCAGGACTCGACCACGTCGGCCTGGAACCCGGCCACCAGTTTCGCCGCCGCCTCCTCGTCGGAGCCGAAGCTGGCGGTCTTTACGTCGAGGTCCGGGTTCTGTTCTTCGAAGGGTTCCATCAGGTCGGGCGCCGTCGTGTCCTCGTAGGTGAAGACGCGCAGCGAGCCGCCGACCGGGACGTTCGGGTTCGCCGGCGGGGGCGCGACCGCGTCGGTGCCCTGGTCGAGGCCGCAGCCCGCGAGGGCCGCCGTCCCGGCGCAGGCGATCAGCACCAGGACCACCGACCTCACTGCGCCGCCGCCTGGGCGGCGGGCTCGGCGGCGGCCGGGCCTTTGCCGACCGGGTAGCTGTTGGCGAGCGCCCAGCCGACGGTGACCTCCGCCCCGGGGGCGAGGCGCGAGGCCTCCTCGTCGTCGTTCAGCTCGTGGACGGTCAGCGTCTCCCCCGTCTGCAGCTCGACCAGCAGCTGGGTGACCGAGCCGAGGAAGACGTTCTGGGCGATCCGCCCGCGCAGGCAGGACCAGCCCGGGCCGGGCTCGACGCCGAGGCAGACCTTCTCCGGGCGGACGGTGATCGAGATCGCCTCGGCGGCTGAGCCGGGGTCGGGGGCGACGATCGCCATGCCGCCGCCGAGGTCCATCGCCACGGCGCCGGCCTCGCGCCGGTCGACCCGCAGCGAGAGCAGGTTCGAGGTGCCGATGAAGTCGGCGACGAACTCCGAGGCCGGGCGGTCGTAGACGGCGCGCGCGGTGTCGATCTGCTCGACCTTGCCGCCGTTCATCACGGCGATCCGGTCCGACATCGTCAGCGCCTCTTCCTGGTCGTGGGTGACGTAGACGAAGGTCGTCCCGGTGCGCTGCTGGATCGCCTTCAGTTCGAGCTGCATCTCCTTGCGCAGCTTCAGGTCGAGGGGGCCGAGCGGCTCGTCGAGGAGGAGCGCGGCGGGCTCGTTGACGAGCGCCCGGGCGAGCGCGACGCGCTGGCGCTGGCCGCCGGAGAGCTGCGCCGGGCGGCGGCTCTCGTAGCCCTCGAGGCGAACCGCGGCGAGGATCCGGGCGACCCGCTCGCGCAGCTCCGACTTCGGCACCTTCGACAACTTCAGCCCGAAGGCGACGTTCTCGGCGACCGTCATGTGGGGGAAGAGGGCGTAGTCCTGGAAGACCATGTTGACCTTGCGCCGGCGCGGCGAGACCCAGGTGACGTCCTCGCCGTCGAGCGTCACCGTGCCCGAGGTCGGCTCCTCGAAGCCGGCGATCATCCGCAGCGTCGTCGTCTTGCCGCAGCCCGACGGGCCGAGCAGGGAGAAGAACTCGCCGGCGGCGATGTCCAAGGTCACCGAGTCGGCGGCGAGGGCGTCGCCGTAGCGCTTCGAGAGGCTCCGCAGTTCGATCATCGGCCGTTCGCTCATCGCTCCGCCTTCCCGACCGCGAGCACGATCAGGTCGTTGACGTTGGTCCCGGTGGCGCCGGTCTCGACCAGGTCGCCGAGCGCCGCCAGCGGCTCGGCCGAGCGGTGCGAGAGGAGCGCCTGGCGCAGGTCGATGCCGAGCTCCCGGGCGCGGGCCACGGTGGTGCCGTCGGCGACCGCGCCCGCCCAGGCGGTGCCGCCGTCGGAGCCGTCGGTGTCGATCAGCACCGCCGCCACCGCGACGCCCTCGAGCTCCAGCGCGGCGGCGATCGCCGCGTCCTGGTTGGGGCCTCCGGTGCCGAACTCGGTCCCCGGTCGAAGGGTCACGACGGACTCGCCGCCGCAGCAGACCAACACCACGGGGGGCTCGAACGGGGCCCCTTCGGCGGCGCTGCCGCGGGCCAGGTTGGCGACCATCCGGCCGAGCTCCCGCGCCTCGCCCTCGAGGCTGGTGGAGAGCTGGACCGCGGCCGAGCCGCCCGCTTCGGCCTCCGCGATCATCGCCTCGCAGGCGCCGTGGCCGGTGACCAGGAGCTCCGAGTCGATCGACCCCATGTCGAGCTCCGGCGAATCGGCGACGGGCCCGTGCAGGTGCTCCCTGATCGAGGCCGGGACCTGGTCCCAGAGCCTGTAGGCGACGAGCACGGCGCGCGCGTCGGCGGCGGTCGAGGTGTCCTGGACGGTGGGGTCGGTGATCGCGTCGAGCACGTCACCCGCCACGTCGGAGACGGTCAGGTTGACGATCCGGGCCGGCGCCGCAGCGGCGGCGAGCCGGCCGCCCTTGATCCGGGAGACGTGCTTGCGCACGGTGTTGACGGCGGTGATCGGCATCCCCGAGGCGAGCAGCAGCTCGTGCAGGGCCCGCTTGTCGTCGACCGAGACGCCGACCGGGGGCAGGCTGGCGAGGGCGGAGCTGCCGCCGGTGAAGCAGGCGATCACCAGGTCCTCGGCGCCGAGCGGCTCGACCGTCGCCAGCAATCGAGCGGCGACGGCGGCCGAGCGGTCGCTCGGCAGCGGGTGGTCGGCGACCGCGACCTCGATCCCCAGCGGAGTCGTCTCCTGGTCGTGGCGGACGGCGATCAGGCCGGCGTCGATGCGGTCGCCGAGCCGGGCGTCGAGCGCCGCGGCGATCGCGAAGGTCGCCTTGCCGGCGCCGACGACGACGACGCGCGAGCGCTCGGACAGCGGGTACTCGCGCCCGGCGATGGCGATCCCGTCGTCGGTGAGGCTGACGGCGTCGAGCGCCGCGTGCCCGGCATCGCAGGCGGACAGCCCCGCCTGGGCGATGTCGAGAGCCCGCCGGCGCAGCTCACCCTGGCCGTGGCCGGCGAGCGCGTCGACGTTGCGGATCCGCGGCGACGTCAACATCGTCGCCGCGGCCGAGTTGCCGGACTCAGGAGGCAACCGGCACCGCCACCGCGCCGAAGACGTCGCCGGGGTAGACGGCGGTCTCGCCGAGCTCCTCGGCGATCCGGATCAACCGGTTGTACTTCGAGGTGCGCTCGCCGCGCACCGGAGCGCCGGTCTTGATCTGTCCGGCGCCGAGGGCGACGGTG
>MKSH01000148.1:5632-11042 GCA_001898095.1 Solirubrobacterales bacterium 70-9 | reverse complement strand
AGGGTGCCGATCTGGTTCACCTTCCAGAGCAGCGAGTTGGCGGCGCCCGCCTCGATCCCCCGCGCCAGACGCGCCGGGTTGGTGGTGAAGAGGTCGTCGCCGACGATCTGGATGCCGGCGGCGGCGGTCAGCGCCGCGAAGCCCTCGAAATCGTTCTCGTCGAGCGGGTCCTCGATCGTGACGATGTCGAACTCGCGGATCAGGTCGAGGTAGAGCTCGATCATCCCGTCGCGGTCGCGGGTCTCCCCGGCCAGCGCGTAGGTGCCGTCCTCGGCGTCGTAGTAGTGCGTCGCCGCGCAGTCGAGGCCGTAGCGGAAGCTGCCGGTCAGCCCGGCCGCCTCGACCGCCTCGTGCAGCAGGCCGAGGGCCTCGCGCGGGTCGGAGATCGGCGGCGCGAAGCCGCCCTCGTCGCCGGTGTTGAGGGCGACCTTGCCATAACGGCCGAGCAGGATCTCGGCCAGCGCCAGGTTGACCTGGGTCGAGATCTGCAGCGCCTCGAGGATCGAGTCGGCGCCGACCGGGAGGATGATGAACTCCTGGAAGTCGAGGTCGTTGGAGGCGTGGCGGCCGCCGTTGATCAGGTTGACCAGCGGCACCGGGAGCACGTGCGAGTTGGCGTTCAGCGCCTGGTAGAGCGGCAGCCCGGTGCTGGCGGCGGCGGCGCGGGCGGCGGCGAGGGAGACGCCGAGGACGGCGTTGCCGCCGAGGCGCGACTTGTCCTCGGTGCCGTCGAGCTCGATCAGCCGGCGGTCCAGCTCACGCTGGGTCGGCAGCTCCTCGCCGACCAGGGCGCCGGCGATCTCGCCGGTCACCGCCGCGACCGCGCCGCGCACGCCGAAGCCGCCGAAGCGCTCGCCGCCGTCGCGCTGCTCGGCCACCTCGTAGGCGCCGGTCGAGCGACCCGAGGGCACGTCGGCGGTCGCCACGGTCCCGTCGTCGAGGGAGATGTCGACCTGGACGGTCGGCAGGCCGCGGCATTCGAGCACCTCGCGGGCGTCGATCGCGGTGATCCTCGGGGTGCTCATCGTTGGTTGTCCTCCTCGTTGTTCGTGTAGGCGGTCGAAAGCGCCTTGATCTGGTTGGCGGCGGCCTCGTCGAGGTGGACGCGCCAGAGCCGTTCGGCGCGCTCCGCGTCGCGGGCCTCGATCGCGCCCAGCAGCTCCTCGTGCTCGGCCGCTACCTGCGCCGGGCGGTCGTAGGCGGGCTGCAGCTGGACCATGCAGAGCACGATCTCGGCCTGCAGCCCGTAGTAGGCGCGCAGCAGGCGCCGCGAGCCGGCGGAGTCGATGATCGCCCGGTGGAAGCGCAGGTCGGGGTCGACCACGTCGCTCCAGGGGGCGTCGTCGGCGAGGCCGGAGAGCTCGGTGACCGCGGCGCTCGCCTCGGCCGGGACGAGGCCCTCGGCGATCACCAGGCGGACCGCCTCGATCTCGAGCGCGGCGCGCAGCTTGAAGATGTCCCTGACGTCCTCCTCGGAGAAGACCGGGACCGAGACGCCGCGGTTGGGCTCGCGGCGCAGCAGGCCTTCGGTGATCAGGATCTGGGTCGCGGCGCGGAAGGAGTGGCGGGCGACGCCGAGCCGCTCGGCGAACTCGTTCTCGCGCAGGCGGGTGCCGGGGGCAAGGTCACCGTCGAGGATCAGCTCACGAATCGCTTTGGCCGCTGCCTCGACGGTGGATACCGTCGCGATGCCGAGCTCAGGGGGACTGGGGATCTCAATGGTTTTTGGCATGTGTTGGATTATTCCACAATTTGACAAGATGGGCACATGACGACCGCACGCGTGACCGAACTGACCGACCGTGAACTCGACCGCTTCGCCGCTTCCCATGCGCGATCGGGGGAGCTCCGGGACGCCGCCGACGGGGCCCTGCTCGCCGGCGTGCCGATGAACTGGATGACGCGCTGGCCGGGTGCCTTCCCGGTCGTCTTCGAGCGCGCCGCCGGGGCCTCGCTGACCGACGTCGACGGCAATGCCTACGTCGACTTCTGCCTCGGCGACACCGGCGCGATGGCGGGCCACTCCCCCGCTCCCACCGTGGCCGCCGCAGCGGCGCGGCTGGAGCGTGGGATCACGACGATGCTGCCGAGCGAGGACGCGGGGCCGGTCGGCGCCGAGATGTCGCGCCGCTTCGGCCTGCGCAACTGGCAGTTCAGCCTCACCGCCTCCGACGCCAACCGCTTCGCCTTGCGGCTCTGCCGGGAGATCACCGGGCGGCCGAAGATCCTCGTCTTCAACCACTGCTACCACGGCTCGGTCGACGAGACGGTGGCGACGCTGGACGCCGCGGGGAACCCGGCGCCGCGGATCGGCAACGTCGGGCCGCCGGTGCCGATCGCCGAGACGACCCGGGTGATCGAGTGGAACGACGCCGCGGCGCTGGAGCGCGAGCTCGCCCACGGCGACGTCGCCTGCGTGCTGGCCGAGCCGGCGCTGACCAACATCGGCATCGTGCTCGCCGAGCCGGGCTTCCACGAGACGCTGCGGCGGCTGACCCGCGAGGCGGGGACGCTCCTGATCATCGACGAGACCCACACCCTGTGCTGCGGGCCGGGCGGGTACACCCGCGCCGAGGGCCTGGAACCGGACCTGGTGACGATCGGCAAGGCGATTGCCGGGGGGATCCCGGTCGGCGCCTACGGGATGACCGACGAGGTCGCCGCGCAGGTGCTGGAGAAGACGGTCTGGGAGGCCGCCGACGTCGGCGGGGTGGGCGGCACGCTGGCCGGCAACGCGCTCTCGCTGGCGGCGGTGCGGGCGACGCTCGGCGAGGTCCTGACCGAGGAGGCGTTCGCGCGGATGATCGGGCTCGGCGAACGGTTCGCCGCGGGCTGCGACGAGGTGATCGCCGACTTCGAGCTGCCCTGGCAGGCGACCCGTCTCGGCTGCCGGGTGGAGTACATGTTCAGCCCGACCCCGCCGCGCAACGGCGGCGAGGCGTACGCGGCGTTCGACACCCCGCTCGACGCGCTCCTGCACCTCTACATGCTGAACCGCGGGGTGCTGATGACCCCGTTCCACATGATGGCGCTGATGTCCCCGGCGACGCGGGAGTCCGACGTCGACGCCCACACGGCGGTGCTGCGCGAATTCGCGGCTGAGTTGACCGGCTGAGGGGGGACGACCGCGGGCGGTTCGACCGCCGCCCCGGGCGAACGGGCCGTCCAGTCGCCGATCCAGTCGCGCGGGACCAAAGGCGAAAACCCGGCCACCGAAGCGGCGACCAAGGCGCCCTCGGCCGTCGACTGCAAACTGCCCGGGGAGACCGCCGAACGGCAGACCCGGGTCCACCTGGCGCGCCGGGCGACGCCGAAGCCCAATGGATCCCGGCGCTGAACTCGCTGCTCGCCGTGCGCGGCAACCGCTGGCTGACGGTCACGTACTCGGTCGAAGGCCGCTCCGACCGGCGACTGCGCGACGAGGCCGCCGTCCTCGCCCGCCTCGGGTTCAAGCTGAGCGCCGACGGGTAAAGTTCGGCTCGTGCCACGCGCGGTCCAGTTCGACGAGTACGGCGGCCTCGATGTCCTCACGGTGAGGGAGATCGAACTGCCGGAGCTCGGCAAGGAAGACGTCCGGGTCGAGGTCAGGGCGGCCGGGATCAACCCGGGCGAGGCCTCGATCCGCAAAGGCCTCCTGCACGACAGGTGGCCGGCGACCTTCCCCTCCGGCCAGGGCAGCGACCTCGCCGGCGTGGTGGCGGAGGTCGGCATCGACGTCGAGGGGTTTGCTCCCGGCGACGAGGTGCTCGGCTGGAGCTGGGACCGCTCGAGCCAGGCCGAGGAAGTCGTCGTCCCGGCCGAACAGCTGATCGCCAAACCCGCCGACCTCTCCTGGGAGGCGGCCGGGGCGCTCCACGTGGTCGGCGTCACCGCCTTCGCCGCGGTGCGCGCTGTGGACATCTCCGCTGGCGACACGGTCGTCGTCTCCGCCGCCGCGGGCGGGGTCGGCACGGTCGTCGTCCAGCTCTTGAAGGTGCGCGGGGCGAACGTGGTCGGGCTCGCCTCCGAGGACCACCACGACTGGCTGCGCGCCAAGGGCGTCACCCCGGTCACCTACGGCGAGGGCGTGATGGGGCGGATCCTCGAGGCGACCCCCGACGGGATCGACGCCTTCATCGACCTCTTCGGCCCCGAGTACGTCGAACTGGCGGTGCAGCTCGACGTGCCGCCGGCGAAGATCGAGACGATCATCGCCTACGAGAAGGCGCAGGAGGTCGGGGCGAAATCGGAAGGCTCCGCCGACGCGACCTCGCCGGAGGTCCTCGGCGAGATGGCCGAACTCGTAGCCCTCGGCAAGATCGAGATCCCGATCGCCGCGACCTACCCGCTGGACGAAGTCCGCGAGGCCTTCCAGCAGCTCGAAGACCGCCACACCCTCGGCAAGATCGTCCTCGTCCCCTAGCGCGTTCGCAGTTTGCCGTGCTCTGTACGGCTAAGTGCGAACGCACTCCCGGTCAGCGGGTCTGCCTCGCGTCCGGGGACGCCTCCCAGAAGTCGTCGACCTTCGTCGCATCGTGGTGGCCCTTCACCGAGACGGCCCAGATCTCGACCGGCTCGTCCCCCTCGTTGCGGTGCGAGCGGACGGTGCCCGGCGACACCCTGACCACCGCCGGCGCGGCCACCTTCGACACGTCCTCGCCGCAGCGGAAGGTGATCGTCCCCTTGGCGACGATGTAGAGCTCCTCGACCTCCGAGTGGGTGTGCCCGGTCCCCTGTTCGAAGTCGGAGTGGGGCGGCACTCTGATCAGGGTCACGGCGAGCTGCTCGGTGCCGAGCGCGTCGGTGAGGCGGCGGAACTCGCCGGGGACGTCGGTGCCCGCATACGGATCGTCGACATCGTCGGCGCGGACTATGGCGAAACCGGGCATGGCTCCTCGTTACCCACTCCCTACTTCTCGAAATCGGGTGGATAGGGAACCTCGCGCGGTGGGCGGCCCGGGCCATCCTCGTCCCAGGAGCCCCAGGCGACGGCGTCGCGCGCGACGTGCTCGCCGGCGGCGCCGAGGGCGAGGATGACGACCGGCGCCTCGCCACGATTCGCCAGCTGACGGCGGGTCGCCGGGCCGACGCGAGCCAGCGACCCGGCCGGAATCTCGTGCTCGACAGCATCGACGATCAGCGTCAAGGCGCCGGAGAGGACGAAGTACAACTCCTCTTGGCGTTCGTGCAGGTGGACCCGCATCCGCTGCCGGGGCTGCAGCTCGAGCCGACTGACGCCGAGGCTGCGCGCCCCGACGCGGCGGGTCAAGGAATCGAAGGTCTCGGCGCCCTCGCCCGCCGACTCGACCGTGACCGCGACGGAGGCGAATTCCGCTTCGGCCGTACCGGGGGCGACGCGACTACGCATCGGTGCGGACCTCGGCGCCGTCCTGGGGCCAGCGCACGTGGTAGCTGCCCTCGACGTCGGTGC
>MKSH01000148.1:0-5613 GCA_001898095.1 Solirubrobacterales bacterium 70-9 | reverse complement strand
AGGAGGTGAAGGCGGGGACGGCGACGCCCTGGTCGACCGCCGCATTGATCACCCGCCGCCAGGCCTGCTCGCCCGAGGCGACGGCGTCGCGGAAGTAAGGCACGGTGAGGAGGTTGACGACCTCGCCCTCGTCGTAGGCATCCTTGATCCGGTTGAGGAAGCGGGCGCGGATGATGCAGCCGCCGCGCCAGATCGTCGCCATCTCCCCCAGGTCGAGGTCCCACTCGTTGCGGCTCGAGGCCGCCTCCATCTGCTGGAAGCCCTGCGCGTAGGCGACCACCTTGCTCGCGTAGAGGGCGTCGCGGATGTCGTCGACGAGGTCGGGGCGCGCCTCGGTGCTCGTCGGCTCCGGCCCGGCCAGCACCTTCGACGCGGCGGCGCGCTCCTCTTTCAGCGAGGAGAGCGTGCGGGCGAAGACGGCCTCGGTGATCGCGGTCAGCGGCACGCCCTGGTCGAGCGCGTCTTCGGAGGTCCAGCGCCCGGTGCCTTTCTGCTCGGCCTGGTCGACGATCTTGTCGATCAGCGGCCCGTCGCCCTGCGGGTCCTGCTTGGCGAGGACTTTGGCGGTGATCTCGATCAGGAACGATTCGAGGTCGCCTTCGTTCCACCCCTCGAAGGTCCTGGCGATGTCGGCGACCTCGAGCCCGGCGACGTTCCGCATCAGGTCGTAGGCCTCGGCGATCAGCTGGATGTCGGCGTACTCGATCCCGTTGTGGACCATCTTCACGTAGTGGCCGGCACCGTCGGGGCCGACGTAGGCGCAGCACGGGGTGCCGTCGACCTGGGCGGCGATCTTGGTCAGGATCGGCTCGATCTCGGCGTAGGCCTCGCGGGCGCCGCCGGGCATGATGCTCGGCCCGAGCAGCGCGCCCTCCTCGCCGCCGCTGACCCCGATCCCGAGGAAGCGCAGCCCGCGCTCCTCGCATTCGGCGGTCCGTCGCTTGGTGTCCGGGAAGTGCGAGTTGCCGGCGTCGATCAGGATGTCGCCGTCGTCGAGCAGCGGCGCCAGCTCCTCGATCACCCCGTCGACCGGCGCCCCCGCTTTGACCATGATGATGACCTTCCGCGGACGCTCCAGGGCGGCGACGAACTCCTCGCTCGTCTCGGTGCCGGTGAAATCGCCCTCCTCGCCGTAGTCGGCGATGAACTGGCGGGTTTTCTCCGGGCTGCGGTTGTGCACCGCTACCGACCAGCCGTTGCGGCCGATGTTTCGGGCCAGGTTGGCCCCCATCACGGCGAGGCCGGTGACCCCGATCTGGCTCTTATCGCTCATGGGCCTGACACTAGCGAGGCTGGCGTAGGCGGGATGGGGGTGACCCCTCTCTCACAACAGCGGGGAGGTTCGTTCGGGGTCACCCCCATCCCGCCCTCACCGGCGCCTAGGGTTGATCGTGATCAACGTTGATCGGGCTCACCTCTCGCCGCAGCATCGATCGGGACGAAAGCGACCAGGAGGTGCGGGATGGCGGCCATTGACGAAGTGCGGGACGGGTTGGAGGGGGTGCTGGCGTTTGGGACCGAGATCGCGGAGCCGGATCGGGAAGGTGGGGCGTTGCGGTACCGGGGGGTCGATGTGGAAGACCTTGTCGGGGTGTTGCCGTTCGAGGGGGTCTGGGGATTGTTGGTGGACGGTCGGCCGGACCGGCCGTTGGCGCCGGCGGGGGCGCATCCGCTCGGGTATCGGACCGGCGACACCAGGGTCGACGTGCAGTCGGCGATCGCCGCGCTCGCGCCGGAGTGGGGCTTCGGCCAGCTGGTCGACGTCAGCCCCGAGGTCGCCCGCGACCAGCTCGCCCGCACCGCCTCTACCACCCTCTCCTTCGTCGCCCAGTCCGCCCGCGGCGGCGGCGTCGCCCCCGTCCCCCAGTCCCGCATCGACGAGGGGCGCACGCTCGCCGAGCGGTTCCTCCTGCGCTGGCGCGGCGAGGCCGACCCGGACGCGGTGGCGGCGATCGACGCCTACTGGATCACCGCCGCCGAGCACGGCATGAACGCCTCCACCTTCACCGCCCGGGTCGTCGCCTCGACCGGGGCCGACGTGGCGGCGGCGCTCTCGGCCGCGGTCGGGGCGCTGTCGGGACCGCTCCACGGCGGCGCCCCCGCCCGCGTCCAGCGCATGTTCGACGAGGTCGAAGCGCGGGGCGACGCCGACGCCCACATCCGCGACCTGCTCGACCGCGGCGAGCGGATCATGGGCTTCGGCCACCGCATCTACCGCGCCGAGGACCCGCGCGCCCGCGTCCTCCGCCGGCTCGCCGAACGGCTGCGCTCGCCCCGCCTCGACCTTGCCCGCGAGGTCGAGCGCGCCGCCCTCGCCGTGCTCACCGAACACAAGCCCGACCGCATCCTCGCCACCAACGTCGAGTTCTGGTCGGCGGTGGTGCTGGAGCACGCGGGCGTCCCCCAGACCCTCTTCACGCCGCTCTTCGTCTGCGCCCGCACGGCCGGTTGGTCGGCCCACATCCTCGAGCAGAAGCGGACCGGCCGGCTGATCCGCCCGGCGGCGCTCTACGTCGGCCCTCCGGCCCGTCCGCTGTCAGCATTGACGGCTTGAGCGAGACAACGGAGAGGCTGAGCACCGAGGAGGTCGCGCGTCGGCTCGGCGTGAAGCGCGAGACGGTCTACGCCTACGTCAGCCGCGGCCTGCTCCAGCGCCACCCGGCGAGCGGCCCCCACCACTCCGAGTTCGACCCCGACGAGGTCGAGCGCCTGGCGACGCGGGCGCGGCGACCGGACCGGTCGAGCGCGCTGGAGGTGGTGGTCGAGACCGAGCTGACGCTACTCGAGCCGGAGGGGCGGCTCTCCTACCGGGGGCGGGACGCGATCGAGCTCGCCCGCTTCCGCGGCTTCGAGGAAGTCGTGTCGCTGCTCTGGGGCGGGGCGCCACCGACGCCGTGGGAGTTGGGCGCGGAGCGGGCGGCGGCGATCGAGGCGCTGGGCGGGGCGCTCGGCCCGGACGCGCCGGATGCCGACCGCATCGCCGCCGTCGTCGCCGTCCTTGCCGCCCGCGACCCGCGGCGCGATGCCCGCGACCCCGACTCTGTCCGCCGCGCCGGATCCGAAGTGTTCGCCGGGATCCTCACCGCGCTGGGCCGCGACCGATCTCAGGCCGGGCCGACGGGCGAAGGGTCGACCGCGAAGCGACGCGCGGGCGCCGCGGATCGAAAGTCGACCGCGACGCGGCGCGCAACCGCGACCGGAGGCGACGCGTCGATGAACCTGGCCGCGCGGCTCTGGGCGGCCCTCACCGGTCCCGAGACCAAGCCGCGACCGGAGCAGGTGGCGGCGCTGAACGCGGCGCTGATCCTCCTCGCCGATCACGAACTCGCGGCGTCGACCTTTGCCGCGCGGGTCGCCGCCTCGGCCTGGGCCGGTCCCTACCGGGTGATCCTCGCCGGGCTCGGGCCGCTCGGCGGGGCGTTGCACGGCGGCGCCGGGCCGGCGGTGGAAGCCCTGCTCGACGAGGTCGCGGCCGGGGTCGATCCCGGCGCGGCCCTGGACGCCCGGCTCGCCGCCGGCGACGTCCCCGGCTTCGGCCACCGCGTCTACCGTGACCGCGACCCCCGCGCCGACCACCTGTTGGAGCGCCTCGGCATCCCAACCCTGGTCCTTTTGTCGCCCACAGGGCGACAAAAGGACCAGGGTTCGCACGTGGCGGCCGCGGCGGCGCTGCTGGAGGCGGCGGCGGAGCGGGGGATGCCGGCGCCGAACGTGGACTTCGCGCTGGCGGCGCTGGTCAGGGCGCACGGGCTGCGGGACGGGGCGTCGCCGACGATCTTCACCGTCGCCCGGATCGCCGGGATCGTCGCCCACGCGCTGGAGGAGTACGGGTACCGGCTGCGCTTCCGCCCGCGCGCCTCTTATGTAGGGCCTACGCCGCCGACGGACTGGTCACGCGGCGAAGCACGTAGGGGCCCTCGGGGAGGGTGAGCTCGGCAGGCTCGGCGGTGAGGACGACGATCTCGGTCGGCACCGGACGGGCGGGCAGGCCGACGGGGATCCAGCCGCGGTCGAGCGGCGCGACGATCACGACCGCGCGGGCGTCGCCGATCGCGGTCAGTTGCCAACCGGGGGCGCCGCCCCAGAGGACTCCCTCGCCGAGGAAGTCGCGGACCGCTGCACAGGTGGCGCCGCAATCGACGGCGGCGATCCCGACCTCGGCGAGGTCGAGCAATGCCTCTGGGCCGAACGTGGCGTCCTCGCCCGAGCCCCCGATGCCGACGCCGAGCGGCCCTCCAGGGCGGACGTCGGCATCTGCTCCACCCGCGAGCCGCACGTTGGCGATCAGCTCGACGACGTTCCCGGCCGGGTCGAGGAAGTAGACCGCCGGGGTGCCGCGGTCGGTGTGGACGATCGTCGCGCCCTCCTCCTCGTCGGGATCGCCGTGGAAGGCGAGCAGCTCGTGGCGCTCCCGGATCCAGGCCGCCGCCCGCTCGATCGATCCCGGCGGCACGTTGATCGCGAAGTGATGGCGCGGCGCCGTGCCGGGGGCGGCGCGGCGGAAGCGGATCGTCGAGTCGCGCAGCCGCACGTCGAGCGCGTCCTCCCCCGCCTCGACCTCCAGGCGAAGCGTCCCCGCCCAGAACTCCTCCTGCGCGCCGAGGTCGGCGCAGTCCAAGGTCAGCCGGACGATTCGCATGGCCTATGTTCGCGCACCGTCGCTACTCGTCGAGCAGGCGGCGGGCCTCGGCGGCGGCCGACGCTTCGTCCAATGTCGGGATCGAGGGCGACGAGCGAGTAGGTCATGGGGCCGATGGTACGGCGCCGCCGGCGGCGATCGCGCTCACGTGACGGGTGCGCGCCAGCACCACGATGCCGACCAGCATCACCACCATCCCGACCAGCAACGGCAGCCCTTCGAGGTCGGCGCTGCGAAAGCTCTCTTCGAGGAAGAGCGGCTCCAGCGCCACCGGGAGGAAGGTCTGCACCGCGGTGGAGATCGGGATCACGGTCGTCGCCGGGGCCCGTTGCAGGGCGGTCATCCCGGTCACGGTCGCGCCGAAGCCGACCAGCGCGGCGACCACCAGCCAGGCCGCCGCCCGCGGCCAGTGGGCGTGACCGAGGTTGTCGGCCATCAGCTTCATCGCCACGTTGGTGGCGGCGAAGCCGCAGGCCGAGCCGAGCACCGCGGTCATCGCCGTGTCCCCCCGCCGCCCCCGCAAGGCGAAGGGGACGAGCGAGGCGAGCACCAGCCCGCCGACCACCCCGAGCACCGCCGCCGCCCCGCGGTGGGTGTCCTGCTCGCCCGGCGCGCCCCAGGCGATCAGCCCGATCCCGGCGATGATCAGGCCGACCCCGACCAGCGCCTCGCGGCTCGGCATCTCCCCCAGGAGCCGCCGCGCCACCGCCAGCAGGACCAGCAGGCCGCAGGCGAGCAGCGGCTGCACGACCACGAACGGCGCCCAGGCGAAGGCGAGGATCTCCAGCGGCACCCCGAGCCATTCGACCCCCAGCCCGGCGACCCAGAGCCGGCGGCGCAGAAGGTCCCAGATCAGCGAGGCGCGGAGGCCCTCCTCGCGGGGCGCCCGCCGCGCCTCGATCGCCTGTAGGGCGACCCCGAGGTTGAAGAGGACCGACGCAACGATCCCTGCGATCAACCCGGCGGCAAGCATG
>MKSH01000147.1 GCA_001898095.1 Solirubrobacterales bacterium 70-9 | reverse complement strand
GCCGTCGACCGGCCCGATCTTCTCCTTGTTCGAGATCGAGTAGTAGTTGAACTGGTGCACGACCAGGATCTTGGGCGGGATGCCTTCAGATTGGGCGAAGTCGGCAAGCCGGTTTTGCGCGTAGGTCACGTCCGCGGCGTCGATTGTGCCGAGGTCTTCGCCCGGCACCTGCCCTTCCTTGACCGCGAACTCCGGATCGAGCGCGACGTGCACGTGCTCGTGTTTGAGCCACTTCTCCATCGCGTCGAGCTCATCCTTGGTCGACTTGCGGCCGTACTGCACATCGAGGATGAGGAGCAAGTCCTTCTTCCGCGTGTAGTCGACGTAGTCCTGGATGATGCTGTCATCGGTATAGGTGAGGTAGCTGCCGTCCTCCTGGGGATCGCGCTGGGCGACCGAGGCAATCACTTCATAGGCGAGGCGCATGGGACGGGTCGAGTCGACCGCCGCATACTCCTTCGCCTGCGCCTTCAGCTTCTTGAGCAGCGTGTCCTTGTCGTAGGCGCCGAGGATGCCCATCAACTCGTTGCCCGGGAAGCCGTAGTAGGACAAGATGCGATTCTTCGGAATCACCGATTGGCTCAGCCGCACCTGCTCCGGGCCGGGCGTGCTCATCGCCGTGCCATCGTCGGCCTGCGCCAGCGCGGCGCCGCCCGGCGTGGCGAGCAAGGGCGCCGCCGTGGCCGCGCGAATGAACGAACGCCGATTGAATCGCATCTGCTTCTCCCAAATTCTGAATGCCGCGCGCCGGTCAACGCTGCCCGGGCGTCGTGACGCACCAAGCTGCCAGCGTCCAGAGTACCCTTACCGGCGCGAGGGCGACGCGGCGCCGCTCGTTTCATGAACGATTTCAACTGCCTGAAGGGGTCGCGCGGTGGATGTGCTCATCATCGTTCTGCTGCTGATCGTGGCGGCGCTCGGCGGCGCGGCCGTCTACCTGCTGCGTGAGCTGCAGCGGACCACAAGCCGAGGCGCGTCATCCGCCGGGGCAGTTCAAGATGTCGTTCGCGTCGAGATCGACTCGCGCCAGCAAGCCGAATTGGAGCGCCTGCGCGGCGAAACCAAGCGTGTGCTCGGCGAGATCGAGGGGGAATTGACCCGTTTGCGCGAGGGCGTCCGCAGCTCGCATGAGGAGCACAACGCCCAAATGTCGAAACTGCGCGACCGCTTTGTCGAAGTCGACGGGCAGACCTCCGTGAGGCTCGACCGGGCAGTCGTCGATCTCCGCTCGCACCAGGAGGCCTCGATCGAGCGGCTGCGCGAGGCGGTCGGCGCGGTGCTCACCTCGCTCACCTCTCGCAGCTA
>MKSH01000146.1:29369-30648 GCA_001898095.1 Solirubrobacterales bacterium 70-9 | reverse complement strand
CTGCGCGGCTGCTCCAGGTGGATGACGATGCGGCCGGTCTGGTCGTCGGCTTCGATCCCGGCGATGCCGCCTGCCTTGGTCTTGGAGAATCGTTCGGCGCCGACGATGTCGGTGAAGAACGGGGTCGCGGGCGAGTTCATCGCCAACATCCGTTCGATCGTCGCCGGGAAGTCGGAGGCGCGCACGGGCGTGCCGTCGGAGTAGCGAAGTCCCGGGCGCAGGGTGAGCGTGTAGGTGCGGCCGCCGTCGGTGATCCTCGGCAGCGCCCGCGCCAGCCCTGGGATCACCTTGGCGCCCGCGGCGCCGTCGGCATGGGCGTAGGTGAGCAGCGGCACGTAGGTCTCCCACAGCGCCGTCCAGCCTTCGAGCGAGTAGGAGAGGGAGGGGTCGAGGTGGTCGGGGAAAGTCCCGTAGGTGACCTCGAGGGTCGACGAGGACGCCGAGCCGTCGTCGCTCGACCCGCCGCAGCCCGCGACGCCCGACGCCAGCATCGCGGCGACGGCCAGAGCGACCACTGCGATTCGCGACCTTCTCGCGAACCGCCCCCCGGTCCTCGTGCCTACTCCCACTGGCCCATTCTGATGGTCCGCGGCGTCAACTTCAAAAAACTTTCCCAATATCCTTTCGGGAGGCCCGAAGTTTCTCCGCACCGGTCTGGATGCATCCGCCTATTCGGTGGTTACCGGTCGCCGATCCGGTGCGAGGCGCGCTGCTCGGCGACGCGGAGCAGGGCCGAGTCGTCCTCGCCGCCGTGCCCGGCGGCGCGCAGCTGCCGGAACATCTGTTGGACCTCGGCGGTCAGCGGCAGGGGGGCATCGACTTCGCCGCTCGCGCCGAGGGCGATCTCGAGGTCCTTGTGGTGGAGGTCGACTTTGAAGCCGGGGGCGAAGTCGTGGTCGAGGAAGTTGCCGCGGCGGACCTCCATGATCCGGTTGGCGGCCATGCCGCCGCCGACCGCGTCGAGGATCGCCGCCGGGTCGACGCCGAGCTTCGAGCCCAGCACCAGCGCCTCGGCGAGGCCGCCGAAGATCACCGCGACCAAGACCTGGTTGCAGGCCTTCGCCACCTGGCCCGCGCCGGCGGCGCCGACGTGGGTGACGCGCGAGCCGAGCACCTCGAAGATCGAGCCCGCCCGCTCGACGTCCGCGGCGGTGCCGCCGACCATGATCGAAAGCGTGCCGTCGCGGGCGCCGACGTCGCCGCCGGAGACCGGCGCGTCGAGGAAGCCGACGCCGCGCGCCGTCGCCTCCTCGGCGAGCTCCCGGGCGAGCGCCGGGGA
>MKSH01000146.1:28768-29245 GCA_001898095.1 Solirubrobacterales bacterium 70-9 | reverse complement strand
CAGCTCCGCCAGCGGCTCCGGGCTGCGGTTCCAGGCGACCCCCTCCTCGCCCGCCGCGAGCAGGTTGCGCGCCATGGGGAGGCCCATCACGCCGAGTCCGATGAAGCCGATCGTCCGGTCGCTCGTCATCCCCGCAGGCTACGTCACCGCGCGGCCGGCCCACAGTGCCACCACGGGCGGGATCAACAGCGAGGTGAGGGCGGCGATCTCGGCGATCCCGTCCAGAGTCCCGAACCCGCTCAGGTGGGTGACGTGGTAGAGCAGGTGCGGGACCGAGACGGTGAGGAAGCCGGCGCAGGCGGCGATCACGAGCCCGCGTTCGAGCCGCCAGGCAGCCAGCCCGACGACCACCGCGAAGCCGACGTAGAGGCCGCCGACGTCGGTGATCAGGTGGCCGTTATAGGGCGGCAGCTTGTCCACCCAGTGGGCGAGGAACGGGAAGTCGTCGTAGAAGGCGCGCGGCGCGGCGAGGGCGAC
>MKSH01000146.1:28219-28710 GCA_001898095.1 Solirubrobacterales bacterium 70-9 | reverse complement strand
GACGATGTCGATCGCGGTGATCCGGCCGGCGTCGATGGTCACCGAGTAGACGTTGGTCGCGCCGCGCTCGTGGATGACCAGGCCGGTCGACCCGTTGACGCGGGCGAGACGCCCGTCGGGCTCGACGCCTTGGCGGGCCGCGGCGCGAGCGAAGCCCATCAGCGCGCGGGCGATCCGGTCGGCGCCGACCAGCGGCTTGCCCGCGGCGGGGACCTTGCCGCCGCCGTCGGAGCGCATCACCGCGTCCGGGTCGAGCAGCTCCAGCAGCGCCGCGTGGTCGCCCTCCTGCCAGGCGACCGCGAAGGCGGCGACGATCCGCGCCTCCTCCTCGGCGCCCGCCGGGAAGCGCGGCTGGCCGGCCTCGACATGGGCGCGGGCGCGGGTGGCGAGCTGGCGCACCGCGGCGGGCGAGCGACCGACCACGGCGGCGACCTTCTCGAACGGCAGGTCGAAGACGTCGTGGAGGAGGAAGGCGGTGCGCTCGGCGGGGG
>MKSH01000146.1:26977-28075 GCA_001898095.1 Solirubrobacterales bacterium 70-9 | reverse complement strand
TTGGACGATGTCTTCGGCTTCGGCGAGGCTGCCGAGCATCCCGTAGGCGACCCGGGTCAGCTGTGGGCGGAGCGCCTCGAATTCGGCGGCGATGTCCGCACCGTCGCCCTCCGCGCCGGGGTGATGTGGCTGATTCATGCGCGGCCGAGCCATTCCTCGAAGGTCTCTCCCGTGGTCCTCGCGGCGGGGTCGCAGAGTGCGCCCGCGGCGAGGGCCTTGCCCATCTTCCCCCAGGACGGGATGCGCAGGGGGAGGCGGCGCTTGCCGCGGGCGGCGGCCCAGGCCCGGCTCAGCTCGGAGAGCGTCTCGACCTGCGGCCCGGCGATGTCGGGGAGGCGGCCGGCGGGCGCGGCAAGGGCGGCGTCGGCGAGCCGCGCGGCGACGATGACGGGATCGATCGGCTGTACCTTGGCGGCGCCGGTCGGACGGACGCCGAAGCGCGACGCGGCGCTGAAGGCCATCTCGAGCAGCTGGTGGAACTGCGAGGCGCGGAGGATCGACCAGGGGACGGCCCCGCCTTCGATCGCCTCCTCTTGGGCGAGCTTCACCCGGTAGTACTTCATCGGCACCTGGTCGATGCCGATTATCGAGATCGCCAGATGGTGGCCGACCCCGGCGCTCTTCTCTGCCTCCAGCAGTCGGCGCGTGCCCGCGACGAGCACCTCCTCGGCGCCCTTGGTCGAGTTGGCCGCGTCGACCACGGCGTCGACCCCGGCGAGGGCGGCCGCCAGCCCCTCGCCGGACGTGAGGTCGACGCGATGGTGCTCGGCCCCCGCCGGCACGTCCGTCGCGTTGCGCGAGAGCATGCGCACGGTGGCGCCTTTGGCGACGAGCGTGCGCACGACGGGAGCGCCCAGCGTCCCCGTGCCGCCGACCACGGCGACGACCGTGTTCATCGTTCGTCGCCTCCCTTGCCGAAGTCGCCCGGCTGGTAGTGGCCGGGCTCGGCCTGGGTCGTGATCTGCAACCGGTTCCAGGCGTTGATCGCGGTGATCTTGCAGAGCAGCGCGCCGAGCTCGTCCTCGTCGAAGCGCGCCGCCGCCTCCTCCCAGACCGCATCCGGCACGCCGCCGGGCGCGAGCCGCGTCACCGCCTCGG
>MKSH01000146.1:20376-26937 GCA_001898095.1 Solirubrobacterales bacterium 70-9 | reverse complement strand
AGTGCATGTCGAGGCAGAAGGCGCAGCCGTTCATCTGCGAGGCGCGCATCTCCACCAGGTGGGCGATGGTCGGGTCGAGGTCGCCGTGGCCGAACCGCTGCAGCGCCGCGATCTGCCGCGGCACGATGCCGCCGAGCTCAAGCCGTCCGGCCGGAAATCCCTGGGCCATGTCGTCTCCTTTCGTCGGGGTTCTACGAGGTAGACGAAGTAGGCCGGGGTTTGTGTGACATGGGAAGGACAGGGGGCGGGGCGAGGGATCGGAGGGCAGGGAAGTTGGCGCCCGGGTCTGCAGGGAGAGGTCGAGGATGCGCGTCCCGTGCGGGTCTCGGAGTTCATGGCGAAGGCGTCGGGAACGTCACCCCGGTGATGCGCGACAAGCAGCGAACTGAGGACCACGTCCCTCCCCGAAAGCCCCACGGCCGTCCCCAACTGCCCGGTCTCCGAACTTTTTAACGCAGAGGCACCACGAACAGGCACTCGCCGTGGGCGAGCACGGTGCCGGTGGCGTCGAAGATCGCGGTGGCGGCGAGGCCTTTGCGGCCGGAGCTTTCGAGTCGCTTGCCGGCGACGACGTACTCGACGTCGGGATGGATCGGGGCGAGGATCTCGACCTGCTGGCGGGCGAGGTAGGACACCTGTTTGCTGTTGCCGTGGAGGGCGAAGTAGGCGGGACAGTCGAGTGCCGCCCAGACGAACTCCGGCGACACCGCGCCGTCTTCGCCGGCCGTCCAGACCGCCGGCGTCCAGGGCGAGGCGACGAGGTCGCGACCGTCGACCGGACCGGTGTAGACCCGGAGGCCGTCGGGTCGGGAGCGGCCGCAGACGAAGCAGCCGGCGAACTCTCCGGTGAACGGAGCGTCGTAGAGATCGCGCGCCGCGTGCGCCTCGGCGAGGCTCGGCAAACTGCCGTCCCAAGCCGAAAGCGGGGCGGCTGGGACGGCTTCGGCGATGAGCTCGCCGTCGGCGAACGCGGTCGCTTTGTCGTCGCCTTCGGGTCGAACTTCGAGGGGCCGATCGAGTGGGACCGGCCGTCGCAGTGACACTGCCGCCGGGCCTTCGAGCGCCTTCGCGACCAGTCCGCATGAGTAGCCGCCGTTGCCGCTCGAAGGCGGTCCGTTGAAGCGTGCGGGGACGGTGAAGGTGGACATCGGCGCGCGATCTTAAACGGGTGGATCCCTCCAAATCGGCTCGGGGAGCGGCATACCGCCGGTCGAGAGGGTACGGTGCGCACGCCCCCGGAGACTCCAAGGAGCGAGGTATGCCAAAACAGACCAAAGCGACCCGGAAACCCGCAGCGAAAAAAGCAGCGGCGACCCGAGCGAAAAAAGACGCAAAAGCGAGCGCGAAAAAAGCCAAAAAAACGGCTAAAGCGAGCGCGAAAAAAGCGACTAAAGCCGTGAAAAAAGCGGCCAAATCGACGGCGAAAGCCGCCAAAAAAACCGGCAAAGCCACGAAAAAAGCGGTGAAAAAAACCGCCAAAGCTGGCAAAGCCTCGGCTAAAGCGAAAGTCGCTTCTAAACCGAAAGCCAAAGCTAAACCGAAAGCTAAACCGGCGAAAAAACCCGCTGCGAAAAAAGCCGCCAAAAAACCGGCAAAAAAAGCAGCGAAAAAAAGCGCCAAAAAATAGGGCGCTCCTAGCGAGGGAGGCGCTCTCGCTCCAGGCAGGATGATCCCGCCCCCGCGCCGCGTCAGCTGAGCGCGGGGGCGCGGTCCTCTTCGAGTCGGGAGCTCGCCTTCATCTGTGCGGCGTTGGCTTTTGCCTTACGCCGCCCCCAGGCGCCGGTGGTGAATAAGCCGACGCCGAGCATGGTGAAGCCACAGAGGGCGATGATCGCCCAGCTCATCCTCGACGCCGAAGTGAACGCGGGGCCGGCGACGATGTGAGTGACGTGGTCGGCGATCACCGAACCGATGATCGCCACACCAAGTGCCGAGCCGAGCTGGCGGGTCGTCGAGGCGACCCCGCCGGCGACGCCGGCCTGCTGACGCGGCATCCCGGAGACCGCGGTGTTGGTGATCGCCGGATTCACGCAACCCATCCCGATGCCGATCAGGGCGAAGCCGACGACGAGGCGCAGCGTGCCCGGTTCGCCGATCGGCAGCGCCGAGATCAAGCCGGCGGCAAGCACGCAGATGGAGCCGACGACCAGTGCCGGCCGCGGGCCGCGGTGGCCGATCACCCGTCCCGAGAGCGGCGCGGAGACCATCATCAGCCCCGCCATCGGCAGCAGCGCGATGCCCGCATGGAGGGGCGAGTAGCCGCGGACCTCCTGTAGGTAGATGGTGTTGAGGAAGAGGAAGCCGCCGAGCGACAGGAAGCAGCAGACGGAGATCACCGCGGCGCCGCTGAACGGCGGCGAGCGGAAGAAGCGCAGGTCGATCAGCGGCTCGGGGTGGCGCATCTCCCAGTAGACGAGGGCGACGCCGCCGGCGAGCGCGCCGGCGAAGCAGGCGAGGATCAGGTCCGAGCCCCAGCCGTGGTTCGGCGCCTCGATGATCCCGAAGACGAGCAGGCCCAGCGTGAGGATCATCAGCACCTGACCGAGAGGGTCGAACTTGCGCGGGTGGGGTGCCTTCGATTCGGGGACGAATTTGTGGGTGAGGAAGATCGCCGCGATCCCGACGGGGATGTTCACCCAGAAGACCGAGCGCCAGTCGATCAGCTGCACGAGGAGCCCGCCGACCAGCGGGCCGCCGGCGATGCTGATCCCGGCGACGCCGCCCCACCAGCCGATCGCCCGGGCGCGCTCGCGCGGCTCGGTGAAGACGTTGGTGACGATCGACATCGCGACCGGGTTCAGCATCGCGCCGCCGACCGCCTGGATCGCGCGGAAGCCGATCAGCCAGCCGAGGCTGGGGGCGACCGAGCAGAGCGCCGAGCCGATCGTGAAGGTGGCCAGGCCGACCTGGAAGGTGCGCCGCCGGCCGAGCCGGTCACCGGTCGACCCGGCCAGCATCAGCAGGCAGGCGATCACCAGCGTGTAGGCGTCGATCGTCCACTGGGCGCCGGAGATCGAGGCGCCGAAGTCCCTCTGGATCGACGGCAGCGCGACGTTCAGGATCGTCACGTCGAGCCCGACGATCAGGATGCTCATGCAGCAGATCGCCAGCACCAGCTCGCGCCGCACGTGTCCGTTGGTCGACATCGCAGCGGAGTCTTTCAAGCTCGATCGCCCGGTCCGAGGGGCGGACGCCGACCCCACTAGGCTCCCAGCATGGCCACCGCCGACCTCACCGTGATCGGGCTCGGGCGCCCCGACCCGAGCGCCGGCGCCTACATCGCCGCGATCCAGCGGAGGCTGGCCGAGCAGGACAAGGTCGGCTACCGGATGCACGCGATGGGCACCTCGCTGGAAGGCTCGACCGCCGACATCCTCGCCCTCGTCGGCGAGCTCCACGCGGTCCCTTTCGCGGAGGGGCTGCCGCGCGTCTACACCGTGCTGAAGCTGGACGAGCGGCGCGACCGTCCCGAGCAGACGCTCGACGACAAGGTCGCCTCGGTCGAGCGCCACCTCGCCGAAGGCGCCTCGGAGGGCGGGGCGGGGGAGTGAGCGACGGCGCCGGGGTCCGCCGCGCCGCGGTGCTCGGCGTCACCACCGGCGCGAGGACCTTCATCGCCTCCGCGGCCCTGTCCCTGCGGGGACGGCTCGGCAAGGTGGCGAAGTACACCGCGCCGGTATTCGCCGCCCATGAGATCGTCGGCGACAAGCTGCCGATGGCCCCGCCGCGGGTCGCGGGGCGGGCCTGGTCGGCCGCCTCGTCTCCGGCGCCGTGTCGGGACGGGTGCTCGGCGCCGCCCGTGGCGCCCGCGTCGGCGCCACGTTCGCCCTCCCCGCTACCTACCCCTCCCAGGTCCTCCCCCCGTGTTGATGGGCCGGAAAGCGCTCTATATCAGCGCTTTTCGGCCCATCAACCTCTATTTCAGGGTCCAGCCGCCGTCGGCGGCGAGGTTGATGCCGTTCACGGCACCGTTCTCGAGCAGGAAGAGGGCGGCCTCGGAGAGCTCGCGCATGGTGACCAGGCGGCCGATCGGGGTGCGGTCGGCGATCGGGTCGAGGACGCCCTCGGGTTTGTCGGCCCAGTAGGGGCTGTCGCCGATCACGCCGGGGTGGATCGCGTTGACCCGGATCGGGGCGAGCTCGACCGCCATCGTGCGGACCATCCCGATCACGCCGCCGTTCACCGTCGACACCGTGGTCGAGCCGGGATAGGGGCGGGCCTGGGCCTGGCCGCCGTAGAGGACCACCGAGCCCTCGCCGCTCATCCGCGGCGCCAGTTGGTGGACGACCTCGGTGTAGCCGACCAGCTTCAAGGTGGTGAGGCGGATCGCGTCCTCGATCGAGTAGTCGGCGACCGTGTTCTCGTCGCGCTCGATCGCGACCAGGGCGATATGGCGCACCGAGTCGATGCCCGCCAGCGCGGCGCCGATCTCCGCCGGCCGGGAGAGGTCGAGGGCGAAGCTCTCGCACTCGGGGTGCAGCTCGGCGGCGACGCCGGCGCAGCGCTCCTCGTCGCGACCGGCGATCACCACCCGGTGCCCGCGCTCCAGGCAGAGCTCGGCCAGATCGCGTCCCAGGCCCGCCGTGCCCCCGATGATCACCGTCGCGGCTCTCTCCATCGGCCGTACAGTACAGGTTGACAAGCACGTTTAATATCGGCACACAGGGTCAAGCGAAGGAGGGAGAGTGACGTGAGCGCAGTCGAGAACACGGGAGGGCCCACGCCGGGCCGCTTGAAGGGGAGGGTCGCGCTGGTCAGCGGTGCCGCCCAGGGCATCGGCCAGGCGCTCGCGATCCGCCTCGCCCAGGACGGCGCCGACGTCGTCATCGCCGCCCACAAACAGCCGCCGGATGCCACCGAGGCCGCGGTCAAGGCCGCCGGGGTCGAGTCGCTCGTCCACCACGTCGACGTCTCGCTGGAACAGGACGTCGCCGACCTCGCCGCCGCGGTGACCGACAGATTCGGCCGCGTCGACATCCTCGTCAACAACGCCGGCGCCTACCCGATGCAGGGCTTCCTCGAGATGACCTACGAGCAGTGGCGCGAGACCTTCGCCATCAACATCGACTCGGTCTTCCACATGTGCCGCGCCTTCGTCCCGGGCATGGTCGAGCGCCGCTTCGGCCGCGTGATCAACGTCTCCTCGACCTCCTACATGGAGGGGATGGAGAACTACACCCACTACAACGCGGCGAAGGCGGCCGTGGTCGGCTTCACCCGCTCGCTGGCGATCGAGGTCGGCCCCGCCGAGGTGACCGCCAACGTGCTCGCGCCGGGCCTCGTCCGCACCCCGACCACCGACTCCGGACCGCAGGCCGACGGCATGTTCGAGGGCTTCCTCGCCGAACAGGCGCTGAAGCGCACCGAGACCCCGGCGGACCTCGCCGGCGCCGTCTCCTGGCTCGCCTCCGAAGACGCCTCCTTCGTCACCGGACAGACCGTGGTCGTCGACGGCGGTTGGCACTTCAACTGATGCCGACGGACACCCGCCACCTCGGCTACCACCGGCTGACCGTCGAGGACGCCCCGGCGCCGGCCACCCCGGCCGCCTTCGCCGCCCACAGCACCGGCTTCGCCCGGACCCAGCTGCTGGGCGGCCGGCACGGGGCGATCCACACCTCGACCGGCCTCTGCGACATCGAGCCCGGCGGCCGGATCGAGCCGCACGTGCACTCCTACGAGGAGAGCTTCTACGTCCTCGCCGGCACCCCGGTGCTGGACGTCGAAGGGCAGAGCGTCGAGCTCGGCCCGCACCGCTGCGGCGTCCTCCCGGTCGGCACCGCGCACGCCTGGCGCAACCCCGGCAGCGAGCCGGTCCGCTTCTTCGAGATGCAGGCGCCGCGCGCCCGCGAGGACGACGACCCGGCGCCGCCCGACACCTTCTTCGTCCCCGAGGACCCGGGCGGGGCCAAGCTGGCCGCGGTCGACCTCCGCGACCCTAGGAACCGGAGTTTCTTCCGCCTCGACATGGGCCAGATGGAGGTCGACAACCTGAAGCTCGGCAGCCAGGTCGGCGAACCGCAGGTGTCGGCCAGCATGGCAACCGCGCTCCTCGCCTACAGCGGCATCGCGGTGAAGATGCTGGTCGACGGGCGCCTCGGCGCCGCCCTGCACACGATGTTCATGGTCCATTACCAGCCCGGCGGCGTCGCCCACCCGCACGACCACCCGCTGGAGGAGAGCTACCTGATCATCGACGGCGAAGTGACCGCCGAAGCCGCCGGGGACCGCTTCCGCATGGGGGTCGGCGACTTCCTCTGGTGCGGCGCCGGGTGCGTGCACGCCTTCTACAACGAGAGCGACACGACGGTGACCTGGCTGGAGACCTCCTCGCCGCAGCCGCCCGCCCGCAACAGCTACCGCTTCAACCGCGACTGGGACTACCTGGCCGAACGCGACGGGGTCACCGCCGCCGAAGGCTCGACCCAGGCCTAGGAGGACCAGGTGGCTGACCGCACCCTGATCAAGGGCGGCATCGTGCTCACGCTCGACCGCGAGGTCGGTGACTTCGACGTCGCCGACGTGCTCGTCGAGGGCGAGGAGATCGCCGCTGTCGGTCCC
>MKSH01000146.1:17431-20316 GCA_001898095.1 Solirubrobacterales bacterium 70-9 | reverse complement strand
GCCACACCTGGCAGGCGCAGCTGCGCACGATCGCCTGCGACTGGACCCTCGGCCAGTACATGACCGGCCTCCACTCCGGCCTGTCCGGCCACTTCCGGCCCGAGGACACCTACATCGGCAACCTGCTGGGGACGGTCGAGGCTCTCGACTCGGGGATCACGACGCTGCTCGACTGGTCCCACAACCTCGCCACCCCCGAGCACGCCGACGCGGCGATCGAGGGCCTGCGCGAGTCCGGCGCCCGCGCCGTCTTCGCCCACGGCGGCGGCGCCCCGCAGTGGGACGTGCTCCCGAACGAGGTGCCGCACCCCGACGACGCGCGCCGCGTCCGCGCCGAGCACTTCCCGACCGACGACGGCCTGGTGACGATGGCGATGGCCCTGCGCGGTCCCGAGATCGCCACCCGCGAGGTGACCCGGACCGACTACGAGCTGGCGCGGGAGCTCGGCCTGCGGATCACCGTCCACGTCGGCAACGGTGAGATGGCGAAGGACCGCCCGCTCGCCTGGCTGCACGACGCCGGCCTGATGGGCGACGACGTCACCTACGTCCACTGCAACGCGGTCGGTGACGACGAACTGGCGATGATCGCGGCGACCGGCGGCACCGCCTCCTGCTCGCCCGACATCGAGCTGCAGATGGGCCACGGCTGGCCCGCCACCGGCCGGCTGATGAAGGCCGGGATCCGGCCGACGATCTCGATCGACGTCTGCTCCTCCAACGGCGGCCACATGTTCGGCGCGATGCGCTCGCTGATCGGCACGCAGCGCGGCTTCGACATGGCGGAAGCGGCCGATCGCGGCGAACCGCTAGACCACGTGCCGCTGAGCTGTCGCGAAGTCGTCGAATTCGCCACCATCGACGGCGCCCGCGCCTGCGGCCTCGACGACCGCATCGGCACCCTCACCCCGGGCAAGCAGGCCGACATCCTCCTGCTCAGCACCGAGTCCTACGGGATGTTCCCGGCCAACAACCCCTACGGCGCCGTCGTCTACAACGCCCACCCGGGAGTGGTCGACACGATCCTCGTCGCCGGCCAGGTGGTGAAACGGGGCGGAGAGCTGCTCGGACCCGACCGCGAACGGGTCCGCCGCCTCGCCTTCGAGAGCCGCGACCACATCTTCGCGCAGGCCCGGGCGACCCCGGCCACCGCCGAGGCGACGATCGGGGGAACCTGGATGCCCCACCACTTCTAGGAGGAGCGATGACCGAGGCCGAAGCCGCACCGCGCATCGACCCCTGGGACGACCCCCGGGTCGTCGCCGGGATGGAGAAGCTGCTCGCCAACCGCGCCGCGCTGCTCGCCGAGGGGGCGACGCCGATCGGCTGGAAGCTCGCCTTCGGCACCGACGCGGCGATGGCGAAACTGGGGACGACCGGCCCGGTGGTCGGCTTCCTCACCGATCGCACCCTGATCGCGCCGGGCGGCGCATGTCCGATCGCGGGCTGGACGGTGCCGAAGCTCGAGCCCGAGATCGCGATCCACCTCGGGCCCGGGGGAGAGGGCGTCGCCGGGATCTCGGCCGCGATCGAGCTGGCCGACGCCGACCAGCCGCCGACCGAGCTCGAATCCGTGCTGGCCGGCGACATCTACCACCGCGCCGTCGTCCTCGATCGGGAAGCCGTGCCGACGCCGCTCGCCCACCCGGTCGCGGCGCGGATCGAGCGCGACGGCGAGGAGTACGCGACCACCGCCGACGCCGAGGCAGAAGTGGGACGGATCGAGGCGCTCGCCGCCTGGACCGTCGACTACCTGCGCCACTTCGGCATCGAGACCGCCGCGGGGGAGGTGGTGATCAGCGGCTCGGTCGTGACGCTGCTCGACATCGCCCCGGGCCAGCACCTGCGCAACACGATCGACGGCGTCGGCACGCTCGATGTCTGGATCACCTGATCTACTCCTCGTTACTTAAGTAGTTCCTTAAGTATTCTGCTACGGTGGCGCCATGCCCGCCGAAGCCGCCGTGCTCGACCAGGCTTTCCGCGCCCTCGCCGACCCCAGCCGCCGCGCCATCGTCGCCCGGCTCAGCCGGGGGTCGGCCTCGGTCAGCGAGCTCGCCTCGCCGCTCTCGATCTCGCTGCCGGCCGTCGTCCAACACCTCGACGTACTGCAGAAGAGCGGCCTGGTCAGCTCGGAAAAGGTCGGCCGCGTCCGCACCTGCCGGCTCGAGCCCGAACCGATGCGATCGGTGGAGCGGTGGATCGCCCGGCACCGCACCGAATGGGAGACGCGGCTCGATCGGCTGGGCGACGTACTCAACGACATCGAGGAGGAGCGATGAGCATCGCGCACGCGCAGTTCACCATCGAGCGCCAGTACGAGTGCAGCCCGAGCTTGGCCTTCCGCGGATTCTCGGACCCGGAGCTGAAGCGCCGGTGGTTCGCCAACCCCGCCGGTTGGCCGGACCCGATCTGGGAGCTCGACTTTCGCGTCGGCGGGGGAGAGGTGAGCGGCAATCGCTCGCCGGAGGGCAAACAGGCGATGTTCCGCAGCACGTATCACGACATCGTCGAGAACGAGCGCATCGTCTTCGCCTACGACCTCGAGCTGGACGGGAACCTCGTCTCGGTCTCGCTGACCACGGTCGAGTTCTTCGGCGAGGAAGGCGGCACCCGCCTGTCGTTCACCGAGCAGGGCGCCTTCTTCGACGGCCTCGATGACCCGGCCGGGCGCGAGCACGGCACCGGTTGGCTCCTCGACCGCCTCGGCAAGGTGCTCGCGGGGGATCCGGTCGGATGACCTTGGTCCTCCACGAGCATCCGTTTGCGGCCTACTGCTGGAAGCCGCTGGTTGCGCTGTATGAGCGCGGCGTCCCCTTCGAGCCGCATCTCGTCGGCGGTCCGGAGGATCGCGAGGAGCTGGCGAAGCTGTGGCCGCCGGCCAA
>MKSH01000146.1:16830-17419 GCA_001898095.1 Solirubrobacterales bacterium 70-9 | reverse complement strand
CTCGTTCGGCGAGGCACCGCCGCTGGTCCCGGCCGACCCCGCCGCGGCGCGCACCGCGCGGCTCTGGGACCGGGTGCTCGACGGACAGGTGGCGACGCCGATGCAGCGGATCGTCTTCGACTCCCTGCGACCGCCGGACGACCGGGACCCTTATGGCGTCGCCGAGGCCCGCGCCGCTCTCGATTCCGCCTGCGAGCTGCTCGACCGGCACCTGGCGGGGGAGGCCTGGATGGCGGGGCCGACCTTCAGCCTCGCCGACACCGCCGCTGCGCCCGCCCTCCATTACGCCTACGTCGTCAACCGCTGGGACGAGGATCGCCTGGCCGACCTGACCCGCTACTTCGCGGCCCTGATGGCGCGCCCTTCGGTGGCGCGCGTGGTCGACGAGGCACACGGGTACCGCGAGCTCTTCCCGCTCCCCTGGCCCGATCACGTCGCCTAGTGTGCACCTCCACTTGACGCGTGTGAAGTCCCATTGTTAGAGTCGCGCGCGGAATCGACGGAGGAGGATTGATGGCTGAGCGCATTCTGATCGAGGCCGGGACGGTCCTGACGATGGACCCGAACCTGGGCGTGCTCGAACCAGGGC
>MKSH01000146.1:14153-16796 GCA_001898095.1 Solirubrobacterales bacterium 70-9 | reverse complement strand
ATGCCGAGCGCGATCGCGATGCCGGGCTTCGTCGACACCCACCGCCACACCTGGCAGGCACCGCTGCGGCTGCTCGCCTCCGACTGGACCCTCGGCCACTACCTGATGGGCATCCACTCCGGCTTCTCCAAACACTTCCGCCCCGAGGACACCTACATCGGCAACCTCCTCGGCACCTCCGAGGCGCTCGACTCGGGGATCACGACCTTGCTCGATTGGTCCCACAACCTGCGCACGCCCGAGCACGCCGACGCCGCGGTGAAAGGCCTCCAGGACTCCGGCGCGCGGGCGATCTTCGCCCACGGCTCGGGCGCCGAACAGTGGTCGAACCTGCCCAACGACGTCCCGCACTCCGACGACGTGAAGCGCCTCCGCGACGAGTACTTCTCCTCCGAGGACCAGCTGGTGACGCTGGCGATGGCCCTGCGCGGCCCCCAGTTCGCGACCAAGGACGCGACGCTGAAGGACTACGCGCTGGCGCAGGAGGTCGGCACGCGGATCACCGTCCACGTCGGCGACGGCGAGTGGGGCCGCTCGCGGCCGATCGAGTGGCTGCAGGAGAACGACCTGCTCTCCGACCAGGTCACCTACGTCCACTGCAACGAACTCGCCGACGACGAGCTGCAGATGATCGCCGACACCGGCGGCACCGCCTCGGTCGCGGCCACGGTGGAGATGCAGATGGGCCACGGCTGGCCCGCCACCGGGCGCCTGCTCGACCACGGCATCCGGCCGAGCCTCTCGGTCGACGTCTGCTCCTCGATCGGCGGCGACATGTTCGGCCTGATGCAGACCGCGATCTCCTCGCAACGCGCCCTCGACCACGCCAAGGGCGTCGAGGACGGGACCGGACTTGCCGACACCCTCCGCCTCAGCTGCAAGGACATGGTCGAGTTCGCCACCCTGCAGGGCGCGATCGCCTGCGGCCTCGACGACAAGGTCGGCAGCCTCACCCCGGGCAAGGAGGCGGACCTGATTCTGATCGACACCGAGAACCTCGCCCTGACGCCGATGAACAACCCCTGGGGGGCGGTCGTCTACGCCGCCCACGCGGGCAACGTCGACACCGTGCTGGTCAAGGGCCACGTGGTCAAACGCGACGGCAGGCTCACCGACGTCGACGTCGACGAGGTCCGCCGACTCGCCCTCGAGACGCGCGACTACCTGATGGCCGAGGCCCCCGAGGATCCGACGATCGCCGACGCCAAGCCCGGTGGCGACTGGATCCCCGAGCAGGTCCGCGCCTAAGGGACTCGTCCACACCCGGCGTGCCCAGCCGCCCCGCGGCGCCTCTGCCTGAACAAAGCGCCAGTCAATGTTTGCTTGCCCTTGACAGGGTGTTCAGTCACATGGTACGAATTCCGGGTTGGCGTAAACAGGGCGCCGCAGGGATAGGGATCAGAGAGATTGACCGCACTTAAACGCCGCGTCACGTCACCGTTCGCCGCCATTTGGGTGGCGACCCTGTTGCTGTTCATCGTCAGCCCCTTCGTCGCCTCGGGCAGCCTCGGCCACAGCGCCCTGCAGGGCATGCTGCCGTTCACCGGCATCCTCGCGATCGCCGCGATCGGCCAGACCCTGGTGATCCAGCAGGGCGGCCTCGACCTCTCCGTGCCCGGCATCTTCTCGATGGGCGCGGTGCTCGTCGTCACCATCCCCGGCGGCAGCGAGGGCTCGCTGATCCCGGCGCTGATCGTGGTCGCCGCGGTCGGCCTCGCCGGCGGCCTGATCAACGGGATCGCCGTCACCCGCTTCGGCATCACCCCGCTGGTCGCCACGCTCGGCTCCAACGCGATCTTCATCGGCGTCGTGATCCAGGCGACCGGCGGCTCGATCGCCTTCAAGGCGACGAAGAACTGGCAGGAATTCACCGCCGACAAGGTCTTCGGCATCCCGATCCTCGCCGTCATCGCCCTGATCGCGACGATCCTGGTCGCCCTCTTCATCTCGCGCACGATCTGGGGGCGCCGCTTCGTCCTCGTCGGCTCGAGCCCGCTCGCCGCCCGCGCCGCCGGCCTGTCGGTCGAGCGGTACCAGGTCGGCGCCTACGCGGGCGCCGGCCTCGCCTACGCGCTGGCCGGGGCGCTGCTCTCCGGCTACCTGCAGTCGCCGCCGCTGCTGCCCGGCAACGAATACCTGTTGCCGACGATCGCCGCCGTCGTCCTCGGCGGCACCGCGCTCGGCGGTGGTCGCGGCAGCGTCATCGCGACCACGGTCGGCGTGCTGTTCCTCAGCCAGCTCGAACAGGTGGTCTCGGCGCTCGGCGCCAAGACCTCGGTCCAGTACCTGATCCAGGGGGCGATCATCGCCCTCGGCATGGGGATCCGCAACGTCCCCTGGGACCGGATCCGCCACGGCCGCTTCGGCGCCGACGACGCCGCCCCCACCGGTCCCGCCACGGCGGCGACGCCCGACACGACTTCCCACGACACCGCGAGCGGCGCCAGCCGCATCGCTTCTCAGTGAACACCAAGGAGGAGGAGTAACTAGATGTCAGCAAGACCTGATCGCTCGCGGGTGAAGGGAGCAGCACTCTTGGTGCTGGTCGCCCTGCTCGCCGCGCTCGTGCTCTCCGCGTGCGGCGGCGGCAGCTCGTCCAGCTCGTCGTCGGAAACCACCACCGAAGCAGAAGCCGAAACGGAA
>MKSH01000146.1:8547-14144 GCA_001898095.1 Solirubrobacterales bacterium 70-9 | reverse complement strand
AAACCGCCGCTGCCGGCTCCAGCGAATGGTGCGGTGAAGAAGGCGTCACCCTGGGCATCCAGGACGGCGGCGGCCTGAACAACTGGTCCAAAGAATCACAGGAACAGGTTCAGATGATCTCCAAAGAATGCCCGGCGGTCGAAAAGGAAATCGTCGTCGACGCCGACTTCGAACCGCAGAAGGCCGTCTCGGGGATCCAGAGCATGATCTCCCAGGGCGCCAACGCGATCGTGATCATCCCGGACTCGGGCAACTGCGCCGAGGTCCCGGCGATGCGGCAGGCGATGCAGCACGACGTCACCGTGGTCGCCTGGGCTGCAGATCCGTGTGGTACCGAAGGCACCGACTACACCAAATACATCGACTGGGACACCAAGGCCGCCGGACGTGAATGGGCGGAATGGGTGATCGAACAGATGGGTGACAAAGGCAAGCTCCTCTACGAGGGTGGCCCGGCCGGCAACACCGTCAGCTCGAACGCCGCCGAGGCGATCGCCGAAGTGGTCGAAGAACACCCGAACGTCGAACTGGTCGAACCGATCAGTGCCGAAGAATGGCCGGTCACCAACTGGGACCCGGCGGAAACCAAAAAGCTCACCGCCGCGATCCTCGCGAAGCACCCTGAGATCGACGGCCTGATCAACGATTACGGCGCTTCGGTCGAGGCCGAGGTCCAGGCCTTCCAGGCCGCCGGCCGGGAAATCCCCGCCGTCGCCGCGAGCGAGTCCAACGCGCTCGCCTGCACCTGGAAAGAAGAAAAAGAAAAGGGGCATGAATTCCCGCTGATGACGATCTCGTCGCGCAACTGGCTCGGCCGCTACGCCGCCCAGTACGCGATCGCCGAAGCGTCCGGTGGCACCCCGCCGAACCTGAAAAACGGCGGGATCTTCTCCCTCGGCCAGTGGGAGAACTCGGTCTCCGGAAAAGAACCGGAATGCCGCGAAAACGAGAGCCCGGAAGCCTCGTTCTCGAACGAAATGTCCGAAGAAGAAACGGCCAAAATCGCGCTCGAAGGCTGAGCGCGAGGTCATCTAAGGAAGATCGCCAAGCAGTACGGAAGAAACCATGGAGTCGACTCAAACCCCACCCCAGACCATCGCCCTGCGGCTCACCGACGTGCGCAAATCCTTCGGCGCGGTACGTGCGCTGAAGGGCGTCACGCTGGAGGTCCGCGCGGGCGAGGTCCACGCCCTGCTGGGTGAGAACGGGGCGGGGAAGTCGACCCTGATGGCGGTCGCCGCCGGTTCTCTGCAGCCCGACGAGGGCACCGTGGAGATCGCCGGCGCGCCGCTCCCGACCGCCAGCCCCGGCGCCGCCCAGGCGCTGGGGCTGGGCGTCGTCTATCAGCACCCGGCGCTGGCCGAGGACCTCACCGTGGTCGAGAACATGCTGCTCTCGATGCCGCGCAAGCTGCGTCCCTCGCACGCCAAGGCGCCGGGCTGGGCCCGCGAGGCGCTGGCGACGATCGGCGCCGAGAAGATCGACGTCGGCTCGCGCATCTCCGAGCTCTCCGCTGCCGAGACGCAGCTGGTCGAGATCGCCAAGGCGCTCGCCCTCGATCCCAAGGTCTTGATCCTCGACGAGCCGACCGCGGCGCTCGAATCGGAGGAGGTCGAGCACCTCTTCGAGCAGGTGCGGGCGATCCGCGCCCGCGGCACCGCCGTCGTCTACATCTCCCACCGCATCCCCGAGGTGGAGGCGATCGGCGACCGGCTGACCGTCCTCCGCGACGGCGCCACCCGCGGCACCTTCCGCGTCGACGAGGTCGACGAGGCGCGCATCCTCGAGCTGATCGCGGGGCGCGAGCTGGAGGCCGTCTTCCCCGACAAGCTCGGCCCGGCCGGGGCCGGCAGACCGGTGCTCTCGGTCAAGGACCTGTCGGGCGAGAACTTCGACGACATCTCGCTGGAGATCGCCGAGGGCGAGATCATCGGCGTCGCCGGGGTGGCGGGCAACGGGCAGCGCGAGTTCGTCCGCGCCCTCGCCGGGCTCGGTAGCCACACCGGCGAGGTCACCGTCAACGGCACCGCGGTGAACCTGCGGAACGCCCGCCGCGCGCAGAAGGACGGCGTCTTCTACGTCTCCTCCGATCGCCAGCGCGAGGGGATCTTCCCGGCCCTCTCGGTGCGCGAGAACGCGGTCGCCTCCTCGCTGCAGAGCTTCACCGAGTTCGGCGTCGTCGCCTCGCGCGCCGAGCGCGAGGCGGTCGCCGGCCAGGAGAAGGAGCTGGCGATCAAAACGGCCTCGCAGGATTCCGATATCGGCAGCCTCTCCGGCGGCAACCAGCAGAAGGTCGTCTTCGCCCGGTCGATGCTCGGTCGCCCCAAGGTCCTGATCTGCGACGAGCCGACCCAGGGCGTCGACGTCGGCGCCCGGGTGGAGATCTACCGCCTGCTGCGCGAACTGGCCGCCGACGGATGCGCGGTCCTCGTCTGCTCTTCCGACGCGCTCGAGCTGGTCGGCCTCTGCGACCGGGTGATGGTGATGTCGCGCGGGCAGACCGTGGCCGTGCTCGCCGACGAGTCGGTGACCGAGTCGAGGATCACCGGCACCGCGGTCACCGCGACCACCGAGCGCAAAGCGCGGGCGAAGAAAGCGGAGCGGGCCTCGGTCGGCCGGCTCGGCCGCTTCCTGCGCGGCGACGGCGTCGCGGCGCCGGTCCTGGCGCTGGTGATCGTCGCCCTGGCGATCTTCACCCAGGCCCAGAACTCCGACTTCCTGAACAGCTTCAACATCGAAAACCTGCTGCTGCTCTCGACCGCGCTGATCCTCGTCGCGATCGGCCAGCTGGTGGTGCTGCTGACCGCCGGCGTCGACCTCTCGGTCGGCCCGATGATGGGCCTCGGGCTGGTGATCTTGACCGGCTTCGCCACCGACGGGAAGGGGACCGGCGGGTTCATCATCGGCCTCGTCCTCGCGGTCCTCGCCGGGATCGGGATCGGCTTGATCAACGGCGGGCTGGTCCAGTTCGCGAGGATCAACCCGGTCATCGCCACCCTTGCCACCTATATCGGCGTGCAGGGGATCGCACTCCTGATCAACCCGGTGCCGACCGGCCTCTTCGCCGCCAGCGCGACCGAAACGCTGTCGAAGACCGTCGCCGGGATCCCGATTATGTTCATCGTCTGCGTCGTGATCGCGATCCTCGCCGAGTTGAACCTGCGGCGCGGGAGGCTCGGCCTCGCCCTGCGCGCGGTCGGCTCGAACGAGGCGGCGGCCCACCGGATGGGCGTCAACGTCGGCCTCACCCGGATCGCCGCCTACTGCCTGGCGGGCGCCTTCGCGGCGCTCGCGGCGATGATGCTCGCGGTCCAGATCGGCACCGGCGACGCGACCGCGGGGCAGAGCTACACCCTGCAGTCGATCTCGGCCGTCGTCCTCGGCGGCGCCTCGATCTACGGCGGCCGCGGCTCCTTCCTCGGCGCGATCCTCGGTGCTCTGCTGCTGACCGAGATGATCAACGCGATCACCTTCCTCGAACTCGGCGAAGCCTGGCAGTACTGGTTCCCCGGTGCGGTCATCCTGATCGCGGCGGCGATCTTCGCCCGGGTCAGCCGCATCCGCCTGGCCGCCGCGGCTGAGGCGGAGACCGCCTAGTGGGGCGTCTCCTGATCGAGGGGGCGTCGGTCGTCACCCTCGACCCGAAGCTCGGCGACTTCGCCGAGGGCGACATCCTGATCGAGGACGATGCGATCGTCGCGGTCGGACCGGACCTCGGGGTGACCGATGCCGAGGTGATCGACGGCCGCGGCCAGATCGCGATCCCCGGCTTCGCCAACACCCACCTGCACACCTGGCAGCACTCGCTGCGCGGGGTGTGCGCGGACTGGACGGTCAAAGATTACGTGCGCTGCTGGCGCATCCACCTGGGGCCGATGTACCGGCCGGAGGACATGTACGTCGGCAACTACGCGGGGGCGCTGGACGCGCTGAACGCGGGCGTGACGCTGGTCGTCGACTACTGCCACAACGTGGTGACGCGGGACCATGGGCGCGAGGCGCTGCGCGGGCTGCGCGACGCCGGCGTGCGGGCGCTCTTCGGCCTCGCCTACACGCCGGTGCTCGACCACGGCTTCGCCGCCGCGCCGAGCTTCGAGGTCGAGAACCCCGACCTGCCCGACCACGACTCGCGCGTCGCCTTCGCCAAGCAGCTGGCGGGGGAGGAGTTCAGCTCCAAGGACGGGCTGGTGACGCTGGCGATCATCCCGCAGGAGATCGAAATCGCCCGCAGCTGGGACGACGTGGTCGTCGAGTTCAACTCGGCCCGCGACCTCGACGCGCAGATCTCGATCCACGCCAACCAGTCGCTGACCGGGCACCGCTGGGAAGACGTGCGCAAGCTCCACAAAGCCGACCTGCTCGGGCCCGACATCCTCTTCGTCCACGCCACCTTCTCGGCCGCGGACGAGCTGAAGGCGATCGCCGACGCGGGCGCCTCGGTCTCGGTCGCGCCGGAGACCGAGATGCAGATGGGGATGGGCTTCCCGATCACCGCGAAGCTGATCGAGCTCGGCGTCGCGCCCAGCCTCGGCGTCGACATCACCTCGAACGGCAGCGGCGACATGTTCGCCCAGATGCGCCTGGCGCTGCAGGTCGGGCGGATGCTCGGCGACCAGCCGTATTACGAGCGGAACACGATGCCCGAGGACGTCTCGTTGACCACCCGCCAGGCTCTGGAATGGGCGACGATCAACGGCGCCAAGGGCGCCGGGCTCGGCGACGTCACCGGTACGCTCACCCCCGGCAAGCAGGCCGACGTGGTGCTGATCGATTGCAACCACTTCAACCTGATCGGCTGGGACAAGTCGGATCCGGTCGGCACCGTGGTGATGCAGGCGAACGCGGGCAACGTCGGCACCGTGACGGTCGGCGGCAAAGTCGTGAAACGCGACGGCGCGATGGTCGGGGTCGACCCGAAGACGGTGCGCGACCAGGTCGAGGGCTCGGCGGGCTACGTCCGCGGCTGGGCCGGCGAACACGGCGGCATCCTGCCGCAGCCGCGGATCGAGCTCGGGTTCTAGCGGTGGCGGGCGGGGGGAAGCGGGTCGCCGTCCTCGGCGCGGGGGCGAACGGCGGCGGGGGGGGCGCCGAGCTGGCCGCCGCCGGGGTCGACGTGACGCTGATCGAGCAGTGGCCTGAGCACGTGGAGAAGATCCGCGCCGACGGGCTGCGGATCGAGATGCCCGACCGGGTGCTGGAGCAGCCGGTCACCGCGATCCACCTCTGCGAGGTGGCCGAGCTGAAGCAGCCCTTCGACGTCGTGCTGATGCTGATGAAGGCCTACGACACGCGCTGGTCGGCGGAGCTGATCAAGCCGGTGCTGGCCGACGACGGCCTCCTCGCCGGAGTGCAGAACGGCTTCACCGCCGACGTCATCGCCGACGTGGTCGGCCCGGAGCGGGCGATCGGCTGCGTGATCGAGTGCTCGGCGGAGATGAACCTCCCGGGCGTGGTCAAACGCGACACGCCGCCGGAGAAATCCTGGTTCGCGATCGGCTCGCTGAGCGCGGCGACGGCCGGGCGCGAGGGAGAGGTCGCCGAGCTGCTCGCCCACGCCGGCAACGCCGAGGTCGTCGACGACATCCGCTCGGCGAAGT
>MKSH01000146.1:8043-8537 GCA_001898095.1 Solirubrobacterales bacterium 70-9 | reverse complement strand
GAGGCGCGACCTGATGATCGCCTCCGGCAAGGAGGCGCTCGCCGCCGGCCTCGCCCAGGGTTACGAGATCCAGCCGATCTTCGGCCTCATCGCCGCTGACCTGGCGGAGGAGGACACGGTCGTCGAGAAGCTCCTCGACACCCTCTTCGCCGGCTTCGTCCTCCCGGGCACGACGACCACGATCCTCCACGACTGGAGCAAGGGCCGCCGCAGCGAGGTCGACGAGATCAACGGCGCCGTGGTCGCCCAACTCGGCGACGACGCTCCGGTGAACAAGGCGGTGGTCGAGATGGCCCACCGCATCGAACGCGGCGAGCTCGAGCCGCGGATCGAGAACTACGGTGAGCTGGCGAGGCTGGCTGGGCTCGCGTAGCCGGGGAAGGGACGGGGAAGGGACGGGGAAGGGACGGGGAAGGGACCCGGCCCTCTCGTAGGCGGTCCGGGCAGGCTGTGACCGCCTACGAGAGGGCCGTCCCTCGGGGAGAGGGCGAGGG
>MKSH01000146.1:7319-7798 GCA_001898095.1 Solirubrobacterales bacterium 70-9 | reverse complement strand
GAACGACGCCGTCCCCGGCCGCAGGGGGCTCCGAAGCACGCCGTCCCCGGCAATGCGTTCGCACTTTCCCGTACGGGCTACGGGGAACTGCGAACGCCCGCCGCAGGGCCACCGAAGCCCGCCGTCGCCGGCTAGCCCCTCCGCTCAGCCGACGCGGGGGTCGCCGTCGCGGCCGACGACGGTCCAGATCGCGATCATCGGCTCGGTGTCGCTGAGGTTCCAGATCCGGTGCGGGGTGCGGGAGTCGAAGGCGATCGAGTCGCCTGCCTCGAGCTCGTAGTAGTCCTCGCCGACGGTCGCCCCGCAGCGGCCTTCGAGCACGATTCCGTACTCGTTGCCCGAGTGGGTCATCAGGTCGTCGGCCGGGGCCGACTCGCCGCCCACCGGGTAGGTGCAGTAGAGGAACTCGACGCCGGGGTCGTGGGAGGCGGTGAGGCGTTCCCAGCGCACTCCCGTGGCCAGGGTGAGGCTGAGGCGGT
>MKSH01000146.1:3182-7227 GCA_001898095.1 Solirubrobacterales bacterium 70-9 | reverse complement strand
TCCAGCGAGATCTCCAGCTCGGAGACGATTGCGTAGAGCGTCGCCACCGAGGGCGTCGCCTTGCCGTGCTCGATCTGCGAGATCAGGCTGGGGGAGACGCCGACTTTGCGGGCCAGCGCCCGCAGGCTCATCCCCGCGTCCTGGCGGTGTTGGCGGAGGCCTTCACCCACCGGCTCGGCCAGCAGCTCCCGTCCTCCGTTGGAGGAGCGCCCGCCCGAGTCCGGCGTGGAGGCCGATTTATCGGTCTTCGACGCCATACGTTCGCGAAGTTACTAGACGCTGCGGAGCGTCTCGTCGGTTCCCATCCGTCCCTCTTCAACCCAGTTGACTGTGCTGTTAAATGTAGTTTACTGTCCGCCGCACCGCAAGTGGCCCCGCTCGCGGGCTGTCGAACTGGAGGGTCGAGGGAATGTCAGAGCAGCGCATCGCCGTGGTCGGTACCGGCGCCAACGGGGCGGCGATCGCCGCCGATATGCACGAGGCGGGCTTCGACGTGACCGGCTTCGACCAGTGGCCCGCGCACGTCGAGGCGATCCGCGCGAACGGCGTCACCGTGCGCGCGCCGAGCGGCGAGGAGAAGGTGACGAAGCTCGACATCCGCCACCTCTGCGAGGTCGCCGAGGTGAAGCGGCCCTTCGACCTCGTCTACATCGTCACCAAGGCCTACGACGCCCGCTGGCACAGCGAGCTGATCAAGTCGGTGCTGGCGCCCGACGGCCTCGCGGTGGGCCTGCAGAACGGGATGACGCTCGACGACATGGCCGATGTGTTCGGCCCCGAGCGCACCTTCGCCTCGGCGATCGAGATCGCCGGAAACTGCTTCGAGCCAGGCGTGGTCGAACGGCAGACGCCGCCGGAGGGCTGCTGGTTCGCGCTCGGCCCCTACGACGAGCGCAGCCCGGCCGATCGGGCCGAGGAGCTCGCCGTGCCGCTGCGCACCGCGGGCGCGGTCGAAGTCACCGCCGACCCGCGCTCGGCGAAGTGGATGAAGCTGGTCGCCAACGCGGCCGAGATGCTGCCCTCGGCGATCCTCGGCGTGCCGCTGGTCGCTGCCCTGCACGTCGACGGCATGCGCGAGGTGATGGACGCGGCGGGCACCGAGGCGCTGGAAGCGGCGCTCGGGACGGGCTCGAAGATCGTGCCGATGTTCGGCCAGGAGGGGATCGACGAGCTGCCGCCGGAGCGTTACTCGGCGGCCCTGCTCGACGCCGTGCTGGCGGGCTGGTCGCTGGAGGACACGAAGGTGGCGATCCTGCAGGACTGGCTGAAGGGCCGTAAGGGCGAGGGCGAGGAGATGAGCGGCCTGGTCGTGCGCGAACAGGAGAAACTGGGCGGCGAGGCGCCCGTCAACCAGATGCTGGTCGAGCTGTCGCGGCGGATCGAGGCGGGCGAGTTGAAGCCGGGCCTCGAGAACGCCGAGCTGATGATTTCAGCCGTTCATCCAGCCTAATCGTCCGTTTGACGCGAGTGTTCAATCTGGTTTACTATCCCGTGCAGGGCGCACGGAACGCGCCGGGTTGCTGCTGAGGGAAAGGAAAAACACGCCTATGACCAACATCGCTTCACGTGGCGCCACCATGGGCGTGGACTGGGAGCAGCGGATCGATTTCGCCAAGCTCCGCCAGGACCGCCTCGAGCGGGCTCAGGCCGAGCTCGCCAAATCGGACCTCGGGGCGCTGCTGCTGTTCGACCCGAACAACATCCGCTACGTCACCTCGACCCACATCGGCGAGTGGGCGCGCGACAAGAACGCCCGCTTCGCGCTCCTCCCGCGCACCGGCCCGCCGGTCCTCTGGGACTTCGGCTCGGCCGCCAAACACCACCAGATGTACGCGCCCTGGCTTCCCCCGGAGAACTTCCGCGGCGGCGTCTCGCCGATGCGCGGCGCGATGCCCGACCACACCGGCGTCCCCGACAGGCTTGCCGCCAACATCCTCGGCGAGCTGCAGGAGCGCGGCCTCGACAAAGAGCCGATCGGCATCGACATGACCGACATGGTCGCCCTCGCGGCGCTGAACCGCGCCGGCCTCGCGACCACCGACGGCTCCCAGGTGATGCTCGCCGCCCGCACGATCAAGACCGACGAGGAGATCGCCCTGCTCGACCACGCGGCGGCGATCGTCGACGCGACCTACGAGCGGATCTACGAAATGCTCCGCCCCGGGGTGAAGGAGTCGGAGGTCGTCGCCGACGCCCAGCGGCTCCTCTTCGAGCTCGGCTCGGAGCAGGTCGAGGCGATCAACGCCGTCTCCGGCGATCGCTGCATCCCCCATCCGCACGTCTTCTCCGACCGCCTCCTGCGGCCCGGCGACCAGGCCTTCTTCGACATCATCCACTCGTTCATGGGCTACCGCACCTGCTACTACCGGACCTTCTCGGTGGGCGGCGCGAACCAGGCCCAGGTCGATGCCTACAAGCAGTGCCGCGAGTGGCTCGACGACGCGATCGACCTGGTCCGGCCGGGCACCACGACCGACGAAATCGCCTCGGTCTGGCCGACCGCCGAGGAGCAGGGCTTCCCCGACGAGGAAGCGTGCTTCGGCCTGCAGTTCGGCCACGGCCTTGGCGTCGGGCTCTACGAGTCGCCGATGATCTCCCGCCTCCACAGCCTCGACCACCCGGAGGAGATCGTCCCCGGCATGGTCTTCGCCCTGGAGACCTACTGCCCGGCCACCGACGGCGTCTCCGCCGCGCGGATCGAGGAGGAGGTCCTGGTGACCGAGAACGGCAACCGGATCCTCACCCGCTTCCCCGGCGAGGAGCTGCTCGTCGCCGGTCGCCAGTACGTGCGCGGCGCCGACATCGTCGACGGCAGCGTCAAGGTGAGCGCCTAGCTCTGCGCATGCGCGCCGCCGTCTTCCACGGAGCGGGCGACGTCCGCATCGAAGCGGTGGCGGCGCCTGGCGAGCCCGAGCCGGGGCAGGTGCTGATCGCTCCCTCGATGGCGGCGATCTGCGGCACCGACGCCTCCGAGTACGCCCACGGCCCGCACATGATCCCGCTGCACACGCGCCATCCCGGCAGCGGTCACGTCGGGCCGCTGGTGCTGGGACACGAGTTCGTCGGCCGCGTCGAGGCGGTCGGCGACGGGGTCGAGAGCCTCGCCGTCGGCGACCGCGTGGTCTCCGGCGCGGGCATCTCCTGCGGCGAGTGCGCCTGGTGCCGGGAGGGACGGACCAACCTCTGCGCCTCCTATTACACGCTCGGGCTGAACACCCACGGCGGGCTCGCCGACCAGGTGCTCAGCCCGGCCTCGATCTGCGTCCCGGTCCCCGATTCGGTGGCCGATGTCGGCGCCGCGATGGCCCAGCCGCTGGCGGTCGCGATCCACGCGCTCGACCGCGGCGGGGTCGGCCCGGGGATGACCGTCGCCGTGCTCGGCATCGGCGGGATCGGCGGCTTCCTGATCGGCGCCGCGAGCACCCGGGAGCTGGACCGGCTGATCGCCGTCGACGTCGACCCCGGGAAGCTGACGCTGGCCAGGGCGATCGGTGCCGACGAGGCGATCGACGCCCGCGACGCCGACGTCGCCGCGGCGATCGGAGAGGCGACCGGGGGTGAGGGCGCCGACGTGGTGATCGAGGCCTCCGGCGTGGCCGCCAACCCGAGCATCGCGATCCACGCGACCAAGCGCGGCGGCCGGGTCGTGATCGTCGGCCTGCAGGCCGACCCGCCGCCGGTCGATATCTTCGACGCGGCGCTGCGTGAGGTCGACCTGATCGCCACCGTCGCCCACATCTGCGACTCGAACCTGCCCGCCTCGCTCGATGTGCTGGCGCGGACCGAGCTGGCCGGCGAAGTGCTCGGCGAGGTGGTGCCGATGACCCGCCTGGTCGAGGACGCGATCGCGCCGCTCGCCGCGGGTACCGCACCGGGCAAGATGGTGGTCGAGGTGTCCGCGTGAGGGTCGCGTTCGTCGGCGTCGGCAAGATGGGCCTGCCGATGGCGGGCAACGTCCTGCGCGGCGGCCACGAGCTGACCGTCTTCAATCGCACGCTCTCCCGCTGCGACCCTCTCCGCGACGACGGCGCCACGGTCGCCGCGA
>MKSH01000146.1:2602-3151 GCA_001898095.1 Solirubrobacterales bacterium 70-9 | reverse complement strand
GGAGCAGATCCTCGCCGAGGAGGCGGTTCTGGCCGACGCCCCCGAGGAGCTCGTCTGGCTGGAGATGTCGACGATCGGACCGACCGCCGCGCGCGAGTTCGCCGCCCGTGCCGCCGGCGCCGGTGTGACGATGCTGGACGCGCCGGTCTCCGGCTCGGTCGCCGTCGCCGAGAACGCCGCGCTGGTCGCGATGGTCGGCGGCGATGCCGCGGCGCTGGAGCGCGCCCGTCCCGTCCTCGAGGCGATGACGAAAGCCCACTTCCACCTCGGCGCGTCCGGGGCGGGGGCGGCGATGAAGCTGGGCGTCAACGTGATGATCGCCTCGCAGACGGTGGCGATCTCGGAGGCGTTGGTGATGGCCGAGGCGGCGGGGATCGAGCGCGCCGACGCGTACGAGGTGATCGCCGCGGGAGCCCTCGCCTCGCCATTCGTCGACTACAAGAAGGCCGCCTTCCTCGATCCCGACGGCACGCCGCCCGCCTTCGCGCTCGATCTGATGCGCAAGGACCTGCGGCTGGCGCTCGAGCAGGGCGACGCGGCCGGGCTGCC
>MKSH01000146.1:568-2546 GCA_001898095.1 Solirubrobacterales bacterium 70-9 | reverse complement strand
CCCGGATAACCAACAAGCTGAGAAAACCAGACGAGGAGCACACGAACATGTCAGACACAGACACGACCCGGTCGAAGGCCCCGGGGGCCGAGATCGACGCGGCGGGGGCGCGTGAGCTCTACCGTCGGATGCGGCTGATCCGGACCTTCGAGGACACCGTCCAGTCCCAGTTCCAGAAGGGCAACGTCCACGGCACCACCCACCTCTACTCCGGCCAGGAGGCGAGCGGGGTGGGGGTCTGCTCGATGCTGCGCGACGGCGACAAGGTGGCGGCGACCTACCGCGGCCACGGTCACTCGATCGCCCACGGCGTCTCGCCGCAGAAGCTGATGGACGAGATGCTCGGTCGCGCCACCGGCGCCTGCGGCGGTCGCGCCGGGTCGATGAACGTGGTCGACCAGGAGAACGGGCTGATCGGCTGCTTCGGCATCGTCGGCGGCTCGATCGGCGCGGCGACCGGCGCGGCGCTCTCGCAGAAGCTGCTCGGCACCGGCAACGTCGCGGTCGCCTTCTTCGGCGACGGCACCTCCAACCAGGCCTACTTCCACGAGTCGCTGAACTGGGCCCAGATCGAGAAGCTGCCGGTCGTCTTCGTCTGCGAGAACAACCTCTACATGGAGTTCACGCCGATCGAGAACGTGACCGCCGGGGCGATCGGCTCGCGGCCGTTGGCGATGGGGATCCACTACCAGCAGGTCGACGGCAACGACGTCTTCGCCGTGCGCGAGGCGGCGGGTGAGGCGATCGAGCACGCCCGTTCCGGCGCCGGCCCGGCCTTCCTGGAGACGATGACCTACCGCTTCGTCGGCCACTCGCGCTCCGATCCGGGCAAATACCGCAAGCCGGGCGAGCTCGACGAATGGAAGAAGCGCGACCCGCTGATCCTCGGGCGGCGGGCGCTGGAGGAGCGCTACGGCATAGATCCGGGGCGCTGCGATCAGATCGACGCCGAGGTGGCGAAGGAGCTCGAGGAGATCGTCGAGCGGGGGCTGGCGTCGCCGTTCCCCGATCCCGAGTCCGACGGGAAGGAGTTCAAAGATGCCTGAGAACGAGACGCTCGAGTACCGCGTCGCGATCCGCGAGGCGATCGCGGCCGAGATGGAGCGCGACGAGACCGTCGTCTTCTTCGGCGAGGACGTGGCGATCGCCGGCGGCGTGTTCGCGGTGACCCCGGGCCTCTACGAGCGCTTCGGCGACCGCGTCATCGACACCCCGATCTCCGAGCTGGCGATGTCCGCCGGTGCCTTCGGCGCCGCCGTCACCGGGCTGCGGCCGATCTTCGAGATCATGTTTGCCGATTTCCTCCTATTGGCCATGGACAGCCTGGTCAACCAGGCGGCAAAGTACTGGTACGTGTCGAATGAGCAGGCTTCATGTCCGTTGGTGGTGCGCTCGGCGATGGGCGCCGGGGGCAACTTCGGTGCCATGCACTCGCAGTCGCCGCTGCCGTGGCTGCAGGGCGTCCCCGGCCTGAAAGTGGTCGCCCCGGCGACGGCCGGTGACGCGAAGGCGCTCCTCCGGCAGTCGATCCGCGACGACAACCCGGTGGCCTTCCTCGAGCACAAGCGCCTCTACTCGGTCAAAGACCCGGTCGACGCGAACGCCCCAGAGGTTTTGCCGCTGGGCGAGGCGGCCGTCGTCCGCGAGGGCACCGACGTCACCCTGGTCTCGATCTCCAAGGGCGTGCGCGACTGCCTGCGCGCCGCCGACGAGCTCAGCGAGAAGGGCGTCAGCGCCGAGGTCGTCGACGTGCGCAGCCTGCGCCCGCTCGACACCGGGACGATCCTCGCGAGCGTGGCGAAGACGAACCGCGTGGTGGTCGTCGAGGAGGGCCCGCTGGTCGGCGGCTGGGGGGCGAACGCCCTCGGCATCATCGCCGCCGAGGGTCTCCACGACCTCGACGACGCCTGGGTGGTCGCCTGCCCGGAGACGCCGATCCCCTACAGCCCGACCCTCGAGGACGCCTACATGCCCGCCG
>MKSH01000146.1:0-510 GCA_001898095.1 Solirubrobacterales bacterium 70-9 | reverse complement strand
CGCCTCTCCGACTCGATGGAGGAGGGCACCGTCCTCAAGTGGCTGAAGCAGGTCGGCGACGAGGTCGCCGTCGGCGAGGAACTGGTCGAGATCGAGACCGACAAGGCGAATATGGGCTACGAGGCCGACGTCGCGGGGACCTTGCTGGAGGTCGTCGTGCAGGAGAACGAGACGGCTCCGGTGGGTGCGGTGATCGCACGGATCGGTGACAAGGGTGCTCAGGTTCCAGCGCCGCAGGCTGCGGGTCCTGTCACTGCAGGGGACCCACCCCTCCCTGCGGTAGCTAAAGCTTCCTCAGTCGGGGTCCCGCCTACAGTGCCACCCGCGGCGCCGTCGCCGAATGGAGACGCCTCCGGCTCGGGAGACAGGGTCAAGGCTTCGCCCTTAGCCCGGCGGATCGCGAAGGAGCTGGGCGTGGATATCGGCGCTCTCGCGGGGAGCGGACCCGGGGGACGGATCGTCAAGAAGGACGTCGAGGCTGCGAAGAGTGCTCCGGCTGCCGCGGCTCCT
>MKSH01000145.1:7928-8387 GCA_001898095.1 Solirubrobacterales bacterium 70-9 | reverse complement strand
CGCGCCCAGCGGGGAACGTACTCGCCCCAGATCGAGGAGGAGTAACGAAAGCCCTCCTCGACGAAGAGCTCGAAGTGCTCCGGCAGGAAGTCGCCGGTGGTGCGCAGCCCGGTGGGACGGATCCCGGTCACTCGCTGCAGCGCGTCGTTACCCCTCCGCAGGGCGGTGCGCACCTGCTCGGACGTGAGCTTCGTGTAGTCCTCGTGAAGGTAGCCGTGGTTGGCGATCTCGTGGCCCGCGGCGGCGACCGCGGCGACCACCTCCGGATATTGGTCGGCGGTCTGGCCGGGCACGTACCAGGTACTTGAGATGCCGAGCCGCTGGCAGAGGTCGAGGATGCGCTGCGCGCCGGTCGTCGCGCCGAACTCGCCGCGGGTGATGCTGAGGACGGTCGAGGACCCCCGCGCCAGCCAGGCGCTGGTCGCGTCGAAGTCCAAGCTGAGGCAGACGGATGCGCGA
>MKSH01000145.1:7205-7805 GCA_001898095.1 Solirubrobacterales bacterium 70-9 | reverse complement strand
CTTCCGGGAGTCTCAGCCGAACCCCTTCGGCGAGCACTGGCTCGGGCAGCTGCACGAAGGCGGCGTCGCGCTCACGGTGTGCCCGGCGAACGTGGCTCTCGACCACCTGCCGGAGGGCGCCCTGCGTGCCGTCCTGACCCAGGCGGGCGGCTTTCACCGCGCCGTTCGCGAAAATCGAGAGAGCGTGCTCTGGGCTGGTGGCGAGGGAGACCTCGAGGCGGCCGAGTCGAGCGACCGGATCGCCCTGATCCTCAGTCTCGAGGGGACCGAAGCACTCGGCTACTCCCCCGCGCTCATCGATCCATTGGTGACGCTCGGGGTGCGCATGGTGGGCCTCAGCTGGAACCGTCGCAATCCCTTCGCCGACGGGGTTGGCGAGGACAACGACGGCGGTCTCAGCGCGCTCGGGCGTTCCTTGGTCGATCGGCTCGCCGCCCGGCAGGTGGCGATCGACCTCTCGCACGTCGGGCGGCGAGCGTTCGACCAGGCGCTCGAACAGGTGCCGGACGCTCACTTCATCGTCAGCCATGCGGGCTGTCGGGCCGTCTACGACACGCCTCGCAACCTCACCGACGGGCAGATGGAGGCGTTGGCCACGGC
>MKSH01000145.1:491-7120 GCA_001898095.1 Solirubrobacterales bacterium 70-9 | reverse complement strand
GCCAGATCGTCCGCTCCGGCGCCCTGCAGGTCCCCCCCGACGTGATCGTGCCGGCCGGGATGGAGCTCGACGCCGCGCTCGATGGCCTCGCCGGGCCGAGCGAATTCCCGAACCTCGCGGAAGCACTGGAGAACCGTGGCTACGGTCGCGCCGAGCGCGAGGCGATCCTCTACGGAAACCTACGGCGCTTCCTCGACGAAGTGCTCGCGCACCACCCGCCCAGTCACGATCGATGATCGAGATCTTCGTCGTGGCCGCCGCCGGCGTACTCGGCGGCGCCTCCAACGTGCTCGCCGGGGGCGGCTCGCTGATCACCTTCCCGACCTTGGTGGCGCTCGGCGTGTCGCCGCTCTCGGCCAACGTGACCAACACCGTGGGGCTCGTGCCAGGGGCGATCGGCGGGGCGGCCGGCTCGGCCGACCTACTCGCAGGCCAGGAGCGACGCCTGCTTCGGCTCGGCCTGCCGCTCACCCTCGGCGCCGCCGGCGGGGCGGCCCTGCTGCTGGTCACTCCGGCCAAGAGCTTCGAAGCCGTCGTCCCGGGACTGGTCGCGATCTCGTGCCTGTTGCTGCTCCTGCAGCCACGGCTCGCCCACCTCTCCCACGCGGGCAACGAACGGTCCCCCTATCTCTTCGTCGGCATGCTGCTGGCCGGTGCCTACGCGGGCTACTTCGGCTCGGCGGCCGGAATCCTGCTGCTCGCCCTGCTGGCGCTGTTCGTCACCGACACGATCCACCGGCTGAACGCGGGCAAGATCGTCTTGAACGGCCTCGCCAGCCTCCTGGCCGCGGTTTGCTTCGCCGTCCTCGCACCGGTCACCTGGACGCTGGCGGTCGCGCTGATGGTCGGCTCCTGGGCGGGCGGTCACTGGGCCGCCAAACTGGCCAGACGGGTGGACGGGGAGCGACTACGTGTGGCGATCGCCCTCGCCGGTCTGGCCGTCGCCGCAGCCCTCGCGGTCAAGGCCTATACCTAGAGCGACCGGGCAGCGGGTCAGACGGCGTCAGGATCCAGCACGACGTCGGCGGCGGCGCAGGTCGACAAGGCGAGCTCCATGCCGTCCGCAGCGATCCCCGCCAGCCGTGGATGGTCGCGGTCGACACTGACCGTGAGCTCACGGTCGAGGCCGAGGCGCAACGTGGACCGTTCGACGTGGGCGCAGGGCCGGCGAGCCTGCCGTCGAAGCGCTTCCGCGCTACCGCGGCACGACGAGATCCGCGGGCCGCTCGGCGACATCCGGACGGAGGTTGTTTTCAAGCATCCGCAGGGCGGCCTCGTCCTGCCGGCCCCGGCACCTGATCTGTTCCGGGCCCACAAGTCGACCTTACATCGATGCATCTGCGCCGTCGGGCAATGAGAGTCCAGCCAGGCAGACAGTCTCGGCGGCGGCGAGCAGGTCGGCATCGCCGCCGGGACGACCGACGATCTGCAGCCCGACCGGCAACCCCGCCGCGCTGCGCACGAGGGGCAATGAGATCGCGGGCGCGTGCAAGAGGGTCCAGGCGCGACAGAACAGGGGGTCGCCGGTGAAGTCGAGCCCTCTCGGGGCCACCCCGGTGGTGCTGGGGACGATCACCCCGTCGTATTTGCCGAGTGCGGCGGCCAGGGCCGGCGCGTAGACGAGCGCCTCCGCGCGAGCGCGATCGTAGACCCGACGGGGGATCCTGCCCGCGGCGAGGAGCGTCGCACGCAGTGGGTAGCTGAGCAGCTCCGGGGCGCGAGCGACCTCCGGCCCGAGCGACCGTGCCGACTCGTAGCGCTGAATCGTCTCGTGGGCGACGGCCAGACTTTCGTATCCGGGCAAGTCGACGTCGGTCGCCGTGAGCAGGCCGATCCCGCACGCGCCTTCTACCCAGGTCTCAATCGATGTCGCGGCATCCTCGTCGAGGCGAGGCCAAAACGGCGTGGGAGCGAAGCCGACGCGCGGCGTCCGTGAAGCCGCGCCGACCCGCCTTCCGACCCCCGTCAGCGCCTCGTCGACCAGACCGAGGTCGACGGTCGAACGACCGAAGACCCCTACGCTGTCAAGGGTCTCCGACATCAGCTTCATCCCGGTGCGGTCGTATAGCCCCGCGCTCGGGGTGTAGCCGAGAACCCCACAATAGGAAGCCGGACGATTGACCGAGCCCGCCGTCTGGGTGCCCAGCGCGAGCGGCACGTGCCCTGCTGCGACCGCCACCGCCGAGCCGCTGGAGGATCCGCCGGGGGTGCGGGTCGGGTCGAGCGGATTGCGCGTGTCCGTCGCGGTCATCCAGGCGAACTCGGTGCACTTGGTCTTGCCGACGATCAGGGCGCCGGCGGCGCGCAGTTGTGCCACCACGACGGCGTCCGCGGCGGGGCGGTGACCCGCATAGATCGACGAGCCATAGGCCGTATCGAAGTCGGCGGTATCGATGTTGTCCTTGATCGCAACCGGCACGCCGAATAGCGGCCGGCGGCGACGCTCGGGTTCGGCAACCGACTCGAGGGTCAGCGCCTGCCTGCGCAGCCCATCTGCGTCGAGCGCGCTCCAGGCGCGAAACTCGTCGTCTCCGATCGCGGCAAGCACTTCTTCGGCGATCACGAGCGGCGTGCGACTTCGGTCGAGTACCGCAGCTCGAATGTCCACCGCGGAGCCGGACACCGCGCCCATGCGCCGACCCTACTCTGCACGCTCGGAGGCGGCCCCGACCAAGGTCCAGCCCGCCAGACACGACCTTACGGCGCCGCGCCGCACGGCGAATACGGTGCACGTCGACCGGAGCTGCAATGAATGGTGGGACGAGAAAGACGACCCTGAAGATGCCCTGGGCACCGCCATCGGTCCGCGCCCGCCTGGCCCAGATCCAAGCCGAGACGTCGCCTGGCACGGACCAGGACCTGGCGGCGGGCCGAGCGGCGAAGGAGGAGCTGGTGCGGGATCTCGACCGGACCGGATTGATCCTCTACGCCGGGACCAACCAGATCTCCGCCGCCGTCGCTGCCGCCCACCACCCGCAGCTCTCTGCCCGGGTCTCATGCGGACCGCCAGGAGATCCGGCCAAGACAGCCGGATTCGCCGCTGTCCCTCAGCTTGAGGTTCTCGAGGTGCTCGCAGCACGTGCCGTCGCCGCCACGATGGGAGCCCACCACGCCGACGTCAGGGTTCCCAGCGCGACGCTGGCGAACCTTGCCGCCTACGCGGGCCTCAGCCGACCCGGCGCGACGATCGCCGCGTTGCCGACCTGGGCGGGAGGGCATTTCAGCCACCGCGAACAGGGTGCCGCCGGCATCCGTGGCCATCGGGTCGTGGACATACCTTTCAACCCCACTCGACAGGATGTCGACCTGGACGCGCTGCCATCGACTCTGGCGGCAGAGCGCCCCGCGCTCGTCATCCTCGGCGGCGCGGTACAGCTCTTCCCCAACGATGTCGGCGGGGTCGTCGAGATCGCGCACGAGCACGGTGCCCGCGTTCTCTTCGACGCCTCGCATCCGGCGGGACTGATCCCCGGTGGCTCTTTCCCGAACCCTCTCGACGAAGGCGTCGATGTCGTCACCTTTTCGACCTACAAGTCATTCGGGGGGCCGCCGGGCGGTGCAATCGTCACCCGGGACGAGGAGATCGCCGAGCGCCTCGACGTCGCCGTCTTCCCTGGCCTGACCACAAACCACGACGTGGCGCGGATGCTGCCCCTCCAGATCGCCGCCGCAGAACTACTCCGCGACGGCCGCCGTTACGGCGAGCTGTGCCTGCGCACCGCGCGCGCCCTCGCAGACGCCCTGCTCGACCTCGGGCTGCCGGTGATGTCGGCGGCCCGTGGATACACGGAGACGAACCAGTTGCTGATCAGGATGCCCGACCGCACCGATGCCGAGGCTGCCGTACGGCGATGCGCAGCTGCTGGGATCTACCTGTCGGCGACCGAACACTGCGACGAGCACGGGAAAGGGCCAGCGCTTCGGCTCGGCACCCAGGAGGTGGTCCGCCGCGGCCTCGGCCCAGCCGAGATGCCTGAGATCGGCACCCGCCTCGCCGCCTTGATCGCCCCCGGACGGCAAGGCTCGGCGTAGTGCGATCACCCCGGGTGATCGTCGGGCACGTAGATCGGCGTCAGAAGGGGTTCGCGGTTCGCCGCGGCGATCGCGTTGCGAGCCGCCAGTTCGGCCATCGCGTCTCGCGTCTCCACCGTCGCCGAGCCGACGTGCGGCGCCAGCACCACCCGGTCCAGTCGGAGCAGGCCGGGATGAACCGCGGGCTCGCCCTCGTAGACGTCGAGGCCGGCCGCCCAGATCTTTCCGCCGGCGAGCGCCTCGACCAGTGCCCCTTCTTCGACCACGGCACCGCGCGCCGTGTTGATCAGCACCGCCGTCGCTTTCATCAGCGCCAGCTCCCGGGCGCCGATCAGGTGCCGCGTCTCGGCGGTCAGCGGACAGTGCAGGCTGACGAAGTCTGAGGTGGCGAGCAGTTGGTCGAGGTCCTGTCGTTCGGCCCCTAGCTCGGTGGCCGTCGAGGCCTCCGTACGGCCGAAGTAGCCGATCGAGAGCCCGAAGCCCCGAGCCCGGCGCGCAACCCGGGCGCCGATTCCACCAAGGCCGATGATCCCGAGGCGCTTGCCGACCAGATCACGGCCGAGCATGAAGTCCATGCCCCATGTCCACGGTCGTCCCGATCGGACCACGCGCTCCGCCTCGCCCAGACGACGGGCGGCAGCCAAGAGCAGGGCCATCGCTAGATCGGCGGTCGCGTCGTCGAGGACGCCGGGGGTGTTGGTGACGGCGACGCCGTACCGCTTCGCCGCCTCGAGGTCGACGTTGTCATAGCCCACCGCGACGTTGCAGACGCAGCACAGGTTCGGCGCCGCGACGAGAAGCTTCTCGTCGACGCGGTCGGTGAGCAGTGTCAGGGCGACGTCGACCGTCGCCAGCTCCGCCACAGGCAATCCCTCGGCATAGGACACCTCGACTACCTGTCCGTGCTGCCGCAGCATCTCCACCACAGCCGGGGAGACCGGGCCACTGATCGAGAAGGTCGGCATGGTCAGGTTCGTATCAACGCGCGGTGTCGACCGAGATCGATCTCCGTCTCGCCGGCTGTACTGCGCCCGGATGGACCCGATGAGGCCGCTTCCGCCAGCTATCGTCGCCACCTTCAATGACCGCCGCCGGGCCGACCATCACCCTCGCCGACGGAGTCCGCATTCCCCAGCTCGGGCTCGGTGTCTGGCAGATCCCCCTAGATGACACTCAACGCGTCGTCGAGGAAGCTCTGGCAGGCGGATACCGCCATATTGACACCGCAGCGTCCTATGACAACGAGGAGGGCGTCGGGGCGGCCTTGGCCGCCGCCGGGATCCCTCGCGACGAGGTTTTCGTCACGACCAAGCTATGGAACGCCGACCAGGGTCACGAGGAGGCCCGGAGGGCCTTCGAGCGAAGCCTGGGGAGGCTCGGCCTCGACCGCGTCGACCTGTACCTGATCCATTGGCCGATGCCCGCCGAGGATCGTTTCGTCGAGACCTGGCGTGCCTTGGAAGAGATTCAGGGCGAAGGTCGGGTGCGCTCGATCGGGGTCTCGAACTTCCGTCCCGAGGACCTCGAACGACTCGAAAGTGAGACCGCGCGGGCACCGACGGTCAACCAGATCGAGCTCCACCCCCGCCTCCAACAGGAGGAACTGCGCGCTTTCCACGCCGCGCATGGGATCGTGACCGCGGCCTGGAGCCCGCTCGCCTCGGGCGCCATGTTCGGCGATCGGAAGATCGAGGAGATCGCCGCGCGACTCGGCCGCACCGCCGCCCAGGTGATCCTGCGCTGGCACCTCCAGCTCGGCAACGTCGTCATCCCGAAAACGGCGACGACGGGACGACTCGCCGAGAATGTCGCGATCTTCGACTTCGAGCTCGACCCCGAGGACATGGCGTCGATCGCCACCCTCGAGACAGGTGGCCGGGTCGGCCCCGATCCGGCGACCTTCGCGATCAGATAGCCGCGCCGAGGAGACCGCCTGGGTTGAGCGGGCTCAGTGATCGATCGTCAGCGCCATCCCGATCGAGTCCGGAGCGGTCTCGACGAAACCGAAGCGCCGATAGAGCACCCACCCGGGACGATCAGCAAGAAGGTTCACGAACGCACCCTCAGGCGCTCCGGCGCGGATCCCGTCGAGCAGCGCGCCGAGGATCGGTCGATCACCGGGAGGGATCGACGAGCCCGGGTAGCCTCACAGCTCGCTCCCCGACGAACCGGTGGCCGGAGAGGTGGGCGGCCCTCCCGCCTCGATCCGCGCCCGCAGTTCGGCGCCGCGGCCGGCGGCGACGGCGCGGGCGGCACGGTCCGGGGTCAGGTCGAAGTGCCGGTCGATCGCCAGGTCGAGCAGGTCCTGCTTTTCGATGTCCTCTTTGGCCCAGCGCAGGAAGACCCATGCGAAGATGCAGAGGGCGAGGATCGTGCACTCGCCCATCAGGATCGCTCCCGCCGTCGACTGGTCGGCGATCGGTTCGATCCCCGCCGCAATCGAGGTCGCCGAGTAGGCGGGATAGAAGACGACGTCCGCCCACATCAGGACGTTGGCGAGGACCATCGCCGGCAGCCAGATCCCCACCGTGTAGAGGACGTGGGCGGCCTTGCCGAACCACTGCGGTTTCGGCAGCGGCCCGAAGAGCGGCATCCAG
>MKSH01000145.1:219-476 GCA_001898095.1 Solirubrobacterales bacterium 70-9 | reverse complement strand
AGTGGAGCACCGCGTCGTAGAGCGGCGGGGCGTGCCAGATGTAGAGGTTGGCGGTGAAGATCGAGATCGCGACCACCGGGTGGGTGAGCCGCCGCAGCGGTCGCCCGGCGCGGAAGCTGAGCAGCGGCTGCAGCAGCGGCCCGGTGAAGCCGAGGACGATCAGCAGCGAGGCGATGTCGGCCAGCAGCAGGTGCTGGATCATGTGGGCGAAGACCAGCTTCTTCGACTCTTCCTCGACCGGGCTGGCGATCGCCGCG
>MKSH01000145.1:0-143 GCA_001898095.1 Solirubrobacterales bacterium 70-9 | reverse complement strand
GGACCCGCTTGTAGTAGGCCGCGGCAAGGCCCAGCGGGACGGCTATCGACATCGCCGACCAGAAGGTGTCGAGGACGCTAGCGCAGGGGAGCGCCAGGCTCATCGTCGGCACGACGCCGCCCCGAGAGCCAGACGAAGAGACC
>MKSH01000144.1:13750-15340 GCA_001898095.1 Solirubrobacterales bacterium 70-9 | reverse complement strand
GCTGATCAAGCGGATGGTCGCCTCGGGGCGGATCGGGCGCAAGGCCGGGCGCGGGTTCTACGAGTACCGCAAGGATCACGCCGCGATTACTTGAGACTTCCGTCCCGATGATCGAATCTCCCCACCTGAGATCAAGTCGAACTTAGAAGGGGAGCAAGGAATGGCAGATCAGAAAGCGACGGTGGTCCTGATCCACGGGCTGTGGATGACCCCGCTCAGTTGGGAGCATTGGGTCGAGCGCTACAGCGCCAAGGGCTACGGGGTCGAGACGCCGGCCTGGCCGGGGTTCGACCGCCCGGTCGAGGAGATCCGCGCCGACACCAGCGAGATCGAAAACCTCGGGCTCGAGGAAATCATCGATCACATGGAGGAGGTCATCGAGGGGATCGAGGGGCCGACGATCATCATGGGGCACTCGTTCGGCGGCGCGATCGCCGAGGTCCTCCTCGACCGCGGGCTCGGCGATGCCGGGGTCGGCATCGATGCGGCGGCGGTCCGCGGGATCACGAAGCTGCCGATCTCGACCCTGCGCTCGGCCTTCCCGATCCTCAAAAGCCCGGCCAACGGCCACCGCGCGGTGCCGATCACGGCCGAGCAGTTCCACTACGCCTTCACCAACACGCTGACGGAGGAGGAATCGCAGCCGATCTACGAGCGCTACTCGGTGCCGGGCGCGGGCCGCGTCCTCTGGCAGGGCGCGCTGGCGAACTTCAACCCGCACTCGCCGCTGAAGGTCGACTTCAAGAACCCCGACCGGGCGCCACAGCTCCTGATCGGCGGCGGCCAGGACCACGTCGTCCCGGCCTCGGTCACCGAGCAGCAGGCGAAGAAAGAGGGCAAGGCCCCGGCCGTCACCGAGATCAAAGAGTTCCCCGAGCGCTCCCACTATACGGTCGGGCAGGAGGGCTGGGAGGAAGTCGCGGACTACGCGATCGACTGGGCCCAGGTCCAGCTCGACGCCGCCTAGAGCCGCGCGCGTTCGCAGTTCCCCGTACATAGGCCGGGGAACTGCGAACTCACCGGTGGTGCGCGGCGGGCGGCGGCTCGCGGCGCCGGCGCACGGCGTGGGACCGGGGCGGCTATCCTTCGCCGGGAGAACTTTCGAAAATCGAATCCCCGCACTGGAGGACCCATGTCAACCGCCGCCACGCCGACGGAGAAGCCTCGCGCCGAGGACTTCCTGGCCATCGATCGCAACCTCTCCGACGAAGAGCGCGATATCCGCGACACCGTGCGGGCGTTCGTGCGCGACAAGGTCACGCCGAACGTCGGGGACTGGTTCGAGGAGGGATCCGTCCCGGCGAAGGAGCTGGCGAAGGAACTGGGGGCGCTGAACGTCCTCGGCATGCACCTCGAGGGCTACGGCTGCGCGGGCGCCTCGGCGACCGCCTACGGGCTCGCCTGCCTGGAGCTCGAGGCGGGCGACTCGGGCATCCGCTCGCTGGTCTCGGTGCAGGGATCGCTGGCGATGTTCGCGATCTGGAGATGGGGCTCCGAGGAGCAGAAGCAGGAGTGGCTGCCGCGGATGGCCGCGGGGGAGGCGATCGGCTGCTTCGGCCTCACCGAGCCCGACGCCGGCTCCGATCCCGG
>MKSH01000144.1:9224-13633 GCA_001898095.1 Solirubrobacterales bacterium 70-9 | reverse complement strand
GCCTCGATCACCTCCGAGCTGCTGCTCGACGAGGTGCGCCTGCCCGACTCCGCCCGTCTGCCCGAGGTCGCCTCGCTGAAAGGCCCGCTCAGCTGCCTGAACGAGGCCCGCTACGGGATCGTCTGGGGCGCGATCGGCGCCGCCCGCGCCTGCTTCGAAGCGGCGCTCTCCTACTCCAAGGAGCGGGTCCAGTTCGACAAGCCGATCGGCGGCTTCCAGATCCAGCAGCTGAAACTCGCCCAGATGGCGACCGAGGTGAACCGCGGCACCCTGCTCGCCCTGCACCTGGGACGGCTGAAGGACGAAGGCGCCCTGCGGCCCGAGCACGTCTCGATGGGCAAGCTGGCGAACGTGAACGCGGCGCTCGAGGTCTGCCGCACCGCCCGCCAGGTGCTCGGCGCCAACGGGATCACGCTCGAGTATCCGGTGATCCGCCACATGAACAACCTCGAGTCCGTGGTCACCTACGAGGGCACCGCCGACGTCCACGCCCTCGTCCTCGGCGAAACCCTGACCGGCATCGGCGCCTTCCGCTGAGGCGCCGGTGTTGATGGGCCGAAAAGCGCTCCATATCAGCGCTTTTCGGCCCATCAACGCGGGGGGCTCGGCCCGGCGACGGGGCGTTCAGGTGGTGAGGACCTCGGCGAGGCGATCGAGGGCCGCGTCGCGGTGCGCGTCGAGTTCGGCGACCAGGGCATCGGCGTCGCCGACCTGCACCGCGTCGACGATCCGGGCGTGGGCTTCGAGCGAGTCGACCCGGTCGGCCGGGTCGTTGTAGTAGAGCGCCCGGTACGTTTCGGTCGAGTCCCAGAGCAGGCGCACCACCCGCATCGTGTGGACCTGATCGGGCGCTTCCATCAGCGCGAAGTGGAAGCGCCGGTTGGCCTCCAGCTCGGCGGTGACGTCGCCGTGTTTGACCGCCAGCTCGCAGTCCGCCGCCGCCAGCGCGATCCGCTCGTGCGCGTCGGCGTCGAGCTGGGGGAGTGCCCCGCGCGCCGCCCGCGCCTCGACCAGCCGGCGCAGGTCGTAGATCTCGTGCAGGTCGTCGAGGCTGAGCTCGGCGACGAAATACCCGCGCCGCGGCCGGTAGGTGACCTGGCCCTCCTGCTCGAGCACCGCCAGCGCTTCGCGCACCGGGGCGAGGCTGACCCCGAGCCGCTCGGCGATCTCCTCCTGGCGCACCCGCTCGCCCGGTTTCAGCTCACCGGCGATGAAGGTGTGGCGGAGGCTCTCCACCGCATGCTGGGCAGCGGTCCCCAACCGCGGATTTTCGAAACTCGATGAGATGCGCGCAGAGTAGCGGCCGAGGTGGGATCAGTAGCGTCCCTCTCGTAGATATCGACTGAAAGGGAACGATGGCGATACGGATCGGTTACAAGGCTTCGGCAGAGCAGTTCGGGCCGCGCGAGCTGCTCGACTTCTCGATCGAGGCGGAGAAGACGGGCCTCGACGTCGTCTCGGTCTCCGATCACTTCCAGCCCTGGCGCCACGAGGGCGGTCACGCGCCGAACGCGCTGGTCTGGCTCGGCGCCCTAGCTGCCTCCACCGAGCGGGTGGTTATGGGGACCAGCGTTCTCACCCCGACCCTGCGCTACAACCCGTCGATCATCGCCCAGGCGTTCGGGACGCTTGGCTCGCTGGCCCCGAACCGCGTCTTCCTCGGCGTCGGCACCGGCGAGTCGCTGAACGAGACGCCCGCCACCGGGGGCGAGTTCCCGGGCGCGAAAGAGCGCCGCCGCCGCCTCGCCGAGTCGGTCAAATTGATCGAACAGCTATGGCGCGAGGAGCGCGTCGACTTCGAAGGCGAGTACTACGAAGCACGCCGGGCGACGATCTACGACAAACCGGACCAGCCGGTGCCGATCTTCATCGCCGCCTCCGGCCCACTGGCGGCCAAACTGGCGGGGCGCCGCGGCGATGGCTTCATCTCGACCAGCGGAAAAGACCCCGACCTCTACCGCGAACTGATCGCGAACCTCGCCGAGGGCGCGGAGGCAGTCGAGCGGGATCCGCACGAGATCCGCAAGATGATCGAGATCAAGGTCTCCTACGACCGCGACGTCGAGGTCGCCTTCGAGTCCTGCAAGCTCTGGTCGGCGCTGGGGTTGTCCCACGAGCAGAAAGCGGGGATCGACGATCCGGTCGAGATGGAACGGGTCGCCGACGAAAACGCCGACAAGGCGCACAACCGCTTCATCGTCTCCGACGAGCCCGACGAGGTGATCGAGAAGATCATGCCCTACGTCGACCTCGGCTTCGAAGACCTGATCCTGCACGCCCCCGGCGACGATCAGAAGCGCTTCCTCGACCAGTTCGCCGCCGACGTCCTGCCGGCGCTCCGCGACGAGGCGGAAAAGCGGGCGAAGGCGGCCGGGCGACCCGGTGACTGAGCCCACCTGTGGAGCATTGGTGGCGCATATCGCCACCTTCGCCCTACGGCCTCGCTCTCACTCCTCCGGCAGGAGCGGGGGCGCGGTCCGGTAGGTCGCCGGGGAGGCGGAGAGGCGGATCGGGTTGCGGGTGAGGGAGACGGTGCTGCCGTCCTCGCGCGGGATCTCGACCGTCGGCGCGAGCCCGAGCCCGGCGGCGAACTCGAAGGCGGCGCCGAGGTCGTTCACCTGCCCGGCGGGGACGCGGCGGGCGAGCAGCTCGGCGCTCCACTCGGCGGCGGGGCGCGTCACCAGGTGCTGCTCCAGCTCCTCGCCAAGGGATTTTCGATTTTCGACCCGCAGCGAGTTGGTGGCGAAGCGCGGGTCGGTGGGGAGGTCGGCGGCGCCGATCACCTCGCAGAGGGCGGCGAACTGGCGGTCGTTGCCGACCGCGAGGACGAGCTCGCCCGCGCCGGTCGCGTAGACCTCGTAAGGGGAGATGCTCGGGTGTCGGTTGCCCATCCGCTGCGGAACGACGCCGGCGATCGTGTAGGCGGACCCCTGGTTGACCATCGCCGCGAGCAGGGAGGAGAAGAGGTCGACTTCGACCAGCTGGCCCTCGCCGGTTTGGTCGCGGTGGCGCAGGGCGGTGAGGATGCCGACCGTGGCGAAGAGCCCGGAGATGATGTCGACCAGGGCGACGCCGACCTTCATCGGTTCGCCGTCGGGGTCGCCGGTGATGCTCATCAGCCCGGCCAGGGCCTGGACCAGGAGGTCGTAGCCGGGCAGCTCGGCGCCCGCGCCGGAGCCGCCGAAGCCGGTGATCGAGCAGTAGATGAGGCGCGGGTTCGCGGCTCGCAGCGCCTCGTAGTCGAGGCCCTTCGAGGCCATCAGCCCGGGGCGGAAGTTCTCCACCAGCACGTCGGCCTCGCGGGCGCGCCGGACGAGCTCCGCCAGCCCCTCGTCGCTGCCCATGTCGATCGCGACGCTGGCCTTGTTGCGATTGACTGACTGGAAGTAGGTCGCCTCGCCGCGCTCGTCATAAGGGGGACCCCAGGAGCGCGTTTCGTCACCGACCCCGGGACGCTCGACCTTGGTCACCTCGGCACCGAAGTCGGCGAGCATCATCGTCGCGAAAGGCCCGGCGAGGACGCGCGAAAAGTCGAGGATCTTCAGCGACCCGAGGGCCGAGCTGTCGGCAGCACCTTCGATTTTCGAAAGTTATCGCCTTTTTAGGCGAGCCTGGTGATCGAGGCGCCTAGAATCGGCGGCCGATGGGTGGGCACGGAAGCTTTCGGCGCGCAGGGATCGTTGCGGCGGTCGTCACCGCCTTCGCCCTTCTCGGCGCGGCGAGCGCCGGCGCCGCGCCGCTGCTCTGGGCCGTGAACTCCGGCGAAGACTCGGTTTCGACTTTCGAAGGTTCCAGCGGGCGGGCGGTGGGGCTGCCGATCTCGACCGGCGAAGACCCGATCTCGATCGCGATCACGCCGGACGGGAAACGCGCCTACGTCGCCAACTTCGGCGGCGACAGCGTGACCGTGATCGAAACCGCCACCCGGCTCCCGATCGCGACGATCCCGCTGACCGCGAACGCCGAACGGATCGCGATCTCTCCCGATGGCAAGACCGTCTACGTGACGATCGAAAGCCGCGAAAAAGTGTTCGAGATCGACACTGAAACGAACGAGATCGTCGACTCGATTGTCGCCGGCACCGAAGCCTCCGCCGTGGCGATCAGCCCGAACGGCGAAGGTGTCCTTGTCGGCATCGCGCCCGAAGACATCCAGGCGCTCAACCTGAACACGGGGGCGAAGTCCGGCTCGCCGATCAAAGTCGGCGGCTTCCCCCGTGAGATCGCGTTCTCCCCCAGCGGTAGCACCGCCTACATCGCCGCCGGCGAAGAGGTCGACGTGATCGTCGCCGGCGCGGTGGTGAAAGAAATCCCGCTCGGCGGGGCGGTGTCGGCCCTCGCCGTGAGCCCCGCCGGCACCCGCGTCTACGCGACCAGTTCGGCCGCCAAAACCTTCACCACGATCTCCG
>MKSH01000144.1:2352-9127 GCA_001898095.1 Solirubrobacterales bacterium 70-9 | reverse complement strand
CGATCGCGCGGCCGGGCGCCGAAGTCTTCGACCTCGTCGTCGCCCCCGACCAGGCACCGGTCGCCGCCTTCGACCCGCCGGTCGCCACCGCCGGAACCCCGGTCACCTTCAGCGCCGCCGCCTCGACCGACCTCGACAGCACGATCGCTTCCTACCGCTGGACGATGGGCGACGGCGCCTCGCCGACCGGGCTCACGGTCGACCACGCCTTCGCCGACGCCGGCACGTACTTTACGAACCTGACTCTGGTCGACGACGAAGGCTGCAGCCTCACCCAGGTCTTCACCGGCCGCACCGCCTACTGTAACGGCAGCTCGCTCGCCTCGGTCACCCACCCGGTCACGGTCAAGGCCCCGTCGCCCGCCGGTCCCCTATGCAGCGCCAATTTCGGCGTCGGCGGCGTGTCCCACAACCGCAAGAACGGGACCGTGCGACTGCGCCTGCACTTCCCCAGCACCGGCTACTTCCTGCTGTTCGGCAAGAAGATTCACGCGGTGACCCGCAAGGTGCGCAAGCCGGGGACGGCGGTGGTGACGCTCCACGCCCGGGTCGAGCTGAACAAAAGGCTGAAGAAGACGCTCCGCGCGGGGGTCAGGTACCGCGTCACCTTCACCCCGAGCGCGGGATGTGGCTCGAAGACCGTGCACCGCTCGGTCGCCCTGCTGCGCGCGCCGCGCCACAAGCGCCACCGCTGAGCGAGCGCCGAATGGGTCGAACCCGAAGGGGCCGGCGGACGTATGCTCGGACTGAGCCGGGTAGACCGGACGAAGGAGGAGCGATGGACGCGTACGTGATCCTGCGCCGCGACGGGCGGCCGAACCCGGCGGCGCCGCCTGAGGCCGCGGCGCGGTCGAGCCAGGTCGGTGACGAGGAGATGTCGGACGACATCCGCTGGATCCGCAGCCGGTCCTCGAGGAGGGCGGCGAGGCGGTCGGCACCGTCTGCATCTACCAGGCCTCGAGCCGGGAGGCGATCCGCGAGCACGCCCAGCGCGCCGACCTGCCGGCCGACGAGATCGTCGCGGTCGCCGACACCGTGATCGTGCGGCCCGACCCAGAGGCCGCGGCAGCCTGAGGCGATGGCCGCCGGCGGGGGAGCCGAGGCGGGGATTCGCCGCGCGGGAGCGGCGGACCTGCCCGCTCTGGCGCGGATGCTGACCCGCGCCTTCGACGACGACCCGGTCGCCCGCTTCGGCTGTCCGCGCGCCGACCTGCGGCCGTGGATGCTGGAGCGCTTCCACGACGCCCGCAACCGGCAGATGCTGCGCGCGGGCGAGGTCTGGATGACCCCGGGCGGCGAGAGTGCCGCCGTCTGGGCCGCCCCCGACCGCTGGCGCAGCAGCCCCCGCGACGACCTCGCCTTCTCCCGCGCGATGCTCCACCCGCGCCTGCTGCGTCGCGCGCCGCTGGTCGGCTGGGGCCTGCTCGGGGTCGAACGCCGCCACCCGCCGCAGCCGCCGCACTGGTACCTGGCGACCCTCGGCACCGACCCCGACGCGCAAGGCCGCGGCCTCGGCACCGCCGTCCTCGCCCCGGTGCTGGCGGAATGCGATCGCGACGGCGTCGGCGCCTACCTCGAGTCCTCGAAGGAGAGCAACCTCGCCTACTGCGCCCGCTTCGGCTTCCGCATCACCGAGGAGTTGAAGCTCCCCCGCGGCCCCCGCGTCTGGCTCATGTGGCGGGACGCTCGGTGAAGCGCAGCGGGTTCCCGAAGGGGTCGCGCAGCGCGCAGTCGGTGCCGTAGAAGCGCGCGGTCGGCTCCTGGGTGAACTCGACCCCCTTGGCGCGCAGCGTCTCGTAGGTGCCGACGCAGTCGTCGGTCTCGAAGATCACGCCGCCGCCGGCCCCACCCTTGGCGACGAGTTCGCGCACCGCCTCGGCGGTCGCCTCGTCGTGCAGCGGCGGGCCGGGGAGGAGGAGCATCAGCTCGAGGCCCTCGTCGTCGGGCAGCGTGACGGTGAGGTAGCGCATCACGTCCATGTCGGCGTCGGACTTGACGACCATCCCGAGCTTGCCGACGTAGAACTCGAGCGCCTCGTCCTGGTCGAGTACGTAGAGCGTGGTGTGGGTGATGTGTTTGAACATGGCTCCGACGCTAGAGCGCCGCGGCCGGTGCCGCTTCTCCGAAACTGCTCACCTTGGCCCGCCCGCCCCGACCGGGCGCCGCAGCGTCTTCTCGACGCAGGCGGGAACGTACTGACCGGCGGCGCGCTGAGTCGCCACGGTCCGTCCGCGGTAGGCCGAGGGCGACTCGCCGACCACCTCGCCGAAGGTGCGGCTGAACGTGCCGAGGCTGGCGAAGCCGACGTCGAGGCAGACCTGGGTGACCGAGCGATCGGTGTCGCGGAGCAGCTCCATCGCCCGCTCGATCCGCCGGCGCTGCAGGTAGCGGTGGGGCGTCTCGCCGAAGACGGCGCGGAACTGGCGGGCGAAGTGGGCGGGGGAGGTGTGGGCGACGCGGGCGAGCGCCGCCACGTCGAGCGGGGTCGCGTAGGAGCGGTCGATCGTGTCGCGGGCGCGCAGCAGCCGGCGGTTGCGCTCCTCTGCGCTGCGCGACATCAGCAGGTGTACGGAGCGCTGGTGGCGCTCGCCTGGTGGACCCATTCGCCCTTCGGGTTCAGCGCTTCGCCGGTCGAGGTCGTCCGCCAGCTCCCCTTCACGCAACCCGGCACACTGACTTCGGCGGTCACCCGCCGGCCGGCCCCGGTCCCGGTTTCGCAGCGGATCGAGAAGGCGCGGCCGCCGAGACGCTTCTGCAGGCAGACCGTGACCCGCAGTTCGGAGTGCTTGCGGGCGGTCGTGTAGCCGCCGTGGCCGCGCAGTTCGAGCGCGCTCGCGTCGTAGGCGGGGCGCTGGGCGTGGGCGGCAAAAGTGCCGGCGGCGTCGGCGCCGACTGCGGCGAACAGCGCTCCCAGAGCCAGGATCGCGCTCCCCAGCAGGGCAAGGCGGCGGCTGATCTGGCGGGCGTTTCTCATCACGTTCTCCAGGGGTACGAACAAAAGTAGGCGTTGTTTGTAACGGTGCAGGTCAACTTATGGATGCTGATTCCCCGACCGACGTCCGCCTCACCGATACCCAGCATCGCATCCTCGCAGCGCTCTGCCGCCCGATCTCGGGCGGCAACGCGTTCGCCACCCCGGCCACCAACCAGGAGATCGCCGACGAGGCGTTCCTCAGCGTCGACGCGGTGAAGGGCCACCTGCGCACCCTCTACCGTAAGTTCGGGATCGAAGGCCTGCCCCACAACCAGAAGCGCGCCCGCCTGGTCGAGTTGGCGATCGAGGGCGGCTACATCCAGGTGGAGGAGCCGACCGGGCCGATGACCGAGGCCGAACGGCTGGCCCGCACCGCGCCGCCGAAGCCCGGCAGGCCGCGCCCCTGGCTGCGGCCGGCGGTCACCTCGGTGATCCTGATCCTCGTCATCGCCGGCTCGGTCCTGGCGACCTCCGGCATCCTCGGCTCCAGCACCCCGGCGACGAAGGTGCCGACCGAAGCCGCCTACCGCGCCCAGGTCGCCGGCTACTGCGAACTAGCCCTCGCCGGCGCCCCGACCGCCACCGGCGGCAACCGCGCCGAAACCGCCCGCGGCTACCTCGAGGTGATCGAGACCATGCGCGGGCGGCTCGAATCGCTGACCGCCCCGGAAGGCGTCAGCCTGGCGCTCGAACGCTTCGGCTCCGGCCTCACCACCGCCGCCAACTACACCAGCGAGGTCGCCGAGCACCCGCCTGCCGCGGGCTCCGCCGAGGAAGCCAAAGACGTCGCCGAGCTGACGTTCGCCGCGGGCCAGGTCCAGGCGGGTGCGGTCGGCTACCAGCTCGGTCACGCCTGCCTCGCGATCGCCGACCTGGTCGCCGCCTCGGCCGAAAACGCCGCCGCGCCCTGAGCGGGCCGCCCCGCTACGGCGCCACCAAGTCCATCGCCGACGCCGCGGCGCCGCTCTTCCGCTTCCTCATCCCGTCCTCCTTCGGTCGCGAATCGCGTGTCAGAGCGACCCAAGCGACCGCCGAGGTGCCGCACAAGGCACCCCGGGATGGAGGACTGCCCACCCAGGCGTTGGCCCCGGTGGGGCTACAGTTACTCAGGCATGGCCTACGACGAGCAGCTCGCCGACGAAATTCGGGACCGGCTCGATCCGGGCGCGGGCGAGGTGACCGAGAAGCGCATGTTCGGCGGGCTCGCCTTCATGGTCGACGGCAACCTGACGATCGCCGCCTCCCGCACCGGCGGCCTCCTCGTCCGCACCGATCCCGACGACGCCGCCGAGGTCCACGCCCTGCCCGGGGTGGAGCCGATGGAGATGCGGGGACGGAAGATGCCCGGCTGGATCTTCGTCGAGTCCGAGTCCCTCGCCGGCGAGGCCGACCTCGACGCCTGGCTCGAGCGCGCCCTCGCCTTCGTCGCCACCCTGCCGCCGAAGTAGCTCGGCGTTGATGGGCCGAAAAGCGCTGATATAGAGCGCTTTTCGGCCCATCAACATCTTGTCAGGCGGGGGCGGCGTCGTTGCGGCGCTTCAGCAGCCACCAGCCGATGGCGGCGAGGATCGCCGCCGCCACCACATAGTCGAGGTAGCCGAGGTTGTGGCGCCAGCTCGCCCAGTTGTCGCCGACGCTCTGGCCGAGCAGGGCGAGCGCCAGCACCCAGGGGATCGAGCCGAGGGTGGTGAGGACGGAGAAGCGGACGAGCGGCATCCGCGCCACCCCGGCCGGGACCGAGACGAAGGTGCGCACGATCGGCAGCATCCGCGAGAAGAAGACGGTCGCGTCGCCGTAGCGCTCGAACCAGCCCTCGGCCTGCTGCAGCCGCTCCTGGCTGACGTGGAAGAGACGGTGGCGTTCGAGCAGGTCGGTCCGCCCGTAGTACCCGATCGCGTAGCCGATCCAGGAGCCGACCAGGTTGCCCATCACGCCGGCGATGACGATCCCGGCCAAGGTCAGTTCGCCTTTCGAGACGGCGAAGCCGGCGAACAGCATGATCGCCTCGCTCGGCACCGGCAGGCAGGCCGACTCCAGCGTCATCAGGACGAAGACGGCGGGGAGGCCGGCCGAGCTGATGAATTCGGTGGCGGCTTCGACGATGGGATTCAGGACAAGATCGGTGACGGAGGCGTAGGGCATATTTGAACCGTCGCGAGCGGTCCTTAAGCCTGGATGAGAGCGAGTATCAGTTGGCTCTCATCTTGCCTTCATACTCATGGCCGATCCTGATCAGCCATATGCGTATCTTGGTCGTCGAGGACGAGGTGAAGATGGCGGCGCTGCTCCGCCGCGGGCTCAGCGAGGAAGGGCTCAATGTCGATGTCGCCGGCGAAGGCGAGCGCGCCCTGGCGATGGCCGGGGCGTCCGACTACGACGCGGTCGTGCTCGACGTGATGCTGCCGGGGATCGACGGCTTCGAGACCTGCCGGCGCCTGCGCCGCGACGGGGTCTGGGCGCCGGTGCTGATGCTGACCGCGCGCGGCGCCCTCGACGACCGCGTCGCCGGGCTCGACGGCGGTGCCGACGATTACCTGGTCAAGCCCTTCGCCTTCGCCGAGCTGCTCGCCCGCCTCCGCGCCCTCGTCCGCCGCGGCACGGTCGAGCGCCCGCCGGTGATGGAAGCCGGCGACCTGAAGCTCGACCCCGGCACCCGCCAGGTCTGGCGCGGCGACACCGAGATCGATCTGTCCTCGAAGGAGTTCACGCTTCTGGAGACCTTCATGCGCCACGCCGGTTACGTCCTCTCGCGGACCCAGCTGCTCGAGCAGGCCTGGGAGTACGACTTCGAGCACCGCTCGAACGTCGTCGAGGTCTACGTCCGCTACCTGCGCCGCAAGGTCGACGTGCCCTTCGGGCGCAAGTCGATCGAGACGGTGCGCGGCGCCGGCTACAGACTGCGGAAGGACGGAGGCCGCTGAGCCGGCTCTCGATCCGCCTCCGCCTCACCTTGGTCTTCGCCGCGGTGATCGCCGTGGTGCTGGCCGGGACCGGCTTCTTCATCTACCTGCAGTTCCAGAACGACGTCAACGCGGCGCTCGACACGGGGCTGCGCTCGCGCGCCGACGAACTCGCCGGCGTCGTCCGCCGCGAGGACTCGAGCCTCGCCGCGGGCGAACAGCATCTGGTCGGCAGGAACGACAGCTTCGCCGAGGTGATCGATCCCGACGGCCGGGTGCTCGACTCCTCGCCGGTCGTCGGCGACGAGCAGCTCCTCGACGAAGGGCAGTTGCGCGAGGCTGCCCAGGGGCCGCTGTTCTTCGACCGCGGCCCGCTGCCGAGTCTCGACGGCGGCTCGCGCCTCCTTGCGGTCCCCGTCGATACGCCCACCGGTAAGCGGATCGTCGTCGTCGGCACCTCGACCGAGGCGCGCGACGAGTCCGCCGAGGATCTCCGGCAGCTGCTGCTGATCGCCCTGCCGGCGGCGCTGATCCTCGCCTCGATCGCCGGCTACTGGGTGGCCGCCGCGGCGCTCCGCCCGGTCGAGGCGATGCGCGCCCGGGCCGAGGAGATCTCCACCGCCGCCCCGGAAGAGCGGCTGCCGGTCCCGGCCACCCGCGACGAGGTCGCCCGCCTGGGGGAGACGCTGAACGAGATGCTGGCCCGGCTCGGCGACGCGCTGGAGCGCGAGCGGGCCTTCGTCGCCGACGCCGGCCACGAGCTGCGCACGCCGCTGGCGATCCTCCGCACCGAGCTCGAGCTCGCCCTCGCCGAGGGCCGCACGCCGGAGGAACTGCGCGCCGCGCTCGCCTCCGCCGCGGAGGAGACCGACCGCCTCAGCCAGCTCTCCGACGACCTGCT
>MKSH01000144.1:568-2323 GCA_001898095.1 Solirubrobacterales bacterium 70-9 | reverse complement strand
CCGCTTCGCCCGCCGCGCCGGCGAAGCGGGCCGGCGGATCGAGGTGGGGGAGGGCGGCGAGATCGAGCTGGTCGCCGACTGGCTGCGCCTCGACCAGGCGGTCGGCACCGTGGTCGACAACGCGCTCCGCTACGGCGGCGGCACGATCGCGCTCTCGGCCCGCGGCGTGATCGCGCCGGGCGCCGGCGACGCGGTCGAGATCCACGTCACCGACGCGGGCGAAGGCTTCCCGCCCGCCTTCCTCGACCGCGCCTTCGAGCGCTTCAGTCGCGCCCCCGGCGTCCGCGACGGCGGCTCCGGCCTCGGCCTGGCGATCGTCGCCACCGTCGCCGAGGCCCACGGCGGCACCGCCCACGCCGCCAACCGCCCGACCGGCGGGGCCGACGTCTGGCTCGTGATCCCGCTCTCATCTCGCCTTAATCGGGAGCCCGCATGATCCCGCGGCCGTGCCGGACCCGATCTCCTATCTCCAGGCGCTGATCCTCGGGCTGACCCAGGGGATCGCCGAGCCCTTCCCGGTCTCCAGCCTCGGCCACGGCGTGATCATCCCCGGCCTCTTCGGCTGGAACATCCACCAGAACGACGACTACTTCCTCGCCTTCCTGGTCGCCACCCACTGCGCCACGGCGCTCGTCCTCTTCGTCTACTTCTGGAGCGACTGGAAGCGGATCCTGTCCGGACTCTGGCGCTCGATCCGGGCAGGCGGGAGGGTCGATCCCGACGACGTCGACGCGCGCCTCGGCTGGCTGCTGGTCGTCGGCACGGTCCCGGCCGGGATCCTCGGGCTGGCGCTGCAGCACCCGCTGCGCACGCTCTTCGCCTCGCCGGAGAGCGCCTCGATCTTCCTCATCGTCAACGGCATCCTCTTGCTCGCCTTCGAGCGGTTGCGGCGCCGGCAGCCGGAAGCCGGGGACGGCGAGGGCGACTCCGACCCGCGGATCGCGCAGCGGATCAGCCTCAAGCAGGCGGCGGCGATCGGCACCGCGCAGGCGGCGGCGCTGATCCCCGGCATCTCGCGCTCCGGCGTGACGATGGGCGGCGGCCTCCTCGCCGGCCTCTCGAACGAGGACGCGGCCAAGTTCGGCTTCCTCCTGGCGACGCCGATCATCGCCGCCGCCGGCTTCCTGAAGCTCCCCGAACTCATGGGCTCGGCCGGGGACGGCGTGCGCGGTCAGGCCCTGGTCGGGGCGATCGCCGCCGGCTTCACCACCTGGCTCGCGGTCCGCTTCCTCCTGCGCTTCTTCCAGACGAACCGTCTGACCCCCTTCGGTATCTATTGCCTGGTGGCCGGAATCGTCTGCACCCTGATCTTCGCCTTCTGAGGCTTGCCCTCCGCGCGCGGACATGCGGCGGGATGAGGTGAGATGAGCGGGGCGGAGGTCTCGCTGGTCGTCTCGGTCTTCCTCGCCTGCGCGGTGGAGGCGGTCGAGGCGTTCACGATCGTCCTCGCGATCGGGACGACGCGGGGCTGGCGGGCGGCGCTCGCCGGGGTCGGGGCGGCGGTCGCCGCGCTCGCGGTGACGATCGCGGCGCTCGGCCCGGCGCTGACCGCGCTGCCGCTCGGCGTCCTCCGGGTCGTGGTCGGCGGGCTCCTCCTCACCTTCGGCCTGCAGTGGCTGCGCAAGGCGATCCTGCGCGCCGCCGGCGCCAAGGACAAGCACGACGAGGCAACTATCTTCGCCGCCGAGCAGGCCGAGGCCGCGGCGGCTCCCGCGGCGACGGGCTTCGACGGCTACGCCTTCGCGATCTCCTCCA
>MKSH01000144.1:0-513 GCA_001898095.1 Solirubrobacterales bacterium 70-9 | reverse complement strand
TCGCGGTCCTCGTCGTCCTCGCCGCCGGACTGGCGCTGCGCGCGCCGCTCGCCCGGGTGCCGGAGAACGGGATGAAGTTCGCCGTCGGCGTGCTGCTGACCAGCTTCGGGATCTTCTGGGGCGCCGAGGGCGCGGGCGCGAGCTGGCCTGGGGGAGAGGCCTCACTCGGCCCACTCGTCGCGGTCGTCCTCCTTGCCGCGCTGGCGATGGTCGTCGACGTCCGCTCCCGGGCGGTCGCGGCATGAGGGTCGTCGCCGCGATCTGGGGCTTCCTCGTCGGGGACGACTGGCGCCTCGCCCTCGCCGCGGTGGCCGCGATCGGCATCACCGCTGTCGTGGGTGCCTGGTGGGCCGCCCCGCCGGTTGCTCTCGCCGCGCTGTTCTGGTCGTTGCGGGAGACGGGGTAGCGGCGCCCGCGCCCGGGTGAGAGGGTGGGGGCGGGGAGAGGAAAGGGGGGCACCATGCCAAGCGTCAGCGTCCGCTACATAGTCGATGACGTCGATCGGGCGATCGA
>MKSH01000143.1 GCA_001898095.1 Solirubrobacterales bacterium 70-9 | reverse complement strand
CGCCATAGCGTTCAACGGGCGAGTCGCCAACCTCATCAAAGAGGGCATAGACCTGAACGTCAGTTGGCAGGGAGCCATCTACGAACCCGTCTATATGACGGTTATTAAAGACGGTCCTTCGACTCAGGCGGCGTGGGACTATTTGGATTTCATTGCGATGAGCACTTCCGCGCAGGCCAAATATGTTGAGCTCACCGGTTATGGCGTTCCGAACCGCAAAGCATTTGAATCCGTGAGCACTGATATCGCAAAGTACAATCCCGACTATCCGGACAATAAGAAGGTAATGGCGCTCGAAGATCTTGACTGGTATCTTGCGAACCAGGCTGAAGTCGATCAGCGTTGGCGAGACTTGGTAGGCGGCTAGGGTCATGCGGATACCACGTAGCAAGGATCTGTCATTGGCATCGGGGAAGTCCGGATTCCTGATGCTACTGCCCCTCCTCGGCTTTGTGGTTGTGCTCGTAATCATCCCTCTGATCAATGTGATCAACACAGCTCTGGCCGGTTCGCCTGCTACGAACTTCGCCAAGTTCTTTGAGAGCCCTGCGCAACGAAAGGCCTTGTTGCTGACCTTCAGCGCGAGCTTCGGGGTCAGTATCGTCGCAGTTTCTCTTGGTGCGATGATCGCGTGGTGGTTGGCCACGTCGAGACGTCCGTTCGTGCGCGCCATAATCTGGGCGTCCGTGTTAGCACCGTTTTGGATGGGAGTCGTAATCAAAAACTATGCTCTCGTCGTGGTCTTTGCAAAGAATGGTCCGATAAATTACGTTCTTGGCTGGTTTGGCATCCCGCCGTCATCGATGCTTTACACGATCGGTGCTGTTGTCGTCGGGATGATATATTCGATGATGCCGTACGCTGTGCTTCCGTTATATGCCGGATTCCGCCGCCTGAACTTTAACCAGTTGCGGGCGGCGGAATCTCTCGGCGCGACTCGCCTCTATGCGTGGGTGACGGTCGTGCTCCCTGCTGTGGCGGCAACACTGTTTGGATCGCTAGTGATTGTGTTCGTCATTTCGTTGGGTTTTTATATCACGCCTGTGCTCCTTGGCGGACTTCAAGTTCCGTTCATGGCAACTCTCATAAGTCAGGATCTATTCCAATATTATAATTTGACGAATGCGGCCGTCAGCTCCACCATCTTGATAGTCTCTACGGTCTTCGTACTTTTTGGCGCAATCTTGATTATCGGCTGGAAGCGGCTCGAAAGGGCGATCTTATGAAGCACGCCTGGCTGAGTTTCGTATCAGTATGGCTAACGAGAGTACTTGTGGTACTGGCTATCGCATTCTTTCTCGTTCCTATAGTCATCGTCGGCGTCATGTCGTTCTCGAGCTCGGATGTTATGATGTTCCCTCCGAAAT
>MKSH01000142.1:23232-30044 GCA_001898095.1 Solirubrobacterales bacterium 70-9 | reverse complement strand
TCACCGACTCGACCTCGGCGTAGGACTGGTCTTTGGTCAGCGCCGTCCCCACCTCGGGCGGCTCGAAGAAGACGACCTCGCCGAGCGTGTCCTGGGCGTACCAGGTGATCCCGAAGGTGGCCGAGTCGCCCTCGACCCGCACCCAGTCGTGCTGGTCGTGGTACCGCAGGTCCTCGGGGTAGTCCAGCTTGGCGGCCAAGGTTCAGCTCCTTATCCGGTTGATCATCTCGAGTAGAGGGGCTTGGACGCTATCCGCGCCGGACGATGCTTGCCGCGCACGTCGATCTCGACCGCGGTGCCGGGCTCGGCGAGGGCGCTCTCGACGTAGGCCATCCCGGCGCCGATCTCGAGCGACGGCGAGAAGGTTCCGCTGGTCACCGTGCCGACGACCTCGCCGCGCTCGCCGAGCACCGGGTTGCCGTCGCGGGGGATCCCGGCGCCCTCGATCGTGAACGGGACGAGGCGCTCGGGGGTGCCCGCGGCGCGTGCCGCGGCGATCGTCGGCGAGCCGAGGAAGCCCGTCGCCTCCTTGCAGCACCAGCCGAGGTCGGCCTCGATCGGGTTGCGCTCGGTCGATAGCTCGTTGCCGTGCAGCGGGTAACAGACCTCCAGCCGCAGGGTGTCGCGGGCGCCGAGGCCGCAGGGGACGACGCCGGCGTCGCGCAGCTCTTTGAAGATCGGGATCGCGACCTCGGGGTCGATCAGCATCTCGACCCCGTCCTCGCCGGTGTAGCCGGTGCCGCAGATCAGCGCCGGGCGGCGGCCGACGTTGTGGGCGGCGACGTGGAAGCGCTCCGGCAGGTCGATGCCGAGCGTGCGGCTCACGGTCGCCCGGGCGTGCGGCCCCTGCACGGCGAGCACCGCGTAGCGGTCGGCGACGTCGCGGACGTGGACGTCGTGGTCGCGGGACCAGCGGCCGAGCCAGGCGAGGTCGGTCTCGTGGTTCGCCGCGTTGGTGACGAGCAGGTACCGATCGCTGCCGAGCCGGTAGGCGAAGAGATCGTCGATCACCCCACCGGCCTCGTTGCAGAGGCAGGAGTACTGGGCGCCGCCGACGGCGATCTTCGACACGTCGTTGGAGAGCACCAGCTGCAGGAACTCGAGCGCGCCCGGGCCCTCGACCTCGACCTCGCCCATGTGGGAGACGTCGAACATCCCGGCGTGGGTGCGGACCGCGGTGTGCTCCTCGCGGATCCCCTCGTAGAGGACCGGCATCTCCCAGCCCGCGAAGGGGACGATTTTGGCGCCGAGCTCTTGGTGTTGCTCGTAGAAAGGGGTGCGCCTGAGCTGCTCGACCGGAGGAGAGGACATCGCCCCAGCGTATCCGTGAGCGCGCTCGTTGGGGCTCCTCTGGGAGTCCCTCACCAGGAACTCCCGCGAACGCGGCCTGGAGAGGGACTCCCGAGCGAGGCCCTCGCAAACCCGACCTACTCTTTGAGGAAGCCCGGGACGTCGATGTCGTCGTCCGACACGCGCAGTTTGCGGATGTCGGTGTCCTCGGCGGAGACCCGTGGCCGCGACTCGTAACGGCGCCGCACGCGCTGGGGCGAGCGGGCGAGGAGCTCGAAGCCCTCGAAACCGGTCGCGATCACGGTCACCCGGATCTCGTCGCGCATCGACTGGTCGACAACCGAGCCGAAGATGATGTTGGCGTTGTCGTCGGCCTCGGCCTGGACCAGCTGCGCCGCCTCGTTGACCTCGAACAGGCCGAGGTCCTCGGGGCCCGTGATGTTCAACAGCATCCCGGTCGCGCCTTTGATCGACTCCTCGATCAGCGGTGAGGTGATCGCCGCTTTCGCCGCTTCGAGCGCCCGTTTCTCACCCGATGCCGAGCCGACGCCCATCAGCGCCGAGCCGGCGTCGCGCATGATCGTGCGCACGTCGGCGAAGTCGAGGTTGATCAGGCCGGGGATCGTGATCAGGTCGGTGATCCCCTGGACGCCCTGGCGCAGGATGTCGTCGGCCTGGCGGAAGGCGTCGAGGACGCTGGTCCGCCGCTCGACCGCCTGCAGCAGCTTCTCGTTCGGGACGATGATCAGGGTGTCGACGTTGTTGCGCAGTTTCTCGATGCCCTCGAGCGCCTGCTGCATCCGCCGTTTGCCCTCGAACTCGAACGGTTTGGTGACCGCGCCGACGGTGAGGGCGCCGATCTCCTCCTTCGCGATCTCGGCGATGACCGGGGCCGAGCCGGTACCGGTGCCGCCGCCCTCGCCCGCGGTGACGAAGACCATGTCGGCGCCCTTCAGCGCCTCCTTGATCTCGTCGCGTGACTCGGCCGCCGCGCCCGCGCCGACCTCGGGGTTGCCACCCGCGCCGAGGCCGCGGGTGAGCTCCTGGCCGATCGAAAGCTTGATGTCGGCGTCGCAGGCCTGCAGCGCCTGCGCGTCAGTGTTGACGGCGACGAACTCGACGCCGCGGATGCCCGCGTCGATCATGCGACTGACCGCGTTCGTCCCGCCGCCTCCGGCGCCGACGACCTTGATCACCGCTAGGTAAGTCGATTCCATCTCCCGATTTCTTTCTGGTTGGTGGGCCTGCCGCGCCTCCTCCAACAATTCGGCGTCGAGCCTTAGCCACCTGTATGTGAGTTGAGCCTTTGCTTCGTCCGAGGCTGCAGCGATGCTCCAGGGTTCGCGGAGGATGCTCCAGGGTTCGCGGAGGTCGCTTCAATCGCGGAAATTGCGCTCAACGTAGGGCATTCCCGAGGGTCTGTCAAACCTCCCTGGGGGGTCCTGCAAGGCAAATTTCTCAAGTCCAGCTTGAGGGTTTTTCGACCCTCACCCTATGGTCGAGGGTTGGCCTCCACCCCGCATTCCGCCGTGGGATGGGGCCGGTCGAGCCTCATCCGGCGGGCGGAAGTTCGTGGTCTTCGCCCCCCACCGACGGATGCGTCGGCGCGGTCACGTCTACATAACTGAGCAACGTCACAGAAGGATCGGCCAGGATCGCGGCCGCCGCTTCCCACTTGCGGCTCGCTTCGCGATCGTCGCCGAAGCGGAGTTCGATCCCGGTCGCGGTTTCGAGGGCCACCCCGGTCTTCTCGTACTTGGCGCTGGTGATGTAGCGGCGGAGCGGGGGCGGAGCGGCGGCGATCACGTGGACCTCTTCGAGCACGTGGCCCTTCACCCGGTCCCCTTTCGGCCGCTTCTTCGTCGAGAGCACCACGAGGTGCTTCTGCTTCCCGCCGCCTCCCTTTTTGTTCGACCCCGCGGTTCGACTGCCGAGCAGCTTGCCATCGTCGCCGACCACGATCACTGTCTTCCCTTCGCCGATCTGGGCGACCGGCGTCGTCGGTTTGGCTTCGGCGGTCGGGGTCGAGGAGCCGCGCAGGCCGAACCAGTAGACGGCGACGGCGGCTATCGCCACCACCATGAGCGCCAGCAGGGCCCGCCTCACGACACACCTTTCGCGCTTCTCTCGATCGCGCTCATGATGACCGGCGATCTCGCTCACTCGCTCCGCGCTCATGCCACCCCGGGACGTCGACGTCGCCCAGCACCTGAACCTCGGGCTCGAGCTCGACCCCGAACTTCTCCTTCACCCGGCGCCGGCCCTCGGCCATCAGCGCGAGCACGTCGGCGGTGGTCGCCTCCCCGGAGTTCTCGACGAAGTTCGCATGCTTCGCGGAGAAACGAGCGCCGCCGTGCGCGAGGCCGCGGCAGCCCGCCGCCTCCAGCAGCTGCCCGGCGGAGCGACCCTCGGCCCGCTCGTCGTCGGGGTTCTTGAAGGTCGAGCCGAAGGTCTTGATCCCGGAGGGCTGTGCCTCGCGCCGCCGTCCCCGCATCGAGGCGAGCGTCGCGCGGACGTCGTCGGGATCGCTCGGGGTGAGCGCGAAGGAGGCGCGGGAGACGACTTCGGCCGCACCCAGGTTCGAGTTGCGGTAGACGAAATCGAAGGCCTCCGGGGCGCGCCGCTCGGTGCCGGCGGCGGTCGACACCTCGACCCACTCCAGCACCTCGGCCAACTGCCCGCCGTAGGCGTTCGCGTTCATCCGCACCGCGCCGCCCGCGGTGCCGGGGATATTGATCCCGAACTCGAGGCCGGAGAGCCCCCAGCCCGCGGCTTTCGCCGCCGCCGAAGGCAACCGCGCCCCGCCGCCGCAGAGCAGGTGTGTGCCGTCGCGCTCGACCTCGGTCAGCGCCCCGCCCAACTTCATCGCGAGTCCTCGGAATCCGTCATCCGCTACCAGGAGATTCGAGCCCGAGCCGATCACTCCTACCGGAATGGATTCCTTTTCTGCCCAGGCCAATAGCTCCACGAGGGCGTCCTGGGTCTCGGGACGGGCGAAGAAGTCGGCGGGGCCGCCGGTGCGGACCGTGGTCAGACGGGCGAGCGGGTAGTCGCGCTCGAGTTTGGCGGGGGGCGAGGGGGACCCTTCACTCACAACAGCGGGGAGGTTCGCTCAGGGTCCCCCTCGCCCCCCTTCGCGAGCGCGTCAGCCGGGTCGGCGGCGGCTACAAGAGCCTCCCCCAACTTGAAGATGTCTCCGGCACCGATGGTCACGAGGATCGAGCCGTCGGAGAGGGTGTCGAGACGGCGCGAGAGGAATCTCTCGGCCTTCGCTGCAGATGGGAGCCAAGCGACGGGTTTGCCGCCGGAGCGATCCGCGGCGGCGCGGGCCACGTCGAGGCCGCTGACGCCGGCGAAGGGGCCGACGGGCTCCTCGCGGGCGGGATAGACGTCGAGGACGGCGATCTCGTCGGCGAGGGCGAGGGCGGCGCCGAATTCGGCGGCGAAGACCTTGGTGCGCGAGTAGAGGTGCGGCTGGAAGACGGCGATCAGGCGCGGAGGAGCGAGGCCGCGGAGAGCCGAGAGGGCGGCGCGGACCTCGGTCGGGTGGTGGGCGTAGTCGTCATATATGCGGACCCCGCCCCGCTCGCCCTTCACCTCGAGGCGGCGGCGGACGCCGCGGAAGTCGCCGAGCGCCTCGGCGGCGGCGTCGACATCGAAGCCTGCGGCCCCGAGCGCGGCCAGCGCCGCCCGCGCGTTCAGCACGTTGTGCTCCCCCGGCACGGCGAGGTCGAGCGCCGCCGTCGCCGGCTTCGCCGCCGAGAACTCCGCCACCTCCACTGCCCCATCGGGTGCGTTCGCACTTCTGTCCGGTATGCGGTCATTACTGCGAACGCGCTCGGGGGTCGCGGTCGCCAGGGCGGCGCGGACCTCCTCGACGGGGGCGGCGTCGCGGGTCGGGGACGGGAGGACGGCTACCCGGGACTTGGCGGCGAAGCCGGTGAAGGCCTCGATCAGCGGCTCGAGCGAGCCCCATTTCGAGTGATGGTCCATCTCCACGTTGGTGACCACGGCGATCTCGGGGGCGAGGCGGAGGAAGCTGCCGTCGGACTCGTCGGCCTCGGCCACCACCCACTCGCCCGCCCCCCAACCGGCATTGGCCGGGGCGTCCTCGGGACCGAGCCCGGGGACCTCGCCGCCGACGAAGAAGGCCGGGTCCTCGCCCAACCCACGCAGCGCCCAGACCGTCATCGCGGTGGTGGTCGTCTTGCCGTGGGTCCCGGCGATCGCGATCAGGCGCTTTTCGGCGCAGAGCTCGGCCAGGAGTTCGCCGCGGTGGATCACAGTCTGGTCGCGCTCGCGGGCGAGCGAGAGCTCCGGGTTCTCGGCAGCGATCGCGGTCGAGACGACCACCTCGGCGCCCCCCGGCAGGTTGGCGGCGTCGTGGCCGATCGTCGGCTCCAGCCCCGCCGCCCGCAGCCGCTCCATATAAGAGGACTCGCTGCGATCGCTCCCGGTGACCTCGGCCCCAAGACCTGCGCACACCACCGCGAGCCCGCTCATCCCGGCCCCGCCGATGCCGATGAAGTGCAGCCGCCGCCCGCTCCAGTCGCTCATCGGAGACACACCTTTCGCGCTTCGCTCGATCGCGCTCATGATGACCGGCGATCTCGCTCACTCACTCCGCGCTCAGAGGCCTCGAGCACCTGGTCGGCGATCGTGCGCGCCGCGCGGGGCTTGGCCAGCAGGCGCGCCGCCGAGGACATCCGCTCCAGCCGCTCCTCGTCGCCGAGGATGCCGCCGACCTCGGCCAGCAGCGCCTCCGGGTCGAGGGCGTCGTCTTCGATGATCGTCGCCGCGCCCGCCGCCACCATCCAGCGGGCATTGGCGCGCTGGTGGTCGGCGGTCGCGTGGGGATAGGGGACCAGCACCGCGGGCCGACCGGCAGCGGTGAACTCGAAGATCGAGCCGCCGGAGCGTCCCAGGACCAGATCGCCGGCCGCGAGCACGTCGCCGAGATCGGGTTCGTACTCGACCAACTCGTAGCCCCCCTTATATGGAGCGGCGTCGAGGCGGGCGCGCAGCTCCGCGAAGTCCCGCCGCCCCGAGAGGTGGAGCACGCGGAAGCCGCGGCCCTCGCGCTCGGCGAACGCCTCGAGCGCGGCGAAGTTCACCGACTTCGCTCCCTGGCTGCCGCCGACCACCAGCACCGCGCGCTCCTCGGTGCCGATCCCGAACCGTGCCCGCGCCGCGCCCCGATCCGCCGCCAACACCGCATCGGGCACCGGCCGACCGGTCACCAGGTAGCGCTCGCTCTCCCGCCCCTCGATCGGGAACGCCAGGCAGATCCGCCGCGCCCGCCCGGCCAGCAGGCGGTTCGCGAGCCCGAGGTGGCTGTCGGCCTCGGTCAGCACCAGCGGCGTGCGGGTCAGCGTCGCCGCCAGGCCCGCCGGCCCGGCCACGTAGCCGCCGCCGCCCAGCACCACGTCGGCGCGCCGCCGGCGCAGCACCGAGCGCGCCGCGCCCACCGCGCCGATCGCCTCGAATCCGGCCCGCACCGCCCGCAGCGGGTTGCGGCGGTC
>MKSH01000142.1:22585-23201 GCA_001898095.1 Solirubrobacterales bacterium 70-9 | reverse complement strand
TTGTCGCGCGTGCCGAGGAAGCTGACCTCGGCGCCGCTCTTACGTAGCTCGGCGGCGACCGCCATGGCGGGCACCACGTGCCCCGCGGTTCCCCCCGCCGCCACCACCACTCTTGGCCCTTCTGGCACCGCTCGACCCGCTCCTTTCGCGTGGGCCTGAACGCCCGCCTTGGATTGACTGAAGTTTCCTTGATGCGGACCCGGACGAGCCGGCGGAGCCTCTGCCCCCCCTCGTCCGCGCCGCGCTCGCGGTGCCTCCGCGGGCGACGTTCAGGATCAGGCCGACCGCGAACAAGCACGACAGCAGGGCCGAGTTCCCGTAGGAGATGAAGGGCAGCGGCACGCCGGTCAGCGGCGCCATCCCCATCACCGCGAAGAGGTTGATCATCGCCGTCACCAGCACCATCGAGGTCAGCCCGGCGACGAGGATCTTGCCGTAGTTGTCCTTCGCCTTCTGGGCGATCCGCAGCCCGGCGAAGCCGAACATGCCGAAGAGGCCGACGACGCCGAGGATCCCGACCAGGCCGAGCTCCTCGCCGATCACCGCCGAGATCATGTCGGTGTGGGCCTCGGGCAGGTAGAAGGCCTTCTGCACGCCGTTGCCGATCCCGACGCCG
>MKSH01000142.1:16239-22578 GCA_001898095.1 Solirubrobacterales bacterium 70-9 | reverse complement strand
TCGGTGCTCGGGCTGAGGAAGCTGGTCAGGCGGGCCATCCGGTAGGGCTCGATCAGCGTCATCAGGAGGATCCCGACGCCGATCACTAGGGCGATCTTGCCGATGTCCTTGGGGGCGACGCCCGCCGCGATCAGGGTCGCGCCGATGGCGAAGGCGATCACCATCGTCGTCCCCATGTCCGGCTGCAGCATGATCAGCAGCGCCGCCGCGCCGGTGACCAGGAGGATCGGCATGAAGCCCTGGATCGAGCGCACCCGCTTCGGTTCGCGGGCGAGCAGGTCGGCGGCGTAGAGGACGAGCGCCACCTTGACCAGCTCGGAAGGCTGGATCTGGAAGGAGCCGCTGCCGATCCAGCGGGTCGCCCCGTTGACGCTCTGCCCGGCGCCCAGCACGACCACCAGCAGGAACATCGAGCCGGCGAGCAGGATCGGCGTCGCGCGGCGGATCGCCCCCAGCCCGTGCCGCGCGGTGAAGTGCATGACGACGAGGCCGATCGCGCCGACGATCAGCGTGCGCTGCAGGTAGTAGGCGGAGTCGGCGAGGCCGCCGTTCTGCAGGACCTGGGTGGTCGAGGAGGCGGAGAAGACCATCACCGCGCCGAAGGCGAGCAGGCAGAGCGTCGCCGTCAGCAGCAGGCTGTACTCGGTCGAGACCGCGGCCGCCCGCGACCTGCGCTTGCCCTTCTTCGCCTTCGCCGGACGCGCCCGGCCGAGCGCGAGGTCGAGGGCGCTCATCCGGCCGCCTGCGGGTCGGGCGCGGCGCCACCGGCCCCGAGGTCGGCGACGATCTGGCGGAAGCGCTCGCCGCGCGCCTCGAAGTTAGGGAAGGCGTCGAAGCTGGCGCAGGCGGGGCTGAGCAGGACGACCTCGCCCGGGCAGGCGGCGGCGGCAGCGGTGCGGACCGCGTCCTCGAGGTCGTCGACGCGGCGCAGCGGCACGCCGGCCTCGACCAGCGGCGCCAGCTCGGTGTCCATCCGGGCGGCGGTGTCGCCGAGCAGGTAGGCGGCGACGGCGCGCTCGCGCAGCGGCGCGACCAGCGCCCCGAACGGCTCGCCCTTGTCGCTGCCGCCGAGGATCGCGTGGACGCCGCGGTCGAAGCTGCCGATGCCGACCGCGGCGGAGGCGACGTTGGTGGCCTTGGAGTCGTTGACGAAACGGACGCCGCCGATCTCGGCGACCGGCTCGAGCCGGTGCGGCACGCCGGCGAAGCTGCGCAGCCCGGCGCGGACCGCGTCGCGGTCGATGCCGAAGGCGAGCGCCGCCGCCGCGGCGGCCATCGCGTTCTCGACGTTGTGGTCGCCGGGGATGCCGAGCTCCTCGACCTCGAGCAGCGGTTCGCCGTCCCAGAAGATCGTCCCCTCCGCCGTCGCGACCTCGCAGTCAGGCGAGGCGCCGCGGCAGAACTCGATCCGCCGCGCGCAGCCGCCGAGGTCGACGCCCGCCAGCTCGGGATCGTCGCCGTTCCAGACCGCGACGTCGTCGTTGCCCTGGTTGGCGAAGACGCGCAGCTTCGCGTCGCGGTAGGCGGGCAGGTCGCCGTGGCGGTCGAGGTGGTCCGGCGCCAGGTTCAGGAAGATCGCGCCCTCGGGGCTGAACAGGCTGGTGTCCTCGAGCTGGAAGCTGGAGGCCTCGGCGACCACGGTGGCGTCCGCCTCGATCTCCCCGACCAGCCCGGCCAGCGGCACGCCGACGTTGCCCGCCACCGCGACCGGCTCGCCGGCGCCGCGGAAGATGTGGCCGAGGAGCTCCACCGTGGTCGTCTTGCCGTTGGTGCCGGTGACGGCGAGGAAGCGGTTGGGCAGGGCGCGCCAGGCGAGCTCGAGCTCCCCGGTCACCTCGATCCCTTGCTCCAGGGCCGCCGCGATCACCGGCGCCTCCCGGGGAACACCCGGGCTCTTGACGACAGTGTGAACACCCTCGAGCTGAGCCAATCCATCCGTATCCAGGACCACTTCGACGCCGCCCTCGGAAAGCCTTTCGGCGCCCTCGGGATGTCCCGAATCGACCGCGCGGACGCGCTCGCCGCGACCGGCGAGGAGGCGGGCGGCGGCCTGGCCGGAGCGGGCGAGGCCGACGATCAGGAACGGCCCCCGCGGCAGCCGTGGTCGCACTTCCTTGGCAGGGATGAGAGACATCAGTCGATTGTTCGCGACCGCGGCCCCCGGCCCTGCGCCGAAGGCGGGCAAAGGTGGGCCGCCGCCATGGCCTCGCCATCCTGTCGAGACCCGACGGCGGCTGAACCCACCTCGGATATGCGCTCTCAGCCCCCTTGCCTTGCGCGCTCCCCCTTGCGGGAGTGCGGCCAGACTAGTCCGACAAGGCCGTACCGGTCAAGGACCACTAATCGATTGGCCTAGGCAGTTTTGGGGTCAGCGACCGATGGATTGCTGGTAGAGCGTGAAGCCGATCCCGGAGCAGACCGCGGCGATGATCCAGAAGCGCAGCATGATCTTCGTCTCCGACCAGGCCATCATCTCGAAGTGATGGTGGAGCGGCGCCATCAGGAAGATCCGCCGGCGGAAGGTGCGGAAGGAGAAGACCTGGAGGAGGACCGAGAGCGCCTCGATCACGAAGATGCCGCCGATGATGATCAGCAGGACCTCGGTCTGGGTCATCACCGCCATCGCCCCGATCGCCCCGCCGAGGCCTAACGACCCGGTATCCCCCATGAAGATCGAGGCTGGGAAGGCGTTGTACCAGAGGAAGCCGATGCAGGCGCCGACCAGGCAGCAGCAGAGCAGCGCCAGGTCCTTCTGCCCGTTGGCGACGAAGGCGATCGCGGTGAAGGTGAGGAGGACGATCGCGCAGGAGCCGGCGGCGAGGCCGTCGAGGCCGTCGGTGAGGTCCCCCCCGTTCGAGGTCCCGGCGATGACGAGGAAGACGAGCACGAAGTAGAGGCCCGGGCCGGGGTAGATGCTGCCGCCGCCGATGCGGATGTAGAGGCGCGGTTCGAGCCCCACCGAGTGGCGGGCCACCCACCAGAGGCCGAGTGCCAGCAGCAGCTGGCCGAGCAGCTTCCAGCGGCCGGAGAGGCCGAGCGAGCGGCGTTTGATGATCTTGATGTAGTCGTCGGCGAAGCCGAGCGCGGCGCAGCCGAGCGCGACGCCGAAGACGGCGAGGCTCGACGCGTCGCGATCGGAGAGCACCAGGTAGGGGACGCAGATCGCGGCGAAGATGATCAGGCCGCCCATCGTCGGCGTGCCCGCCTTCGCGTGGTGCTCCTGCGGGCCGTCCTCGCGGATGTGCTGGCCGAACTCGCGCACCCGCAGGTATTCGATGAATTTCGGCCCGAGGAAGATCGTGATCAGCATCGAGGCCATGCCGGCGATGAGGATTTCGCCCATATCAGGCGGCACCTCCTCTGCTCCGCCGAGGAGCAAGAGAATCAGATATGGATTGCCCCTCGGCTCCGCGTCCGGGGGTGCCTTGGTCGAGGCCGCGGACGGCCTGCAAATCCTCGGCGATCGTCTCCATCCCGACCGCGCGCGAGCCCTTGATCAGGACCGCGTCCCCCGCCTCGAGGTGGGCGTCGACCCACTCGGCGGCCTCGCCGGGGTCGGCGACCAGTTCGTCGGGGTCGTATTCGCGGGCGGGCGCGCCGACGCCGACGACCACGTCGATTCCGGCGGCGCGGGCGTGGGCGCCGACCCCCCGGTGGAACTCCGGCCCGCCGGGGCCGAGCTCCCCCATGTAGCCGAGCACGGCGACCGTGCGCGGCGCCCCGAGGGTCGCGAGATGGTCGAGCGCCGCGCGCATCGACACCGGGTTGGCGTTGTAACAGTCGTTCACGAGGACGATTCCATCGCCGAGCTGGACGCGCTCGCCGCGGAACCGGGAAAAGCCTATGTCCGCAGCGCGGACGGCCATCTCCTCGGGGTCGGCGCCGAGCGCGACGCCGCCCGCGATCGCCGCCAGCGCGTTGGTCAGGTTGTAGCCCTCGGCGAAGGGGAAGGCGAAGCGCGCCTCTCCCACCGGGGTGCGGACCAGCGCCCGGGTGACGCCTTCGACGACCCGGGACTCGACCGCCTCGACGCCGCCGCCGGGGCCGAAGCGCAGCAGGCGCGGCGCCCGCTCCAGGTGCGGCTCGAGCTCCCCGGCGTCGACCGGAGCGATCGCGGTCCCGTCGGCGGGCAAGAGGTCGATCACCGCGGCCTTCTCGGCGGCGATCGCGGCGATCGAGCCCATCTGCTCGACGTGGACCGGGCCGACGTTGGTGATGATCGCCGCGTCCGGCTCCGCGATCCCGGCCAGCTCGGCGATCTGGCCGGGCCCGCGCATCGCCATCTCGAGCACAAGCAGCTCGGTGTCGTCAGGCGCCTCGAGCACGGTTAGCGGCAGCCCGATCTCGGTGTTGAAGTTCTGCGCGTTGGCGTGGACGCGGCCGGGGAGCAGCGTGCGGGCGATGTCCTTGACCGAGGTCTTGCCGACCGAGCCGGTGACGCCGAGGACCTGGGCGCCGAGCGCGCGCCGGTTCGCACTGGCGAGCGCCTGCAGCGCGGCGAGTGGATCGTCGACGGCGAAGACCCAGGCGGACGCGTCCGCGAGCGACCCGGCGAAGTCGGGCCCCACGACCACGCCCCACGCCCCGGCCTCGACCGCCGCCGCGGCAAACTCGCCGCCGTCGCGCTTCTCCCCGCGCAGGCCGAAGAAGAGGTCCCCGGGCCCGACGGCCGAGGAGTCGATCACCGCGCGGCGCGGCGGCTCCGAGGAGCCCTCGGCGAGCACCCGCGCGCCCGCGACCCTCGCGATCTCCGCCCCGCCCGGCCTCACGCCGGGCTGCCCAGCTTGCGCAACTCCTCGCGGGCGACCTCGCGGTCGTCGAAGGGGATCTTCCGCCCGCCCTCGAACTCCTGGCCCTGCTCGTGGCCCTTGCCGGCGATCACCACGGTGTCGCCGGGCCGCGCCCGTCCCAGCGCCAGCGCGATCGCGGCGTGGCGGTCGACCTCGACGATCAGCTCGGCCTCGCCCTCGCGCGCCCCGCCGGCGACTTCGGCGACGATCGTCTCGGGGTCCTCGGAGCGGGGGTTGTCGGAGGTGACGATCGCGAGGTCGGAGAGCACTCCCCCGGCCCGTCCCATCAGCGGCCGCTTCGCCTTGTCGCGGTCGCCGCCCGCGCCGAAGACCGAGATCAGCGTCCCCGGGGTGAGCCGACGCGCCGCCCGCAGCACGTTCTCCATCGAGTCGGGGGTGTGGGCGTAGTCGACGAGGACGGCGAAGCCCTGGCCCTCGTCGATCGGCTCGAAGCGCCCCGGCACCCGCGCCGCCGCCGCCAGCCCGGCCGCCGCCGTCTCCGGCTCGACCCCGAGCGCCGTCGCCGCCGCAAAGGCCCCGAGCGCGTTCGCCACGTTGAAATGCCCCGGCATCCCCGTCCTCACCCGTACCTCGTCGTTGACGGGCCGAAAAGCGCTGATATCAAGCGCTTTTCGGCCCATCAACACCGTGAAGCTGGCGCCCGCGGCGTCGAATTCGACGTCGGCGGCGCGGAAGTCGGCGTCGGCGCCCTCGGCGGAGAAGGTTAGGCACTCGAATTCCTCGGCCAGGCGGCGCCCGTAGGGGTCGTCGACGTTCACGATCCGCACGCCCAGATCGGCTTCGAACAGCAGCCGCTTGGCGGCGAAGTAGTCCTCCATGTCGCCGTGGAAGTCAAGGTGGTCCTGGGTCAGGTTGGTGAAGACGGCGGCGTCGAAGTGGATCGCGTCGGCGCGGTGCAGGGACATCGCATGGGAGGAGACCTCCATCGCGCAGGCCTTGTCGCCGCCCTCGAGCATGCGCCGGAACGTCTCCTGCAGGTCGATCCCCTCCGGGGTCGTCCGTTCGACCGGCTCCTCGACGCCGCCCACCACCTGCTTCACCGTGCCCATCAGCCCGGTCTGGATACCTGCCGCTTCGAGTATCTCCCGCGCCAGATACGCCGTCGTGGTCTTGCCGTTGGTGCCGGTGACCCCGATCACCTTCAGCTCCGCCGTGGGGTCCCCCCAGAACGCCGCCGCAAACGGGGCCATCGCCGCGCGGGCGCTCGGCACCACCACCTGCGGCACGTCGACCTCGAGCTGCCGCTCGACCACCAGCGCCGCCGCCCCGGCCTCGACCACCGCCGGCGCGAACTCGTGCCCATCCCGCTTTTCCCCGACCACGCAGAAGAAGAGCGTCCCGGGCCCGGCTTTTCGCGAATCGTAGGCGAGTTTCGTCACCTCGACCTCGGGGTCGCCGACGATCCGCGTCCCGTCGGCTACGGCCGCAAGAGTTGCCAGTCTCATCGCGCCGATTCTAGGTAGACCGCCCGGCGGCCCACGCGCCTATTCCTGTGGCACACCCAGATATGGCAACGAGAAGGCCGCGA
>MKSH01000142.1:15766-16198 GCA_001898095.1 Solirubrobacterales bacterium 70-9 | reverse complement strand
TCGCCCGCCGGCTGGTCGACGATCACCGCGGCGAGGAACTTCGGGTGCATCGCGGGCGCCATGCCGATGAAGGAGGCGATGTATTTGGTGTCCGAGTAGCCGCCGTTTTCGGCGACCTGCGCGGTTCCGGTCTTGCCCGCAAGGCTGTAGCCGGGGACGCTCACCTCGGAGGCGGTTCCTTCCGGGCCCAGCACTCCTTCGAGCATTTCGCGCACCTCTGCGGCGGTCTTCGCGCTGATCACGCGGTGGCCCTTCGGCTCGTGCACGGATTCTTCGCCGATCCGCTTGACCAGCTGCGGCGGCCGCTCGATCCCGTCGTGGGCGATCGCCGTGTATCCCTGCACCATCTGCATCGGCGTCACCGCGGCGCCCTGGCCCATCGGCAGGTTGCCCATCGTCGCCCCCGAGTATTCGCTCAGCTTCGGCACGATG
>MKSH01000142.1:15570-15667 GCA_001898095.1 Solirubrobacterales bacterium 70-9 | reverse complement strand
TCCACCGCGCCGACGTTCGAGGAGCGGGCCAGGATCTGGGACACGGTGAGCGTCTCGGTGCCGCGTTCCTCGGCGTCGTGGATCCACCGTTCGCCGA
>MKSH01000142.1:11363-15555 GCA_001898095.1 Solirubrobacterales bacterium 70-9 | reverse complement strand
TCGAGCCCGGTTCGTAGTTGAAGCTGGTCGCCTTGTTCTGCAGGTCTTCGTTGGAGACGTGTTCGAGGTCCCCCGGGTTGACCGGCGGCCAGTTCGCCATCGCCAGGATTTCCGAGGTTTCCGGGTCGACGACGATCGCCGTCGCCCCCTTCGGCGAGTACGTTTCGCCGACCCTCGCCAGCACCTGTTCGGTCTTCTGCTGGATCACCGGATCGAGCGTCAGCTGCACCGGTTCGCCGTCGCGCGATTCCTTGATCGTTTCCAGCTTGATCGGGTCGCCGAGCGCGTCGGTGACCACCTTGCGTTCGCCTTCTTCGCCCGCCAGCACGGACTGCTCGCCCGCCTCGATCCCGGTCAGCCCTTCGCCTTCGAGGCCGACCGCGCCGATCACCTGTCCCGCCATTTCCCCCTGCGGGTAGGTGCGGCGGCTGGCCGGCAGTTGGCCGATGCCTTCGAGTTCGAGCTTTTCGACCTTCGCCGCGGTGGCGAGGTCGACGTCTTTGGCCAGGTAGGAGAAGCCCGATTCGACCGTCAGCTCTTCCAGCACCTTCGCCTTCTTCTGCTTCAGGATCGGGGCGAGGCGTTCGGCCGCCTTGGGCGGGTTTTTCACCTGGTAAGGGGTCGCGTAGATCGTCGCCGCGTCTTCGGAGGCGGCCAGGATGGTCCCGTTGCGGTCGAGGATCGAGCCGCGCAGGCCCGGCACCATCACGGTCTGCGTCTGCTGGTCGAGCGCCTGTGAGGAAAGCTGTGACGCTTCCACCCCCTGCAGCCAGAAGGCGCGGCAGGCGATCAACAGAAACGCGACGAGGAAACCGGCGAAGAGGAGGCCGATGCGTCGCTCGATCAGGCGCTTCATCGCCTTATTCCGTCGAAATTTCGGTCACGGAGCCTTCGGTGGCTGCCGCTTCGGCTGCGTAGGCTTCCTTGGCGAGCGTTTCTTCGTAGAGCGCGTTTTTTTCTTCCTGCGACATCGCCGCGATTTCCGCTTCGGTGGTTGCTTCGCCGGTCGCGGCACCTTCGCTGGTCGCCGTTTCTTCGCCGTTCGCCGCGCCACCTTCGCCCGATGCCGCTTCTTCGCCGGTAGCCGATTCTTCGCCGGATGCGGCGACGCCCGCGGTCCCCGCAGCGGCAGCGAGGCGCGACGCGGCGTCGCTCACGTCGGTCGGGCGCACGGTGAGGAGCCGCGGCTCGGCGCCGGCGTTGGCGGTCAGGCCTTGCTTGTTCGCGTCGCGGACGATCCGCGGCTGACCGTAATGGGCAGCATTGCGGTTCCCCAGCATCGAGTTCTCTTTGCTCAGTTCGGCGTTGCGCTCTTCGACCTTGCCCGCCGAGGCGGCGAAGCTGAGCGTCACCACGTTCAGGGCGACGATCCCGACCAGGAGCACGCCGAGCAGGCCGATCCAGGCGCGGCCGCGGGTGAGGCGGTGGATCAGGCCGGACTCGGGAAGCTGGGTGACGGCGACCGCGGCGCGGCCGGTGGCGACCGCGGCGATCGGGATCACGCCGGACGGATAGCGACGCTTCGGCGGCGTCTTGCGGCGCGGAGTGGCGCTCGCTTTACGGCGGGGAGCGGCTTTGCGGGCGGGCGCCGCGGTCGCCGCGGAGGCACCTGCCTTGCGCCCGGTGGCAGCTTTGCGGGCTTTTTTCGGCGCTGCTTTGCGCTTTTTCGGCGCGGTGGCCGGGGCCGATGCGGTGACGCTCGAACGCCCCGACCCGCCCGGGCGGGGACGATCGCGGGGACGTTTCTTCGGCTCCGGCGGCGCCGTGCGGGCGGGCGCCGCGGTGGTCAGCGGCTGCGAGCGGCGAGCCGGGGCGGCGACGGCCATCAGGAGTCCTCCCCGCCCGGGTTCTCGGCGAGGCGGGTGTCGAAGGCGATCTTGGTCGCGGCGCGCAGGTGGGCGGAGCGCGAGCGCGGGTTCGCCTCGACCTCCGCGGGCCCGGGGGCGATCGCGCGGCGGGTCAGCAGCTCGGCCTCGGGCTCGTGGCCGCAGACGCAGACCGGCAGCTCCGGCGGGCAGACGCAGCCGGTCGACTTGCCGACCAGGAACTGCTTCACCGGCCGGTCCTCGAGCGAGTGGAAGGAGATCGCGGCGAAGCGGCCGCCGAGCGGCAGCATGTCCCAGGCCAGCGGCAACGCCTCGTCGAGCAGGTCGAGCTCCCCGTTGACGGCGATCCGCAGCGCCTGGAAGGTGCGCTTGGCCGGGTGGCCGCCGGCGAAGCGGGCGGCGGCGGGCATCCCCGCCTGCACCGCGGCGACAAGTTCGGAGGTCGTGCGGAGCGGCCGGCGGGCGACGATCTCGCGGGCGATCCCGGCGGCGTGGCGCTCCTCGCCGAAGCGGCGCAGCACCTGGGCGATCCGCCCCTCCGGCCACTCGTTGACCAGATCGGCGGCGTCGAACCCCTGCCGCGGGTCCATGCGCATGTCGAGCGGCGCGTCGTAGGAGTAGGAGAAGCCGCGCTCCCACGCGTCGATCTGCATCGAGGACATTCCCAGATCCATGTAGACCATGTCTGGGCGGATTCCTTCGCCCCGCAGCGCACGAAGTCCTGCAACGAAGTCGGCGCCGACGAACAACGCCTTACAGGGAGCCTCCGCGGCGAAGCGGTTGAAGCGCTCCTGGGCGGCCGGGTCGCGGTCGATCCCGATCAGCGTCCCCTCCGGCCCGAGGCGCTCGGCGACGAGCCGCGCGTGGCCGCCCGCGCCGAAGGTGCAGTCGACGGCGGTCTGGCCCGGCTCGGGGGCGAGCAGGTCGACCAGCTCGGGGGCGAGGACGGGATCGTGTTCGCGGGTCACGAGCTTCAGCAGGTTCGGCGCGGTGGCCTGGTGGGAGAAGGTGGGGATGCGGGCGGCATGCAGTCTCATGGTTACGCGGCGCCCGCCCCGGCCAGGCCCTCGGCGATCTCGGGCGCGGCGGCGTCGAGCTCTTCCTCCTGCTTGGCCCAGGCGTCGGCGTTCCAGATCTCGAGGTACTCACCCGCGCCGATGACGACGCATTCGCCATCCAGGCCGGCGTGCTCGATCAGCGGCTTGGGGATGCGGATGCGCCCCGCCGAGTCGAGCTTCTCGTCGAACGAGCCACCGTGGAAACGGCGGCGCAGAGCCCTTGCGTCTTTGCCGAACGGGCTGTGGGGTGAGAGGAAGCGGTCCGACAGCTCCTCGAACTCCGCGGTCGTATGCACCCAGACGCAGGGGTCGAAGCCCTTGGAGAGAACGACTCCGTCAGCAAGCTGACTGCGAAAGCGCGAGGGCACGGTCAATCGATCCTTGCTGTCCAGGCTGTGCTCGTAGAGGCCCCGAAATGCCAACTCGGTGTCCTTTCAGAGCGGGAGGTAGAGGTCGGAAAAGAGTTGGGACCGGAGTGATGAGGTGGGAGGAGCCTCACCACCCCGGTCCTGGGCTTCAACTCGAGCGCCACTTTGACACACACTCTCCCACTTTGCAACACGACCTCCCTCTGCAACCCCATTTGCATGTCCGCCCCTGGCCGCCTCTCGGCGGGATAGGTTGGGGCGCATGAGCACTGAGGAGAGGGATCAGGCACAGGGGTCGGACGCCAACGCGGCCGCGGCACAGGCGGAACCGCAGGACGCGAACGACCTGCGCGGCTACCACTTCCGCGAACTGCTCCACAAACCGCTGACCTGGATCCTGGTCCTCGGCGGCTCGTTGGCGTTGGGCGCGATCGGGGCGGCCGTGGCCGGCCCGGTGCTCGGCGCGATCGTCTTCGTCGTCGCCTTCCTGGCCGGCATCTGGCTGACCTTCAACCTCGCCGACTCGCGCGCCGCCGACGACTTCTTCAACGTCTACGCGAAGCGGCGCGACATGACCCTCGGCGGCAAGACCTCGCTGCCGCCCTCGACGCCGCTGCTGCGCAAGGGCGACGACCAGTACGCCGAGCGCACGCTGACCGGGGAACTGGCCCCCGGCGTCGGCGGGATCCTCGCGATCTACACCTACGTCACCGAATCGACCGACAGCAACGGCAACCGGGAGAAGAGCTACCACCCGTTCACGCTCGGCATGAGCGACATCCCCGAGTGCGTGGACCACGTGCCGGAGCTCTACTGCCAGCGCAAGTCGGGGCTGCGCTCGCTGGAGAAGTTCGAGGACGTCTTCCGCTCCTCCAAAGAACGGGTGACGCTGGAGAGCGAGGAGATGGCCAAGCGCTACGAGGTCTTCTGCAAGAAGGGC
>MKSH01000142.1:7988-11345 GCA_001898095.1 Solirubrobacterales bacterium 70-9 | reverse complement strand
GAATCGGCGCCGGAGAAGTTCGCCTTCGAGCTCGTCGACGGCACCCTCGTCGCCTACGTGCGCGGCCACAAGGAAGACACCGCCGACCTCGACAAGGTCGCCGCGGCGACGACGATGGTGGCGACGCGCCTGCGCGAGGAGTCGGGCGAGACCTCCACCCCGGCCGGCCAGTCCCCGCCAGCCTAGTCTGGTCGTCCAGACAGCGCATTACCCGCCGGCCGCGGCGCTAGGTTTGCGCGCCGTGACCAGATCGAAGATTCCTTCCAAACTGTCCGAGCCCTCGTCGGGGCCCGCCAACTCCAAGTCGTTGCGTTGGGGCGAGCTGCGGCGGCTGCTCAGCGGCTGGAAGTTCCTCGTGCCGACCGGCGTGGTCAGCCTCGGGTTCTTCATCTACGGCCTCCAGTACGGCGTGGCGGTCGCCCTGATCCTGCCGCTGCTCGTGATCGGGATCGCCCTCTGGGTCACCTGGATGCTGGCCGGCGACCGGGCGCAGCGGTCCTTCCTCGAGGTCTACGCGCACAACCGTGGCCTGAAGCTGGAGACGGTCGTGATCCCGGAGAAGGCCACCCCGCTGCTGCGCGAAGGCGTCGGCCGCGGGACCTCGTGGACGATGGCGGGCGAGCTCGCGCCCGGGATCGACGGGACGCTGGCCGTCTTCTATTACGAAGAGCCGACGATCGACTCGGACGGCATGCCGACGACGAAGAACGTCTACTTCACGATCGGGCTGGTCGAGCTGCCGGAGTGCTCGCCGTTCGTGCCGGAGCTCTACTGCAAGCGCAAGTTCGGGCTGCGCTCGCTGGAGAAGTTTGAGGATGCCTTCCGGGTGGGGAAAAAGCGGGTCACGCTGGAGAGCGAGGCGCTGGCCGAGCGCTACGAGATCTTCGCCAAGGAGAACCAGAACGACGTCTGGCTGCGGCGCCTCTTCTCCCCGAGCTTCATCGTCTGGCTGACCGAATCGCCGCCGGAGAAGTTCGCCTTTGAGCTCGTCGACGGGACCCTCGTCGCCTTCATCCCGGATCGGCGGGAAGACATCGTCAGCCTCGACGCGGTGCTCGCGGCGACCGGCGCGGTGGCGACCCGGCTGCGCGACGAGTCTTCACAAAGCGGCATCTCCTCCGCTCCCGCACGAGCGCGCTGATGGTCACCGGAGTGCTCGCTCCCGCGTCCGGGGATGCCTTAGAACCCCGAGAGCAGCGTCCCGGCGTTGGCGATCAGGCCGGCGGCGATCATCAGCATCACCGAGGGGACGAGGACCAGGGCGACGACCAGCTGGATCTTCGGCGCGGCGCGGGCGGCCCGCTCCTCGACCGCGCGGCGGCTGTCGCGGCGCAGGGCGCTCGCCTGGCGGCGGAGTTGATCGGCAAGCGGCGAGCCGAAGCGGCGCGAGCGCTCGATCGAGGCGACCAGCGTCGCCAGCTCGCTGCCCGGAACGCGGGCGCGGAGCGCGGCCAGCGCCGCCGAGAGCGGGCTGCCGCAGGAGAGCTCGGCGACCGCGATCCGCATCTCCTCGGCCAGCGGTCCCTCCCCCGCCCGCGCCACCTGGGCGAGCCCGTCGGCCGGGCCGCGCCCCGAGGCGACGCTGACCGCGAGGAGGTCGAGAGCGTCGGGGAGCGCCGCGACGAGGCGCCGGCGCCGGCGGCGCGCCGCGCGCTCGAGCAGCGCGTCGGGGAGGAAGAAGCCCGCGACGGGCAGGCCGAGCGCGACGGCGATCGCGATCCGCCCCGGCGCCGCGGGCGCCGCGCCGAGCGCCAGGATCGCCCCCAGGCACAGCCCGGCGCATTTGGCCAGGAGCACCGCGGGGAGCGGGAAGCGCGCCTCGAGCCCCGAGCGGCGCAATCGCTCGGGGAGATCGAGCCAGAGCGCCACGCGGGCCGCTCGCCCGGACAGCGGCGAACCCGCCGCCCCGCGACCCGATGCGCCGCCGCCCGGCGCGCCGCCGCCCTGAGCCCAGCCGCCTGCGCGGTCAGAAACTTCGCCCTGGTCGATGTTTCTGACCGCGCGACGGGCGGCGCGAGCGACCAGGACCTCGCGGCCCGCGGCCAGCGCCAGCAACGTCGCGATCGCGAAGAGGAGGTCCGCCGGGCTCATTCGGCCACCCGCGAGAGCCGCTGGATCGCGACGAAACCGACGACCTGCAGGCCGGCGGCGAGGGCGAGCAGGATCGCGGCGGCGGGCGAGCCGAGCAACTTGGCGAGGAAGCCCGGCTGGACCAGCTCGGCGAAGAGCGCCCCGCCGGTCGGCATCGCGACCACGAGCAGACCGGTGAAGCGGGCCTGGGCGGTCGCCGAGCGGGCGTCCTCGGCGACCCGGTCGCGCTCCGCCGCCCCGGCGGCGAAGCGGCGCAGCAGCCCGGCGAGGTCGCCGCCCGCCAGCCGCTGGCTCAGCAGGGCGGCGGCGAAGGCGTCGACCCGCGCGGAGCGCATCCGCCCGCGCCAGGCGGCGACGGCCTCGGCGGTGCCGGCGCCGAGGTCGAGCTCGGCGCCGAGCCGGACCAGCTCAGCCGCGGGCGGCCCGTCGAGATAGGCGGCCGCGGCGGGCAGCGAAGCACGCAGAGAGCGCCCGGCGGCGAGCGAGTCGGCGACGGCGGTGGCGACTTCGGGCAGCGAGCGCTCGACCGCGGCGCGGTAGCGGCGCCGCCGGCTGGAGATGACCCAGGCGACGATGCCCGGCCCGGCGACCGAGAGCGGCAACGCAACCTCGACCCCGCCCAGCAGCCAGCCGGTCGCGATCGCCGCCACCGCACCGAGGGCCGCCAGCCGCCGGCGCTCGCGGGTCGAGGGCGCGTAGCCCTCGCGCCCGGCGCGCCGCAACGGCTCCAGCGCCTGCCGCAGCCAGGCCGCCGCGGCCGGGCTGGCCAGCACCGCCTCCCTGGCGCCCATCGCCACGAGCCCACCGGCCAAAGCACCGAGCAGAACGATCGGCGCGTCGCCAACTGCCGCGATCGGTGCTGCGCCGGACAGCACTGCGGCCATCGCCACCGCTCCACTCACCGGTCGACCTCCACGATCTCGGTCACGCGGCGCGAGCCGTCGGGCAGGCGCCGCAGGTGGACGACGAGGTCGATGCCACGGCGGACCTGCTCGGCGATCGCCTCGTGCGGCAGCCCCACGCCGGCCATCAGCGCCAGGGTCTCGAGGCGGGCGATCGCGTCGCGGGGCGAGTTGGCGTGGACGGTCGAGAGGGCTCCGTCGTGGCCGGTGTTCAACGCCGTCAGGAGGTCGAGCGCCTCCGGCCCGCGCACCTCGCCGATCACGATCCGGTCGGGCCGCATCCGCAGGGCGTTGCGCAGGAGGTCGCGGATGGTCACCTCGCCACGGCCCTCGACCCCGGCGGGCCGGCTCTCCAGCCGCACCA
>MKSH01000142.1:7241-7939 GCA_001898095.1 Solirubrobacterales bacterium 70-9 | reverse complement strand
GGTGCCGCCGCTGACCAGGATGCTGCGCCGTCCCCGCACCGCCTCCTCCAGCCGCGCCCGTTGCACCGGGTCGAGGGTCCCCATCTCGACCAGCCGATCGGGACCGGGCCGCTCGGCGCCGAAGCGGCGGATCGAGATCGCCGGGCCGTCGATCGCCAGCGGCGGGATCACCACGTTCACCCGCGAGCCGTCGGCGAGACGGGCGTCGACCATCGGGCTGAGCTCGTCGACGCGGCGGCCGAGCGGCGCCAGGATCCGCTCGATCGCGTTGCGCAGCTCCTCCTCGTCGGCGAAGGCGATCGGAGTCGTCTCGATCCGCCCGCCCCGCTCGACGAAGACGCGATCGGGGCCGTTGACCATCACCTCCTCCACCTCCGGGTCGGCGAGCAGGATCTCGAGCGGCCCGAGGCCGACGCTGTCGCGGACCACGCGGGCGGCGATCTCGGCCCGGTCGGCGGCACCGAGGACCGCCGCCTCCTCGTCGACCAGCTCCCGCACCGTCGCCTCGAGGTCGCCGCCCCGCCGCCCGGCCGCCGCCTCGGCCCGGCGGCGCTCGACCAGGCGACCGCGCAGGGTGGCGGCGATTTCGGCTACGTGGCGGTCGCGGGCACTCATCGTCCTCCGTGGGGCATCACGGTGACCTGGCGGGCGAAGCTCTCGGCGGCGATCAGCCGCAGCGCCTGCGGGCGCGTCAGTCC
>MKSH01000142.1:620-7144 GCA_001898095.1 Solirubrobacterales bacterium 70-9 | reverse complement strand
CCGACCGGATCGCCACCCGCGATCGCGAGCGCCGCTGCGCCGCTGACCGCGATCTGGACCGGGCGGCGCCCGCCCGCCAGTCGCGGCCCCGGCGCGTCGGAGTGCGGCGGGCGCAACTGGGCGGCGAGCAGGTAGGCACCGCTCGGGATCGCCGCCGCGGGGACCAGGCCGAGCGCTTCGGCCGGGTCTCGCAGGGCGCCCAGCGGGACGAACCGGGTCGGGACCTGCCGCACCTCGAGCGCGGTTTCGGCGGCCGTCGGGTCGAGTGCCCTGCCCGCCGGCAACTCCGCCGAGGCGACCACCACCGGCCGCAGCGCGCCATAGCCCTGGGCGACGCTGTCGCCGTAGCCGTCGGCGATCGTGCCGGCCACCGCAGCGGCCAGCAGGGCGGCGACGCCGAAGCCGATCGCGCGGGCGCGGCGGCTCACGGGCGGCCTCGTCGGTCGGACGCGGCTCGTGCAGAGGACTGGGTTGGCGCAAAGGACTGGGTTGGCGGGAGGAGCGATCGGGATGACCCTTCACTCACGAACTGCAGGGAGGTTCGTTCAGGGTCATCCCGATCGCCCGGCGAGCCCTCGCGTCGGGTTCCGCGTAGGGGTGGCGGTGGAGGAGGCTCCGGGACGGTGGGGCGCGAGGCTTGGCGTGCCGGGGGCAGAAGCGGGAGTTCGAGGACGGCGCTCGTGCCTTGCTCGCCTTCGTGGAGGACGAAGGTTCCGTTGTGGGCGGCGGCCGTGCGGCGGACCAGGCGGAGGCCGTGGCCGTGGCGGGACTTGCCGGAGAGGCGACCGAAGGGGGTGCGGCGGCGGGTCTTGCGGCCGCGGAGGGCGGCGTCGCGATTGCGGACCCGGCGGCCGGCGCCGCTGCCCGAGTCGACGACGGCGAGGCAGATCCGGTCGCCGGCCTGGGTGGCGGTCAGCTCGATCCGGGGGCCGCCGTGCTCGAGGGCGTTCGAGACCAAGTTGTCCAGGGCGGCGACGAGGTCGACCCGATCTCCCTCGACCGCCGCCTCGCCTGCGTCCCAGCAAACCTCGATCGTCGCCCCGACCAGGGTCGCCTGCCCGCGCCACCGTCGGCTCGCCGCTTCCAGCATCGGTCGCACGGCTACCGGTCCCCGCACCGCCGCCTCGCCCTCGCCGTTGATCTCGCGGTCGAGGCGGGCCAGGGCCGCGGCGGCCATCTCGAGCGGGCCGTCGCCGGCCCCTGCCCCGCCCCCGGCAGGTGCCATCAGGACCAAGGCCTGCAGCGGGCGCCGAAGCTCGTGGAGGCGCTCGTTCAGCACCGTTCGCCGCCGCCCGTCGCGCACCGCGGCCGCCAGCGTCACGCCCGCGCCGCCGAGCGCCGGCCAGACGGCAACCCGGGCCGGGGTGAGCGCGAAGAGGAAAGCGGGTAGGTCGTCGATCCACATGCTTTCCTAAGGTCAGGGCGGCCAGATACTCTCCCCCGCCGCGAAAGATCCAGATCGCTCAGCGCGACAAAATCGGGGGTTGATTCCGTGTGACGGATTTACCGACCGCTCTTAGGTAATCCGCAGGTTGTCTTGGAATACTTAACGGACGGACCGCCGCTCCCCCCGGACTGCGCGCCGCGATCCGTCATCCGTCTCGCTCCCGCTCCCATTGAAAGGAAGTCCACCCTTGCCGCAGACCAGAACGACTCCAGAGGGCATCACGCAGCAGCTGGCCAAGGCGCTCGCCCACCCGCTCCGGGTCCGCATCCTCACCTCGCTCAACCGGGGCATCTCCAGCCCGAACCAGCTCGCCCAGGAACTCGACGAGCCGCTCGGCAACGTCAGCTATCACGTCAAAACGTTGCTCGAATACAACTGCGTCGAACTGGTGAAAACGGAGCCGCGCCGCGGTGCGGTCGAGCACTTCTACCGGGCCACCGAGCGCGCCTTCTTCAGCGACGCCGACTGGGCCAAGATCCCGGCCTCGGCGCGCAAGGGCATCGACGGCGTGGTCCTCGAGGCGATCGGCCAGGACGCCGCCGCGGCGATGACCGAGGGCACGATCGACTCGCGCATCGACACCCACATCTCGCGCACGCCGCTGATCCTCGACGACGAGGGTTGGACCGCGCTGAGCAAGGTGCTGACCGAGACCCTCGAGTCGGCGATGAAGATCGGCGAGGAATCGACCAACCGCCTCGCCAAGGAGAAGGGCGACGGCATCCCGACCAGCCTCTCCCTCCTCCACTTCGAGGTGCCGCCCAAAGCGGCGAAGTAATCCTGTCGACCGTGCGCTTGAGCCGCCTCCGACCGGCTCAAGCGCACGCTCGCGACGCCGGCCTCAGCCCTCGACAAGGCGGTAGCCGATCCCCCAGCAGTTGACCACGTACTTGGCGTGCTCGGGGTCGAGTTTGCGACGCAGCCGGCTGGCATGACTGTCCAGGGTCCGCGTCTTCCCGGACGGGGCGTTGAAGCCCCACACGTCCCTCAAGAGTTCATCCTTGCTGAACACTCGCGTGGGATCGGAGGCGAGCACGCGGAGGAGCGTGAACTCTTTCTTCGAGAGGTGGACCTCGCGGTCGCCGATCTTGACCTGGCGGCGGGCGGGGTCGACGAGCAGCTCGCCGACCCGGACCGGGCCCTCGTGGCGGCTGTGGCCGCGCCGCAGGACGGCGGTGATCCGCGCCCGTAGTTCTTCGTAGGAGAACGGCTTCTGCACGTAGTCGTCGGCTCCCAGGTCGAGCCCGCGGACCCGATCGGTGGCGCCGCCGCGGCCGGTGAGGACGATGATCGGCAGGCGCGGGTCGAAGCGGGAGTCGATCCCGTCGGCCTCGCGGATCGTGCGCAGGACGTCGAGACCGGAAGCGTCGGGCAGGGCGAGATCGAGGAGGAGCAGGTCGGGGTGGTTGTAGCGGCAGAGGCGCAGCGCGTCGGCGGCGCTCGGTGCCGGGAGGACCTCGAAACGGTCCGCGGCCAGGTGGTCGCACAGCAGGTCGAGGGTGGCATCGTCGTCCTCGCAGACGACGATCGTGGCGATCTCTTCTCGTTTGGGCAGCATGGTCGGGATAAGGGCCCGGAGGGGCACGACTCTCCCCCCGCCGATTCACGGAAGACGCGGGGAAGTCGGACGGATCCGACCTCTGGCGGGACCAGAATCCCGCCGGTGGCGACCGAGATCGCGATCCGCATCCCCTCGACGGCGGCGCTCTTCGACGCCTGGAGCGCCGAGCCGTTGGCCTCGCGCCCGCTCAGCGACGAGGCCCGCGAGCGGATCGTCGACGCCTGGTCGGAAGTGGCGAAGAAGTCCCACGGAACGCCACACCTGCAGCTGGTCCTGCCCGAGGGCGAGCGGGCGAGCGCCGACGAGGCGGCGATCGTCGGCGCCGTGCGGGCCGACCTGCGGACGATGAAGGTCGACGCGCGCCACCACTGGATCCGCCGCGCCTTCGCCCCGCGCGAGACCCGGATCGGCCTGCTCGTCTTCTTCCTCGCGCTGGGCGCCGCCGCAGTGCTCGACTACGGCGCCGCCGAAGGCAGCCTGGAGACGCTGCTGTCGCAGACCTTCGTCGTCTTCGCCTGGGTCGCCCTCTGGGGACCGGCCTACCGCCTCCTCACCGCGGCCTCGTTCCGCCTCGGCCGTCGCTATTTCGCCGAACTGGCCGAGGCCGACATCGCGGTTCGCTGGGACTGAGGACCGCGACGCACCGCGCGGCACCGCCCGCTCCCCGCCGCCATACACCGCTCTAGGCCGGGATCTCCAGCACCGCCGCCGCTCCGCGGCAGGCGACGAAGCGGCGCGCCGGAACCGCGCGGCGGGCGCTCAGGATCGTGTCGTCCGGCCCCAGGAAGTACACGTCGAGCGCGAACTTCATCCCGAAAGTGTGGACCGAAGAGCAGCGCGGGAGGAGCAATCCGGGGCCCGATTCGGCCCGGTCGAGGAACGCCAGCCCGAGCAGTCGCGCCCGGAAGTCGACCGCCACCGGGACATAACTCCCGCGGACCTCGCGGCGGGGAAGATCGTCGAATCGGGCGGCGTCCATCACCTGAATAAGTCCCTGAGCAGGGGATTCTCTCCCCCCTCCTGCATCCGGGATCGATACGCCCTCGCCGGCGAAATCCCTCCTCGGTGCAACCCCGCGTTCAGGTGGGTGCCCAGGAGGGCACGGAACTAGGATGATCGGCAAGATCCACCCCCTGCGACGCCGGGCTTGCGTCGCGGCTCGGCTTCAACTCATGGAAAAGAAAACGACCCGCAGAGGGAATTACGAGTCTGGCTCCGATTACGTATTGGAGTACGGAGAGCTCCGCTTCGCGTTCAACGAGGAGGACTTTGCGCAGCGGGTCGAGCAGGCGGCGGTGAAGCTGGCCTTCGTCGACCAAGGGCTGAGCCAGGAAGAGCTCGACGACCTCCTCGACCTCGCGGTCAGCGGCGAGATCGCCGAGCCCAGCTCCCCCCTCGGCGAGCACATCAACGAGAACTGGGAGGACCTGGTCGGTCCCTCCAACCGCAGCCTCGTCCACTGGATCCGGCGCCTCGTCTTCCGCGGCGCCTGGCTCGACCAGCGGGTGAAGGAGGGCGAGCTCGACGTCGTCTTCGACGAGCGCACCCAGACCTTCGGCTACGTCCAGCCCGACCGCAGCTCCGAGCTCATCGAGCTCAGCAAGGAGCCGTCGTGGCGCCGCATCGCCTACCGCCGCTGAGAAGCGGCCTTTTTTAGCCCCGCGCTAGCCGCGCTCCAGAGCGACCACTACGGTCAGCGATCCCTTGCCCTTGATGTCCCCGCGGCCGGCGTCGAAGAGCTCCTTGGCGCCGTCGGTGTCGCCGAACGACTCGGTGAAGCGGGTCAGGGAGTCGATCAGGAGGATCACGTCTTCGCCGTCGCCCGCGCGGCGCTGCGCCGCGGCCAGGGCATCGTTCGCGTGACGGGCCTGACCGGCGGAGACGAGCTCGGCCTGGGGCGCCTCGCGCTTCCAGTCGGCGAGCTCCTCGGGGCTCGGGTCGATCAGGAGGGCGACCGGATCGGGGCCCTCGGAGGCCGCGGCCAGGTCGGCGGCGACGCCGCGCAGCAGGTCGGTGGCCGCCTCGCGGCTCTCGGCGAGCAGGACCGCCTGGCGGCCCGACTCGGCCGGCAACAGCAGATCCTGGATCGCGAGCCCCTCGCGGCGGCGGCCGAAGCGGCGCCGACGGCGGCGGCGTTTCGGCCGCGGGCCGTCCTCGTCGTCGCCGGAATCCTCCTCGGCGTCCTTGCCCGCGCCCTTGTCCGACTCGTCGCCGTCCTCGTCGGCCGCGGCTTTGCGCGAGCGGCTGCCCCGGGTGGGCTTCTCCTCTTCGTCCTCGACGTCCTGGCGCTCCTCGCGTTCGCGGCCGGTAGTCGAGCGCCGCCGACGCCGCCGCGGGCGCTCGCGCTCCTCGTCGCCGCCGCGTGAGGAGGCGGAATCGCCGCCGTCACCGTCGCTCAGGCGCTCGATCAGCTCGGCGCGCGTGAGCATCCGGTACCGCTCGACGCCGGCGTCGGCGGCAAGCTGGTGAAGGTCAGAAAGATGTTTGGATTCGAGCTCGGTCTTGGTCATCGGACGGCCACCTTAGTCAACGCGCTCGGCCGAGGACCCGGCGCCCGCGCCGGCCTCCCCATCCGGGTACCGGTTCGCCGCCTCGCCGGCCTCTCCGTCCGGGTACCCAGTTGCGGTGCCGCCGATCCCCAGCGCCGGATCCACGCCTTCGGTCGCAGCGACGTCGTCCCAGGCGACCACCTCGGCCCCGATCCGCGCCTCCGACCAGCCGAGCTCTGCCCCCAGGGCCGCCGCGATCGGCCGCCGCACCTCGGGGTCGCGCAGCGCCGGCGCCGCCAGGATCCCCAGCCGGGTGCGGCGCAGCAGCACGTCGGCGAGCGAGCGGGCCTGCTCGGAGCGCGCCGCCAGCACCGCCTCGGCAAGCAGGTCGGGACGACCGGGGACCATCGGCGTCGCCAGCTCGGGCCGTTCCCGGGCGAGGTCGAGCACCCGCTTCGACGCGTGCCCGTAACGGAAGGAAAGCTGCGGCAGGGACTCCTCCCCCACCCCGTCCGGCGCCTCCAGGTCGGCCGGCCGCGCCTCCATCCCGAGCGGGATCTCGGCCGTCCGACAGGGCGCCTCGCGCCCTTCGCGCTCGACCAGCCGGTCGACGGTCAGTTTCGCCATCCGTCGGTAAGTCGTGAGCTTCCCGCCCGTAATCGTCAGCATTCCCGACGACGTCTCGTACAGCTCCTCCTTGCGCGAGATGTCGACCGACTTGCGCGGGTCGCCGCTCGAGATCAGCGGCCGCACCCCGGCGTAGGCGCCGACCAGGTCGCGCGGCCCGAGCTCCGTGCCGAAGAACGCGTTGGCCGCGTCCAGCAGGTACTCGACTTCGGCCTCCGCCGGGCGCGGGTGGCGGGTGTCGCCCTCGAAGTCGTTGTCGGTGGTGCCGATCAGCGTCCGCCCGTACCAAGGCAGAGCGAAGATCATCCGCCCTTCGCCCGCCGGGATGATGCAGGCGGCGCTCCCCATCGGCAGGTCGCCGGCGTCGAGGACCAGGTGGGTGCCGCGGCTGGGCGCGATC
>MKSH01000142.1:0-543 GCA_001898095.1 Solirubrobacterales bacterium 70-9 | reverse complement strand
CCCGCCTGTGACCTCGACCACCTCGGCCCCGTTCAGGGCGACGGCACCGTAACGCTCCGCCTCGCCGAGCACGGTCAGCACCAGCCGCACGTCGTCGGTCTGGCAGTCGTAGAAGAGGTAGGCGTCGTGGGGATCGCGCGAGGCGAGCGCCGGGACCAGCTCCAACACCTCGTCATGGTCGATCGTGCGGTGCCGGTCGGGCGCCCACCAGGGATCCTCGTCGTGGCCCTGGGACGAGTATTTCTCCCGTTTCTCGCGTTTCTCCCGACGGCTGCGACCGGCCCGCGTGGTCGCCATCACGTCGTACATGTTCAGCCCGATGCCGACCTTGCGGTCGCGTTTCTCCTCGCCGAGGGCGGCGACCAGGAACGGGGTCGGGTAGACGAGGTGCGGCGCCAGGTGAACCAGCAACTGGCGCTCGATCAGCGCCTCGCGGACCAGCCCGAGGTCGAAGTTCTGGAGGTACCGCAGACCGCCGTGGACCATCTTCGACGAGCGGCTCGAGGTGCCGACGGCGAAGTCGTCGCGCTCCAGCAGCGCCAC
>MKSH01000141.1:8220-14247 GCA_001898095.1 Solirubrobacterales bacterium 70-9 | reverse complement strand
GTCGAGGGCGCCGAAGGGCTCGTCGAGGAGCATCAGCGGCCGCTCCTGGATCACCGTCCGCATCAGCGCCGCGCGCTGCCGCATGCCGCCCGAGAGGGTGAACGGGTAGGCGTCCTCGAAGCCCTCGAGGCCGAACACCGGGAACAGCGTCTTCGCCTTATCGATCGCCTCGCCCTTCGACATCCCGGCGATCTCCAGCGGCATCGTCACGTTGCGGATCACCGAGCGCCATGGCAGCAGGAGGTCCTTCTGCGGCATGTAGGCCACAGGGTGATCGGACTGCTTCAGCGGCTTGCCGTTGATCGTCGTCGTCCCGGTGTCGGCGCGCTCGAGCCCCGCGACCAGCTTGAAGAGGGTCGACTTGCCGCAGCCGCTGGGCCCGATCACGGAGACGAACTCGCCCGGCTTGGCGTCGAACTGGATGTCCTTCAGGACCTGGACCCCGCGGTTGCCCTGGCGGAACGTCTTCGAGACGTTCGACATCTCGATGCTCGCCGAGATCCCCGGCGTCGTCGCGACCTCCATCAGTCACCGTCCCGTCGGGCGGCGTAATGCCAGGGCATGACGAAGCGGGAGATGAGCGCGATCAGGGCGAAGAGGGCGATACTGATCAGCGCGCAGATCCCGATCGCGCCGAAGACGAGGTCGGTGCGGAAGGAGCTCTTCGACTGCGACATCCAGATGCCGAGGCCGTGGTAGGCGCCGACGTACTCGGCGAAGATCGCCGCCAGCACCGCGTAGGTGGCGCTGATCCGCAGGCCGGTGAAGAAGTTCGGCAGCGCGCCGGGGAAGCGGACGAGGCGGAACGCCTGCAGCCGCGAGGCGCCCATCGTGCGCAGCAGGTCCATCGCCTCGCGCTCGGTCTGGGCGAAGCCGTCGAGCAGGGCGACGACGATCGGGAAGAAGGTGACGAGGATGATCAGCAGCACCTTCGGGAGGAGACCGAAGCCGAACCAGATGATCATCAGCGGGGCGATCGCGATCACCGGGATCGTCTGCGAGGCGATCAGCGTCGGGTACAGAGCATTGCGAACCCAGCGCACGTTGTCCATGACGAAGGCGATCAGCAGGGCGACGATCACCGCAAGGCCGAAGCCGATCACCATCTCTTCCAGCGTCTGGGCGGTGTTCGTCCAGGCGATATCGCGGTTCTCCCAGAGCTGGGAGACGATCCGGCTCGGCGACGGCAGCACCAGCGGATCGACGTTGGCAGCGGTGACGTAGAGCTGCCAACAGACCAGGATCAGGATCGGGACCAAGACCGCGGGGAGCCAACGGAGCGCGGCGCGCCAGCGTTCACCAGTGGTCGGGGCCAGTTCGACGTGGCCGTCGACGCTCCCACCGCCGGCGGTCGCAGTTGCGGTGGTCCTTCCTCGCATGTTGGAAATGACGCTCATCGCTCCTCTTCAACCCTTCGGAATATCATATCCCATTTGGCTCAGACCGTAGCCTGAGAATCTCGGGCGGCCGGCGCCCGCTCGACCCAGGACCGCGCCGCCGCCCCCGCCGTGACCAGCTCGGCGCCGAGCCCACGCGCGTGGGCGATCACACTGCGGACGATGTCGATCCGCGCCCCGCGGCCGATCACCTGCGGGTGCATGGTCAGGGTATAGACGCCGCCCGGCACCGTGGCCGCGGCGAAGTCCATGTCGGCGAGCCAGCGCCGCTCGACCGCGCCCGGGTCCTTCGCCGCGGGCAGGATCAGCGGCGGCGCGTAGACGTACTCAAGGTCGACGAAGTCGTCGAGGGCCCAGGAGACGGGAACCTCGACCAGCTCGATCTCCGGCCCGAACTCGAATGCCTTGTCGGTGTGGAAGACGTCGCCGGTGCGGCACCAGTAGGGCTCGAAGTCCTGCGCCATCATGCTCGACTCGTAGGCGAAGCCGTACTCCAGCAGCAGCTCGGTCGTCTGCGGCGAGAGGTCCCAGGCCGGCGACCGGTAACCGGCCGGGCGGTACCCGTCGAGCCGCCGCTCCATCGTCTCCAGCCCGCGCTCCAGCGCCCGCTTCTCCTGCAGCGGCGAGAGCCCCACCGGGCTCTCGTGGAAGTACCCGTGGTGGCCGATCTCGTGCCCCTCGGCGAGGATCCGCGCGCAGAGCTCGGGGAAGGTGTCGATCGTGTGGCCGGGGACGAAGAAGGTCGCCGGCGCGCCCGCCTCGGCGAGCAGGTCGAGGATGCGCGGCACCGCCACCCGGCCGCCGAACTCGCCCCGCGAGACCGGCGTCGGCGAGGTCTGCCCCATCGCCCCCCAGAGTGACATCGCGTCGAAGTCGAAGGTCAGGCAGACGTCGAGCGACCGGGCCGGGGCGCCATCGCTCTGCTCGACCGCGCTCACCGGACGGACGCGCGGGCGGCGAACTCGGGGGTCATCGGCACGTACTCGTTGGCGCTCGGCGGCCCCGCGGTGACCTCGGCCCGCAGCGCGGTGAGGTCCATGATCACCGAGGTGACCGTCTCCCCCTGGAGCACCGGGTGGAACTCCGGGTTGACGAAGCGGGAGATCGAGTCGGGGTGGCCGGTCTCGTCGCTCAGCGCCTCCTTGGCGAGGTCGAGGTCGATCGTGCCGCGGCGGGCGCCGAGGAAGCCCTCGATCGTCGCCAGCCGGTCCACCGTGTCGGCCCACGCTTCGATCCCGACGTCGCGGAAGGGGACCGTGCAGGTGAAGTGGTTGGTGTGGAAGATCAGGTCGTCCTCGGGATGGACGAAGCGCACCGCCTCCACCCCGCCGGGCCCGGTCTCCATCGCGATCCCGACCCCGCCGGCATCGGCGACCGTGTAGGTGATCGAGGCGCCGCGCCGCGCCCGCACCACCGCCGCGACCGCCTCCTCGACCGTCGCCGAGTTGAGGATCCCGCGGACCACCGCGTGCATCGGCAGCAGCGGCTCGCCGAGGTCGCGGTCGCTGATCAGGGCGTTCACGGTGAGCCCGATGCCGTGCTCGTTGAAGCCCGTCTTGCCGAGCACGCCGGCCTCGGCGACGGTGAAGTAGGCGGGCCGCTCGGGGCCCTGGTCGACTTCGAAGATCGTCACCGTCGCCGCCGTCCGCGGGCGCCAGTCCCAGTTCTGCCCGAGCAGCACGTGGCCGTCGGCGGTCGCGCCCTCGCCGGCGAAGAAGACCGTGCACTCCGGCGGCGGGGTGATCTGGAGCCCGAACATGATCTCGCTGCGGGCGTTGATCGCGAGCACGTCCCCGAGGTCGAGCCCGGCGCCCTCGGCGATCCCCTCCAGCTCAGCCAGCATCACCGGGTCGTAGGCCTCGATCGGCGCCGCGAACTCACCCGCCAGCACCCTCACCTCGTCCCAGCCGAGCCCGGTGTAGTGGGCGAAGGTCTCCTCGTAGATCGCCACCGACTCGATCACCCCGGCACGCGTCTCCTCGCCGATGATGCGGCCGCGCTCGCGCGGGTCGGCCGCGGCCACGCGCACCAGCGGGAAGGGCGCCTCCATCAGCCCTCCTTCCCGTCTTCGGCGAGCCGCTTCTCCAGCGACTTCAGCGCGTCGAGTTCGATGCTCTGCATGTGGACCCGGGTGGCGGCGCGGGCCGCGGCCGGGTCGGCGGCGGTGATCGCGTCGAGGATCGCCGCGTGCTCCTCGATCGAGCGCTGGCGCCGCCCGGCGGTGCTTTCGGCGACGTTCGCCATCAGCGCGAGGAAGTTCCGCAGCCGTTCGCCGACGTCGACCGCGAAGCGGTTGCCGGAGTGGGCGAGCAGCACGTCGGAGAAGGCGTTCACCGAGGCGACGTAGTCGGGGAGCTTCTTGCGCCCGAGCGCCCGGCGGGCCCCCTCGACGCTGTCGGTGAGGTCCTCGATCAGCTCGGCGTCGCCGGCCAGCGCCGCTTCCACCGCGATCTCCCCCTCGAGCCAGGTCCGCAGCTGGCAGACCTCGCGGATGTCCTCCGGCCGCGGGGTGGCGACGCGGGTGACGTGGTGGGGCACCTGGGTCACCAGGCCGTCGCGGCCGAGGGCGATCAAGGCCTCGCGCACGGGGGTCTTGGAGATCCCGAATTCGGCCGAGAGCTGCGCCTCGACGAGCGGGTCGCCGGGGCCGAGCTCACCCGAGACGATCCGGTCGCGGATCGCTTTGTAAGCGGCCGCGTCGAGCGCCTGCGGCTGGAGTTTCGCCGAGGCAGCCACCTAATACATCATACGCCGACTCATCGGCGCTCCGGTCCGGTGGTCGTGTTGTAGGAGTAGCCGGGGTCGGTCGGCATGTCGGTCCAGCGGCCGTAGAAGTCGAGGACGAAGGGCTCCAGCTCGGCCGGCAGGTCGAGCGACTGCCTGCGCTCGTCCTCGTCGACGAACTCCCAGAGCCGGTTGGCAGCAGCGTCGGCATAGCCCTCGCGGACCTTCTTCTCGTCGATCGTCACCATCTCGCCGCCCTGCATCAGGGTCCGTCCCCGCACCATCACGGTCTCCAGGTCGGACTGGTCGGCGCGGTCGATGATCACGTCGAGCGGGTCGGAGGCGGCGTAGCGCTGCGGCGGCCAGAAGACGTCTTCGCGGCGCAGCACCAGGAGGTCGGCGTCCTTGCCCACCTCGAGGCTGCCCAGCTGCTCCTCGGCGCGGACCGCCCTTGCCCCGCTGGTGAAGGCCGAGCGGAACAGTTTCGAGGAGGAGATCCGGCCCGACTCGAGCTCCATCGGCCGCCGCTGCAGCAGCGCCGCGAGGCGGATCTCGTCGAAGAAGTCGTCGCGGTCGCCGAAGCTGATCCCGTCGGTGCCGAAGCCCGCCTTGCCGCCTTTGTCGATGATGTCGCGCACCCGCGAGATGCCGGAGCTGAGGCGCAGGTTCGAGCCCGGGTCGTTGGAGGAGACGCTGCCGGTCTCGACCAGCAGGTCGATGTCGCGGTCGGTGGCCCAGACGAAGTGGGCGAGGCTGGTGTCCTCGCCGAGCACGCCGAGCTTCTGCAGCCGCTCCAGCCCGCACATCCCGTAGTGCTCGAAGTTGAAACTCATCTCCGAGCGGGTCTCCAGCGCGTGGGTGGTGATCCCGGTGCCGAACTCGTCGGCCATCCGGCGCGTCTCCCGGTAGAGGTCGTCGGAGCAGGCCGGCGTCCAGTCCGGGGCGAGGATCACGCGGATCCGGTCGTCGCGGCCGTCCCAGCGCGCGACCAGGTCCCGGTAGGTGCCGAAGACGCGGTCGAGCGGCCAGGTGTAGCCGATCGGCGAATTGGCGATCTCGGTCGCCAACTGGGCGGGCAGGCACTTGCGGAACTCGTCGTCGTCCTGGTGGACGTAGCGGTTCTGGTCGCGGGAGACGAGCCCGAAGGCGACCCGCAGGCCGATGTCCTCGTAGGCCTTCAGCGTCACCTCGGTGCCGAAGTCGGGCAGCGTCGGGGTGCCGTAGTACATGTCCACCGCCGCCGTCTGCCCGCCGCGGACGAGTTTGATCAGGTGGATCATCACGGCGTTATAGAGGTCTTCCTCGGTGATCGTCTTGAACATCGAGTGCATCCAGATGTTCGCCCGCTCGAAGATGTACTCGTAGACACCGGCGCCCAGCCCGACCTCGCTGTGGTAGTGGCAGTTGACGAAGCCGGGCATGACGAAGTGCTCGGGCGAGCCGATCACCTCGTCGAACCGCCCGCCCTCGAACTTCTCCCGCGGGCCGACGTCGACCACCTTGCCGTCCTCGATCACGAGGGCGCCGTCGGCGATCGTGTCCTCGGCCCCGAGGACGACGACCGGGTCGCCGATGACCAGCGTCCGCATCAGGGCACCAGGACGTTGCGGCCGGCGACTTCGCGCTTCCGCAGCCTCGTCACCGCGGTCTCGACCTCCTCCAGCGGATAGGCGGTGTCGATCGCGACCGAGAGCTTGCCCGCGCCCGCGAGCGCGATCGCGGTCTCCAGGTCGTGGCGGGAGGCGGCGACCGAGGAGACGACCCGGGCCTCGCTGAGGATCAGGTCGATCGGGTGGATCTTCAGGTCGTCGTCGGTGTAGCCGATCAGCACCGCGGTGCCGCGCCGGCCGAGCGAGCGGATGCCGCCCCGCATCGAGGCCTCGGTCCCGACCAGCTCGAAGAAGTG
>MKSH01000141.1:1425-8138 GCA_001898095.1 Solirubrobacterales bacterium 70-9 | reverse complement strand
CCGCGAGCACGCGGAGGCCGGCCTCGACCAGCACCTGGATCACCATCAGCCCGACCCCGCCGACGCCGTCGACGATCGCCGTCTGGCCCAGCTCGGCGTCGGCCAGGCGCACCGCGTGGACCGCGGTCATGCCGCTGCAGCTGAGCACCGCGGCGGCCTCGAAGCTGACCGAGTCGGGCAGCTTGATCAGGTTCGCCGCCGGCGCCTCGACCTGCTCGGCGAAGCCGCCGTTGGCGGTCCAGCCGATCTGCGCCTCGGGGTCGGGGCAGATCGACTCGTGCCCGGTGCGGCACCACTTGCACTGGCCGCAGCCGACGAAGTTGTAGACGGCGACGCGATCGCCGGCCTTCACCTTCGAGCCCTCCGGGGCGGAGCTGACCGTGCCCGCGATCTCGTGGCCGAGGATGAACGGCGAGAACGGCGTCGGGATCATCCCGTCGAGGAAGTGGAGCTCGGAACCGCAGACGCCCGCGGCCTTCACGTCGACCACCGCCCAGTCGGGCCGCGACGGGGCGTCGTGCTCGCCGTACTCGAGCTTCAGGTCCTCGGTCATCACTACTGCCTTCATCGCTTGCTCCTTCTCTCGTCGCGGGGGGTCAGGAGAGGTCGGTCCAGACCGACTTCGTCTGCAGGTATGGGTCGAGCGCCTCTTTGCCGAGCTCCTTGCCGTAGCCGCTCATGCGGAAGCCGCCGTAGGGGACGGCGACGTCGAAGAAGCCGTAGGTGTTGATCCAGACCGTGCCGGCGTGGATCTGCGAGGCGACCCGGTGGGCGCGCTTCACGTCGCGGGTCCAGATCCCCGAGGCGAGCCCGAAGACCGTGTCGTTGGCGCCGGCTATGGCTTCGTCCTCCTCGCTGAAGCGGCTGACCATGCCGACCGGGCCGAAGATCTCCTCGCGCATCACCCGCATCTCCGGGTTAACGTCGGTGAACAGCGCCGGCTTCACGAAGTAGCCGTTCGCGTGCTCGCCGCCGAGTTCGGCCGGGCCGCCGCCCGCCAGCTCGTGCGCGCCTTCCTCGCGGCCGGCGGCGATGTAGCCAGCCACCCGCTCGGCCTGCTCGGCGCTGACCAGCGGGCCCATGTCGGTGTCCGCGTCGAGGCCGCTGCCCAGCTTCACCGACTGCAGTTTCGCCAGCAGCTTCTCGACGAAGGCGTCGTGGACGTCCTCGTGGACGAAGACGCGGGCGCCGGCGATGCAGCACTGGCCCTGGTTGAAGTAGACGGCGCCGTAGGTGCCTTCCACCGCCGCGTCGATGTCGGCGTCGGCGAAGACGACGCTCGGGGACTTGCCGCCGAGCTCCAGCGAGACCCGCTTCAGGTTGCCCTTCGAGGCGTCGAGGATCTTCTGCCCGGTGGTCGTCTCGCCGGTGAAGGTGACCTTGTCGACGCCCGGGTGGGCGGCGAGCGGGGCGCCGGCGTTGGGGCCGTCGCCGGTGACGACGTTGACGACGCCGGGCGGGAAGCCGACTTCGGCGACCAGGTCGGCGAGCCGCAGTGCCGCCAACGGCGTCTGCTCGGCGGGCTTGATCACCAGCGTGTTGCCGGCCGCCAGCGAGGGACCCGCCTTGTAGGCGCACATCAACAGCGGGAAGTTCCAGGGGACGATCGCCGCGACCACCCCGACCGGCTCGCGGATCGTGTAGACGTGCTGGGCCAGCCCGCCGGCGGTGGGGATCGCGGAGCCCTCGATCTTGGTGGCCCAGCCGGCGTAGTAGCGGAAGATTTCCGAGGCCAGCGGGATGTCGACCATCAGCGCGTCGCCGCGGGTCTTGCCGTTGTCCATCGCCTCCAGCGTCGCCAGCTCCTCGCTCAGCTCGGCGATCCTGGTGCCGAGGTTCCAGAGCAGCTCGGCGCGCGCCGCCGGGGCCATCGCGATCCAGCCGGGCAGCGCCGCGCGGGCGGCGGCGACGGCGGCGTCGACATCGTCGGAGGTGCCCGCCGGGACGGTGGCGATCGTCTCGCCGGTGGCCGGGTTGAGGACGTCGAAGCGCTCGCCGGAGGAGGCGTCGACGCGCTCGCCGCCGATCAGCAGGCGCAGGTCACTGGCCTCGAGGTCGAGCAGGGCGGTGGACTCGGTCATTCTTGGTTCTCCTTGACGAGGCGCTCGACGAGCGCGCGTTGGTGGGGGGCGAACTCGTTGAAGCCGCCGTCGGCGAGGAACGGGGCGAAGGGGTCCTCCGAGCGCGGTGCCTCGGCCAGGACCTCGATCAGCTTCAGCCAGCAGAAGGGCGAGTAGACGAGGCTGTAGCCGCCCTCCTGCTCGAAGACGACGCGGCCCTCGGCGTGGCGCTCGGCGACGGCGACGAGGCGCTCGGCGGTGGCCGCGTAGCCGCCCGCCGTGAGCGCGAGGTTGGAGAGCGGGGCGTACATCGCCGCGTCGACGCCGGCGACGACGAAGACGAGCTCCGGCTCGAAGCGGTCGAGGGCGGGGACGACGAGCTCGTCGATCGCGAAGAGGTAGCCGCCGTCGCCGGTGCCGGAGGCGAGCGGGATGTTCAGGTTCGAGCCGACGGCGCCCGCGCCGCCGCGGTCCTCGGCGGCGCCGGTCTCGGCCGGGAACATGCGGTCCTCGTGCAGGGAGATGGTGAGCACGCCGGGGTCGTCGTAGAAGATCGCCTCGGTGCCGTTGCCGTGGTGGGCGTCGATGTCGACGATCGCGATCCGCTCGATCCCGGCGCGCTTCGCCGCCGCGGCGGCGACGCAGACGCTGTTGAAGATGCAGAAGCCGTAGCCGGTGTCGCGCGAGGCGTGGTGCCCGGAGCGGCGGGCGAGCGCGTAGGCGCGGTCGGTCTCGCCCGACAGCACCCGCTCGGTGCAGGTGAGCACGGAGCCGGCGCTGAGCAGGGCGAGGTCGTAGGAGTCGGCGTTCATCGGCGTGAAGCCGCCGCCCGCGTCGCCCCAGCCGGCCTCGGCGACCGCCGCCATGCGGGCGACGTGCTCGGCGCTGTGCACGGCTTCGATCTCCGCCGGCGTCGCCGCCCGCGGCACCACCTGGTCGAGGTGCTGGTCGAGGCCGGTCTTCGCCACCAGGCGGCGCAGGCGCGCCACCCGCTCGGGGTGGTCGAGATGGCGGTCGGGCTCGACCAGGCCGGTCGGGGGGATGTAGATCGCCCAATCCCCCATGTCGGCCTGGCCGAAGCGCTCCGACCAGGTGAGCGTGATGGACTTGCTCACGCCTGCACCGAGGCGAGATCGGGGACGACCATCCGGCCGACGACCTCCTGGAACGACGCGTTCGCCTCGGCGATCACCTTGTCCTCGTCGACGGTGAGGATCTCGCGACCCTCCATCAGCACGCGCCCGTCGCAGATCGTCGTGTCGACGCAGGAGCCGTTCGACGCGAAGACCAGGTGCGAGAAGACGTGGTCGACCGATTCGGGCATCATCGGCGTGAACATCGTCGAGTTGGTCTCGACCAGGATCACGTCGGCCTTGCGGCCGGCCGCCAGTTCGCCGGTCTCGTGGCCGAGCGCGGCGGCGCCGTTGCGGGTCGCCATGCGGACCACGTCGGGGGCCTGCTGGAGCCCGGCGTCGATCCGCACCGCCCGGTGCAGCAGCGAGGCCCACTTCATCACCTCGAACATGTCGCGGCTGTTGTTGCACTCGGCCGCGTCGTGGCCGAGGCCGATGTTGAGGCCCGCGCCGAGCATCTCCGGCAGCCGCATCACGCCGTTGCCGAGCTTCGCGTTCGAGGACGGGTTGTGGGAGATCTGGGTGCCGGTTTCCCGCATCAGCGCGATCTCTGCGTCGGAGAGGTGGACGCAGTGGGCGGCGATGCAGTCCTTGCCGAGGATGCCCTCTTCGTAGGCGACCTCGGTCGGCCGTCGGCCGAAGAGTTCCTTTGAGATCTCGACCTCGCTGAGCGACTCGTTCAGGTGGATGTGGATCCCTGCGCCGAGCTCGTTCGCCAGCTCCCGCGCTTCGCGCAGCAGCTCGCGCGAGGCGAGCGGCAGCCACTCGATCCCGACCCGCACTTCGAGCCGCCCTTCGGCGGCGCCGTGCTTGGACTTGAAGGCAGCAGCGTTGTCGGCGAGCGTGTCGAGTTCGTGCTCGTCGGTGGCGACGTCGTTGCAGAGGACGGCGCGGATGCCGATCTCCTCGGCGGCGTCGCCGAGCGCCTCCAGCTGGCGGTACATGTCGTTCACCGTGGTCACCCCACAGCGGATCGACTCGGCGTAGCTGGCGAGGGCGGCGCGCTTCGCCGCCTCCGGGTCGAGCGCCCGGATCATCGGGTACCAACAGGTCTGCAGGTACTCCCACAGCGGCAGGTGGTCACTCCATCCCTTACCCAGAGCGGTGTGGTAGTGGAGGTCGATCAGCCCCGGCATGACGATCTTCGTGCCGGCGTCGATCTCCCGCGCCCCGGCCAGCTCGACCGCCTCGCCGGCCGGTGCGACCTTCGTGATGCGGTCGTCCTCGATCACCACCGTGCCGCCGAACAGCACCTCGTCGGCGTCGTTCATCGTCACCACGGTGCCGCCCCGGATCACCAGCGGCTCGCGCGTATCGCTCATCTCTTCTCTCCCTTTCCTTACCGTGGGTCAGCCGATGGCCGGCCACTCCTCGAGCCGCCAGGCGCAGTCCCAGAACATCCACTCGAGCCGCACGCCCTGGGCGAATATCTCCTGGAAGCGGGCCTTTTCGACCGGGCCGGATTCGAGCCCGACGCGGTCGACGATCGCCAGGACCTTCTCCACAGTGGCCGCGAACGCCTCGTCGCCGTAGGTGTCCACCCAGCGCTGGTAGCGCGGGTCGGGCGAGCCCTTCGCCCGCAGGTCGTGCCCCATTTCGGCGTACACCCAGAAGCAGGCGAGCACCGAGGCGAGCGCCTCGGCGAACGGCCCGCGGGAACTGTGGGCGAGGATCGTCTGCGCGTAGAGCTCGCCGCTCGGCGAGAGCTCCTCCCGCTGGTGGGACGGGTCGGCGCCGAACCCCTCGAGGAGTTCGGCGTGCATCCCCGCCTCGACCGCGATCGCGGTCGAGGCGGAGCCGGTGAACACGGCGGTGTCGTCCGGGTCGGACGCGTGGCCCGCCGTGAACGAGAGCGCCCGCGAGTAGACCCGCAGGTACAGCCGGTCCTGTTCGACGAAGCGGACGAACGCCTCGGGCGGCAGTGAGCCGTCGATGATCCCGGCGAGGAACGGGTGGCCGACGATCGCCGCATACGTCGGGGCGACCGTCGACCACAGCTCCTCGCGGAACGAGGTGTCGGTGACCGTGCTCATGATTCCCCGCACCAACTCGGCAGGAATTCATCGGTGTACATTTCTTCGCCGCTCGGCGGTTCCGTCACTTTGTTGCCGTTGGCATCGGAGATGATGCCTTTTTCGGCAGCCCACTGCGGGTATTCTTCCCACCGTTTCGCGGTCCAGCAGCCGAATTTGCCTTCTTCGCCGAGGTAGAATTCTTTCGCCAGCTTTTCCGCCGAGGCGAACACCAGGTTTTCGTTGGGGAACGCCCCCGGGTTGGCCTTGATCAGGATTTCAGCGGCTTCTTTCGGGTCTTGCGAGGCATCTTCATAGCCTTCGGCGGTCGCCTGGATGAACTTCTTCGCCAATTCATGGTTCTGTTCGAGCCAGCCGTTGTTGCAGGCGATGAGGACGTTGTAGGTGTCCGGCACGCCGTAGTCCTGGACCGGGAATTCGCGCAGTTTGATCCCCCGTTCCGCCGCTTCGATGAGCTCCCAGGTGCGGAAGGCCAGCGAAGTGTCGACCTGACCGTGGTAGACGGCTTCGTAGGCGCCGGTGTTGAGGATCACGTTCTGGACTTCACCGGAGCCACCGTCGTATTCGATCATCTGGTTGACCATCGGGACCTCGTAGGGAATCCCGAAGCCGCCGTACTTCTTCCCCGACAGGTCTTTCGGCGACTTGAATTCCGAGTCTTCTTTGACGATCAGCGCGTTGGCCTCGTGCTGGAGGATCGGCAGGACTGCCTTCTCCGACGAGCCGGCGGCGACGGCGATCGGGATGTTTTCCTGGAAGCTGATCCCGCAGTCGGCTTTGCCGGCGCCGATCAAGGTGTCGGCGGACCCTTCGCTGTAAGGAAGGATTTCGAGGTTGATCCCGGCTTTTTCGTAGAGCCCCTTCTCCTGGGCGACGTAGAGGCCGGTGTGGTTGGTGTTCGGCGTCCAGTCGAGCTGGAACGACACCGTCTGGGTGCCGCCGCCGCTTTCTTCGCTCGCGGTCGTGCTGCCTTCTTCGGTCGTGCTTGCTTCTTCCGTGGTGTTGCTCTGCGAGCTGGAGGAATCAGAGCCTCCACCCCCGCAGGCGGCGAGGATCAGCGACAGGGCTGCGACGACACAGGCCGCCGCGATCCAGCGCAGCTTTGACGATCTCATTTACGTTCCTCCGTGTTGTTTGAACTTGACCGAGCTGATGCCCCGACACCGACCGGGGTCTCGAGCGCCATCAGCCGCGCCGCGTTACCGCCCATCACGAGCTCGAGTTCCTCCTGGGTGATTTCTCCACCGAGCTGCTTGGAGATCTCCTTGAAACTCCACACCTGGTCCGCCCACTCCTTCAGCGTCCAGGACACCTCGATCCCCGCCATGTCGCTGGCGAAGACGACCCGGTCCAACCCGACCCGGTCTTTCAGCCACAACAGCGCCTTGCAGATTTCATCCGGGCTGGCCCAGTGCTGCCACAGCGACATGTCGAGGATCACGTTGGTCTTGAAGATCGCCACCGCGAAGGCCTCCTTCGACCACGCC
>MKSH01000141.1:0-1144 GCA_001898095.1 Solirubrobacterales bacterium 70-9 | reverse complement strand
CGAGCGAGATGCGGTTCTGTTCGACGATCGGGACCATGCCGTCGTCGCCGAAGTTGATCCCGTGGTCCATCGGCATCGTCACGCAGGCGTCGATTCCGGCTTCGTCCAGTCGCGTGATCGCTTTCGAACCGTCGGGGTCGGGCATCTCGGCGAGCGCCGCTTCGAAGTAGGCCTGGCTCTTCTTCTCGCCGCGCCAGCGGACCTCGCGCCACCAGTGGTTCTCGGCGCCGCCGTACTCGGGCGGGAACCAGTCGGGCGCCGCGATCGCGTGCATGTGGGCGTCGACGACCAGCGTCATCCATAGCTCCGGACGCTCGCGAATTGGCGATCAGATGACCTCAAGACAGTCTCTCTTCCCGGCGGCTTTCCCGTGCGCGATCCCCGTCCTGCAGTGCATTCGGGGGCTCCCTTCGCGCAGCCGTGACCCGGCCTTCACTTATTTAGAATATGAGATATGACATTACACTATCCGCGCCCGCAAGCGCGTCGCGGTACCTTCTAGGCCCTTCCGACCGGCCAGCTCTCGCGCCGCCAGGCGGCGTCCCAGAACATCCACTCGAGCCTGCAGGTGTCGACGAAGATCTCCTTCAGGCGATCGCGCTCGGCCGGCGTCGAGTCGCGGCCGATGCGGTCGACCACGTCGAGCGCAACCTCGACCGCGGCGCCGTAGGACTCGCCGCTGTAGCTGTCGATCCAGCGCTGGTAGCGAGGGTCGGGCGAGCCGCGCTCGACCAGCACGTTGCCGACCTCGCGGTAGATCCAGAGACAGCCGATCACGGCGGCGACGCCGTCGGCGAACGGGCCCTCGGCGGCGCGCGACAGGACCGTGCGCGCGTAGAGCTCTCCCGATGGCGAGAACGGCGTCGCCGCCGCCTCCGCGGCGGTGATCCCGCACTGGGCGAGGAGCTCGCCGTGCATCCCCTGCTCGGCGGCGACCGCCCGCGAGGCGGCGCCGAGGAAGACCGAGGCCTCGGCCGGGTCGTGGGCGTATCCGGCGATGAAGGCCAGTGAGCGCGCGTAGTCACGCAGGTAGTGCCCGTCCTGGATCAGGAAGTAGCCGAAGCTCCCCTCGGGCAGGGTGCCGTCGGCGAGGCCGGTGAGGAAGGGGTGGGCGATGATCGCCTCGAACAGCGGCTCGGCGGCG
>MKSH01000140.1:21079-23088 GCA_001898095.1 Solirubrobacterales bacterium 70-9 | reverse complement strand
GGTCCGCGCGCTCGGGCTGGAGGCGGCGTGATGCGCACGCTCCTGGTCGACAACCACGACTCCTACACCTACAACGTCTTCCACCTGCTGGCGGCGGCCTCGGGGGAGGAGCCGATGGTGGTGAGCAACGACGCGGTCAGTTGGCGGGTGCTGAATCGCTCCAAGTTCGACGCCTTCGTGCTCTCCCCGGGTCCGGGACGGCCGGAACGCTGGCATGACTTCGGCGTCTGTCGCGACATCCTCCGCTACAGCGAGGTGCCGGTGCTGGGGATCTGCCTCGGCCATCAGGGGATCGGCAACCTGCTCGACGGCGGCGTGACCAGCGCGCCGCAGCCGATGCACGGTCGGCTCAGCCACGTGCGCCACCGGGGGACGGGGATCTTCGCCGGGGTGCCGCAGGACTTCTCCGTCGTCCGCTACCACTCGCTGGCGATCACCGGGCCGGTCGGGCCGCAAGGCCACGTGGTCGCCTGGGCCGACGACGGCGTCGTGATGGGAGTCGAGCACGACACCAGGCCGATCTGGGGCGTCCAGTTCCACCCCGAGTCGATCGCCACCGAGTTCGGCGACCGCATCGCCCGCAACTTCTTCTCGCTGGCCGAGCGCAGCGCGCACCCCGAGACCCACTACGCGAAGACTTCCGCGCGCCGTTCCCAGGGCTCCCGTCGACAGACCGACGACCTTTCAGTGCCTCCGGTCGCCGATCGGTCGACGGGGGTGGCGTGCGGATGGACCGTGCTCTCGCGGACGCTGGAGGGGGCGGCGCCGACCGAGCATCTCTACGAACGGCTCTTCGGCGGCGCCGAGACCTCGTTCTGGCTCGACTCGGCCGACGCGCCGACCTGGCTCGCACAGTGCTCATATATGGGGACCAGCGCCGGGCCGGGCGAGCGCCGCCTCTCCTACGACGTCGACGCCGCCGCGACGACGATCCGCACCGCGGCGGGGGAGGAGGTCCGTCACGGCTCGATCTTCGAGCTGCTCGAGGGGGAGATGGCGGCGATCGCGGCGGAGCCGCCGGTCGGCGTCGACCGCGGGCTGATGGGCGGCTACGTCGGCTACCTCGGCTACGAGCTGAAGGCCGACTGCGGCGCCATCAACGTCCACAGCTCCGACCTCCCCGACGCCTCCCTGATGCTCGCCAACCGAGTCCTCGCCGTCGACCACGCCCGCGATCGCACCCACGTCTTCGCCCTCGTCAGGGACGATGTTGATGGGCCGAAAAGCGCTGATATAGAGCGCTTTTCGGCCCATCAACAGGAGGTGGCGGTGCAGGTGGGGTGGTTGGAGGAGGCGACTCGGCTGGCGGCGGCGGCGATTTGTGATCCGCCTACCGAGCGGCCGCTCGATCCGCCGGTGGAGCCCGGCGCGCACGTCACGTTTCGCGTCGGGCGCGGGCGGGAGCAGTACCTCGCCGACATCGAACGCTCGCAGGCCGAACTGGCGGCGGGGGAGTCCTACGAGGTCTGCCTCACCGACCAGATCTCGACCGACGCCAGCCCCGACCCGTTCGCCCTCTACCGCAGATTACGCCGCTCCAACCCGTCGCCGTTCGCCGCCTTCCTGCGCTTCGGCGACGCCGCGATCGTCAGCTCCTCGCCGGAGCGCTTCCTCTCGGTCGGGCGTGATGGGGCGGTGCAGGCGCGGCCGATCAAGGGGACGATCTCGCGCGCCGAGGATCCGGTCGAGGACGCCGCCCGCCGCGCCGAGTTGGCCGGCGACGAAAAGACCCGGGCCGAGCACCTGATGATCGTCGACCTGCTGCGCAACGACCTCGGGCGGGTGAGCGAGGTCGACTCGGTCCGCGTCCCCGACCTGATGGTGGTCGAGCCCTACGCGACCGTGCACCAGGTCGTCTCGACCGTCACCGGGCAGCTGGAAGAAGGGCGCTCGGCGGTCGAGTGCGTGCGCAACTGCTTCCCCGGCGGTTCGATGACCGGGGCACCGAAGGAGCGGACGATGGAGATCATCGACGAGCTCGAGGACGAGGCGCGCGGGGTCTACTCGGG
>MKSH01000140.1:18037-20975 GCA_001898095.1 Solirubrobacterales bacterium 70-9 | reverse complement strand
CCCGCACGGTGACCGGTCGGGCCGACGAGGGCGCCTGGAGCGTCGAGCTGGAGCCACGGCGCGCGAGGAGCGCGGAGGCGGCATGAACGAGGCGGCGACCCACAGCCCGGCCGCGCGGTCGGGGTCGGTCGGCTGGGAGGTTCGCCCGGCACGCGACGAGGATGCCCGGGCGGTGGCCGCCGCGGTCGCGACCTTGGTCGCCGAGCTGGGTGGCTCGCCGCCCCCGCGCGCCGCGATCGAGGCCGAGGCCCTCGCCCACATCGCCGACCCGTCCCTCGGCATCGTCCTCGTCGCCGGGACCCTCGAGGTGAGTTCGCAGTTACAGCCGGATAGCGGCCATAACTGCGAACGCACCGGTGCGGGGGGGCTGGTGGGGGTGTTGACGGCGAGCTGGGCGCGGGCGATCCAGGTCGCCGGGAGGCTGCTGACGATCGAGGTGCTGTGGACGCGGCGCGAGTGGCGCGACCGCGGCGTCGGCGCGACGCTGATCGAGGCGCTGGTCGCGGCCGCTGCCGCCGAGCGCGCGGGCCGGGTCGAGGTCGGGCTGCCGCGCGAAAGCTTCGCCGCCCTGCGCGCGACCGAGCGCTTCTACCTCGCCAACGGCTTCGAACGGCTCGGCCCGCGGATGCGGAGGTCGATCCCGTGAGCGCGTTGCGACCAAGCGTCCATCTCTGCTCCTGCTGGCCGGGAGCGAAGCGCGAGGATTTGTCATGAGCGAGCTGGTGATGGTCGAACAGCGCACCAACGGGCTCGACGCGGGCTCGGTCTGGATCCGCGAAGGCGGCGAGCGGCTGGAAGGCCAGGACTGCGACGCGCGCCTGATGGCGCTGCGGGTCGGGTTGCGGCGTCACTTCGGCGTGCGGGCGGTCGGCGCGGCGGCGGCCGACGAGACCGTCGACCAGGCCCTCGCCGCCCTGCACGGGTCGCGTCACCTGGAAGCTCTCGCCGCTGCGGGCGAGGACCCCGAAGTGATGCCGGAGCTGGCGCCGCCCGGGCTCGAACCAGACATCCCGGTCAACGCGGCGCTGGTCGCCGCCGCCCGCGAGGCGGTCCGCACCGCGATCTCGGCCGCCGACCGGCTGGTCGCCGGCGACCGGTACGCCTACGCGGTCTGCCGGCCGCCCGGCCACCACGCCGGGCCCGACTTCATCGGCGGCTACTGCTATCTGAACAATGCCGCCGCCGCGGTGCAGGCGCTGCGCGAGGGCGGGCTCACCCCGGTCGGCATCCTCGACCTCGACCTCCACTACCCGAACGGGACCTCGGAGCTGGTCGAGCGGATGGGCGTCGACGCGACCTTGCACTCGCTGCACGCGGCCCCGGTCACCAACGTGGCCCTGGGAACGCTGCTGCCGCGGGCGCCGCGCGAACGCGCCTACGCCTTCACCGGCGCCCCCGACCCGGTCGCCTACCTGGCCGAGGTCGAGCGCTCACTGGTGGAGCTCGCGCTCGACGTGACCGCCTTGGTCGTCTCGCTCGGTTACGACACTGCCGAGGGCGACCCGCACGGGACCTGGCACTTCGGCCCCGAGGTCTTCGCCGGGATCGGCCGCCTCCTCGCCGCGACCGGGCTGCCGGTCTGCGTGGTGCAGGAGGGCGGCTACTCGCTCGAGGCGCTCGCCCCGTGCAGCCATGCCTTCGCCGCCGGGCTGCTGGGGGATGACCCGGTATGAGCGCGATCGAGCGACGGAGCGGGGAAGACCGGCGGGCCGGGCGCAGCGAGCGGCGGCTGGCGGCGCCCGACGAGCGTGGCCTCTCGCCGGAGGAGCGGAAGGTCGCCGGCGGCCTTGCGCCCTTCCGTGCGCGTCTCGACGAGATCGACGCGCAGTTGGTCGACCTGCTCGGGGAGCGGTTCCAGATCTGTCGCGAAGTCGCCGTGCATAAGTCGGAGAACGGGATCGCGATGATGCAGCCGGGTCGGGTCGAGATCGTCCGTGCCCGCTACCTGCAACACGGATCCGAGGTCGATCTCCCCGCCGACTTCACCGGCGGCTTCTTCGACCTGATGATCGACGCCACCTGCTGCGCCGAGGACGAGCTGATGGAGCGGCTCGCCGAAGGCGTGGAGGGACCCTCTGTCCTTTGTCACCTACAGGGTGACAAAGGACAGAGGGTTGGCCCTGAAGGAAAGGCCGCGTGAGCCTGCCGCCGGGGCCGCGGATGCCGCGGGCCTTGCAGGCGCTCGGCTGGGCGCGCCGCTCGCTCCCCTGGCTGGAGCGCTGCCGGGCGCGCTACGGCGACGCCTTCACCCTGCGGATCCGCCACTGGGGGGACTGGGTTGTGCTCGCCGACGAGGCCGACGTGAAGGCGGTCTTCACCGCCGGCGACAAGGTCGGCGTCGCGCTCGCCAACCCGCTGCTCGGCCCGGTCCTCGGCCCGCGCTCGGTGATGCTCTCCGAAGAACCGGAGCACATGCGCCGGCGCCGCGTCGTCCTGCCCGCCTTCCACGGCGAGGCGATCGCCAACGACGCCGAGACGATCGGCGAGGTCACCCGGCGCGAGATCGCCGCCTGGCCCGCGGGCGAGCCGTTCGCGCTCTGGCCGCGGATGCAGAAGATCACGCTGGAGGTGGTGATGCGCGCCGTCTTCGGGCCGCGCGCCGACGATCCCCGGCTCGATCCGCTGCGTCTCCGCCTCACCGAGCTGACCGACTGGCTGAACCAGCCGCGCAACCTGGCGGCGCTGACGATCCTCGGGCCGGACTGGGTGCGGCGCAGCCATGGCTACCGCCACGCGATGCGGCCGGTCGAGGACGAGGCGCTGGCCGAGGTCCGTCGCCGCCGCGCCGAACCGGTGCCGGAGCGCCCCGACATCGTCTCGATGCTGATCGCCGCCCGCCGCGAGGACGGCACGCCCCTCGGCGAGGCGGAGCTGCGCGACGAACTCCTCACCCTGCTCACCGACGGCCCGACCTCGACCTCGCTCGCCTGGACCTTCG
>MKSH01000140.1:12400-17904 GCA_001898095.1 Solirubrobacterales bacterium 70-9 | reverse complement strand
TGCTGCACCGCGACCCGCGCCACTATCCCGACCCGCTCCGCTTCCGCCCCGAGCGCTTCCTCGAGAAGCCCGCCGGCACCTACACCTGGATCCCCTTCGGCGGCGGCGTCCGCCGTTGCCTCGCCCCCAGCTACGCCCAACTGGAGATGAAGCGGGTCCTGCGTGAGGTCCTGGCGGCGGTCGATCTGCGTCCCGTGGGCGGCCGCGACGAGCGCGTCCGCAAAGCGTCGATCTCCTTCAGTCCGGGAGAGAAGGGGTTGGTGATGGTGGGATGAGCGGTGACGGTAGGGGAGAGGCGCCGGAGTCGGATCTGCTGATCGTCGGGGCCGGGGCGAAGGCGGCGGCGATCGCGGCGAAGGTCGACGCGCTGAACCGGCTCGGCCACGCGCGGCTGACGGTGACGATCGTCGAGAAGACCGAGCCCGCGGCCTCCTGGCTGGGGCTGAACGGGATGACCTCGGGCGAAGAGCCGCTGGCCGTGCCGCCGATCAAGGACGTCGGCTTCCCCTATCGCAGCTCGCGCCAGTTCCCCGAGATCGGCGACCAGCTCGACGCGGCGCTCCTGCCGCTGAGCTGGCAGCGCCACTCGATCGAACGCGGCGAGTACGCGCCCTGGGTCAACTCGGGCGCGCCGCCGATCCTCCACCGCGATTACGGGACCTATCTCGGCTGGGTGCTGGCGCGGGCGAGCGAGGGGGTGACGACGGTCCGCGGCCGGGTGGTCGCGGTCTCACTCGACGCGGCGCGCGAGCGCTGGGTGGTCGAGTTCGAGGGCGAGGAGGACGGCCCGCCGACGCGGCTCGCAGGGCGGGCGCTGCTGCTGACCGGGCCCGGCGCCCACCGCGCCTTCCCGCACGACCCGGCGGTCGAGCCGCTGGTCCTCCACTGCGACTCGCGGCGCGGCGAGTTCGCGCGGCTGCCCGACCGGGAGGTCGACGTGGCGATCGTCGGCGGCGGCGAGAGCGCGCTCTCGGCGTTCGTCTTCCTGCGGTCGCTGCGGCCGGGGGCGCGGATCACCGTCTACACGCCGACCCTGCCGCTGAGCCGCGGCGAGAGCTTCCTCGAGAACCGGGTCTTCGCCGATCCCGACGACGTCGGCTGGGCGGCGCTCGACCTGGAGACGCGACGGGATTTCGTCAAGCACTGCGATCGCGGGGTCTTCGACGCGACCGTGATCGCGCGGCTGGCGGGGGAGGAGCGCTGCGCGTTCGAGCTTGGCCGGGCGGTGCACGCGAGCGCCGCCGGCGAGGGCGTCGAGCTGGCGCTGGAGACGCCGACCGGGCCGGCCACGGCGCGGCACGACTACGTCATCAACTGCACCGGGTTCGACCTGCTGGCGCAGCTGCGCGGGCTCTTCGCCGAGCCGGTGCGCACCGAGCTCGAGTCCCGCGTCGGGCCGATCTGGGACCGCGAGCCGCAGACCGAGCTGCGCTTCGACCGCTCGCTGGCGCTCGACGGCCTCGAGCCGCGCCTCCACATCCCCGGCCTCGCCGGGCTCAGCCAGGGCCCCGGCTTCGCCAACCTCGGCAGCCTCGGCCTGCTCGCCAACCGGGTCCTGGGACCGCTGCTGCCGGCGCTGACCCAGATCGGGAAGGGTGCGGCGGCCAAGCGGGGAGCGGCGGCGGTGCTGACGATCCTGATGATCGCGTTGCTGGTCGGGTGCGGCGGGGGCGGCACGTACTCCGCCACGGAACCGGTCGAAGAAGAAGCGAATCTGCCCGCCAAGGAACCCGCCTTCCCCGGCGTCGATCTGGCCAACACCCGCTTCGTCGAAGGGCCGATCACGAAGGCGACGGCGCCGCAGCTGGAACTCGCCTGGGAAGTGCCGAGCGAAGCGCAGAGCACCTTCGGCGCGTTCGCCGCCTCGCCGGTGGTGAGCGGCGGCATCGTCTACATGCAGGACCTCGAATCGAACGTCAGCGCGGTCAGCCTGGCGACCGGCGAAGTCCTCTGGGAAGCGCGGATGGAAGACCCGGACCAGGGCCCGAACGGCGTCACCGTCGAAGGTGGCAAGGTGTTCGGGGCAACCTCGACGACGGCGTTCGCGATCGACGCGGCCAGCGGCGAAGTGCTGTGGGAAACGAACCTGACGACGATCCCGAAAGAAGCGATCGACATGTCGCCGGGCGTGCACGACGGGATGGTCTACGTCTCGACCGTGCCGACCGACGTCACCAGCGCCTACAACGGCGGCATCGCCGGGGTCCTCTGGGCGCTCGACGCGAAGACCGGGGCGAAAAAGTGGCACTTCGACACCGCGCCGAAGGGGCTCTGGTCGAAGAAGAACAAGACGATCAACGCGGGCGGCGGCCTCTGGTACGCGCCCTCCTTCGACGAAGAAGGCGGCATGTACGCGGGGGTCGGGAACCCGGTGCCGTTCCCGGGCGCGCCGGGCCGGCCGTGGGGCGCCAGTCGCCCCGGTCCCAACCTCTACACCGACTCGATGGTGAAGCTGAACGCGAAGACCGGCAAGCTCGAGTGGTACTACCAGGTGACCCCGCACGACGTCTACGACTGGGACTTCCAGGACCCGCCGATCCTCGCCGAGATCGGCGGCAAGAAGGTGGCGATCGGGGCGGGCAAGTCGGGCCAGGTCGTCGCGGTCGACGCGAAGACCGGCAAGCTGGTCTGGAAGACGCCGGTCGGCAAGCACAACGGGCACGACGAAGACGGCGTGCTGGCGATGCGCGGCGAAACCAAGAAGCTGCCGAAGCAGGCGACGGTCTACCCGGGTTTGCTGGGCGGGGTGATCGCACCGATGGCCGCCTCGAAGACGACGCTCTTCGTGCCGGTCGTGAACCACCCGCTGACGGTCTCCAAGGGCGTCGAAATCGGCGAAGGCGAAGAAATGGGCGGCGAGATGGTCGCCCTCGACATCGCCACCGGCAAGGAACTGTGGAGCGAGGAATACGAAGCCCCGGCGTTCGGTGCCCCGGTCGCGGTGAACGACATGGTCTTCTTCGCCACCTTCGACGGAACCCTGCACGGCCTCGCCGGCAGCTCCGGCAAGGAAGTCTGGTCGGAAACCCTGCCCGCCGGCTCGAACTCCGGGATGACCGCCTCCGGCGACACCCTGGTCGTCCCCGCCGGCCTCGCCGTCGCCGAAGGCCAGACCCCGGCCCTGGTCGCCTACCGCCTCGGCGGCTGACCGGGCGGGGCGTGCCTGGTACCTTGATCCCATGTCACCGATCGGTGACAAGGCGACCGCCGCTCGCCGTCCGCACGACGCCGAGGCGTCCCGGCGCGCCCTCCTCGACGCCGCCCGCGAGGTTTTCGACGAGGTCGGCTACGACCGCGCGACGACGCGCGAGATCGGCGACCGCGCCGGGGTCGACCCGGCGCTGATCGCGCGCTACTTCGACTCCAAGGAAGGCCTCTTCATCGCCGCGATCGCGGCCGGCGGCGAGGACGACGAGATCGATTACGCGCCGCCCGAGCTGCTCCGCTTCCTGATCGAGCGCTGGGACGAACGCGGCCACAATCCGATCAGCCGCGCCCTCGCCAGCCCGGCGCTGACCCCCGGGGCGCGCGAGCAGATCAGCACAGTGGTCGGCGATCGGGTGGTCGACGGCCTCGTCGCCGAGCTGCGCGGCCGCGGCACCGCCGACGCCGAGCTGCGGGCCGAGCTCCTCGTCGCGCTGGCGGTGGGGGTGGCGATGACGCGCGCCAACGGCACCCTGGAGGCGCTGGCGGCGGCGCCGCGCGAGCAGGTGCTGGCGACCCTGGCGCCGATGCTCGACGCACTGGCCGGGTAGGGGGCCTCCGTGGCGGCCAAGCGCAGCTCCGGGATCCTGCTCTACCGCGACCGCGGCGGCACCACCGAGTTCCTGCTCGTCCACCCCGGCGGGCCCTACTGGACACGGCGCGACGACGGCGCCTGGTCGATCCCCAAGGGCGGCATCGAGGAGGAAGAGGACTCGCGCCAGGCGGCGCTGCGGGAGCTCGACGAGGAGCTCGGCTCCGCCGCCCCCGACCTCGACGCGGAGGAGCTGGTCGACCTCGGCTCGATCCGCCAGCGGGCGGGCAAAGTGGTCGACGCCTGGGCGGCGGAGGGTGACTTCGATCCGGAGGCGCTCGACAGCAATACATTCGAGATGGAGTGGCCGCCGCGCAGCGGTCGCGAGGTCGAGTTCCCCGAGATCGACCGCGCCGACTGGTTCGCGCTGGAGGAGGCGAAGCGGAAGCTCCTGCCTGCCCAGGGCGTGTTTCTCGATCGGTTGCTGGAGCACCTCGCCTAGCGCGTTCGCAGTTATGCCCGGATAGCGGCCATAACTGCGAACGCACCGCGGCTAGACTCGGCAGATGGCCGAGGAGAACACGCCGATCGCCGCGCGGATCCTGGGTGCCGGCGCCCGCGGGGCCGGTGCGGTGGGTCGCGCCACCGGGATCGACAAAGCCGTGGAAATCGCGGCCGAGGAGGCGATCGTCTCCGCCGTCGAAAGCGAGGCGGTGGAGCGGGCGATCGCGCGGGTGCTGGAAGGGCCGGTGATCGAGGAGGCGGTCCAGGGCGCTCTGGACAGCGCCGCGGTGAAGAAGGCGATCCTCGAGACCCTCGACAGCGAACTCGTCGACGAAGTCTGGAAACGGCTGCTCGCCGGGCCGCAGGTCCAGCAGATGGTCGAGCGGGTCGCCGAGGCGCCCGAGGTGCGGGCGGCGATCGCCTCCCAGGGCGTCGGCCTGCTCGGCGACATCGGCCGCACGATCGCGAAATTGGCGCGTGACCTCGACGACACGGTCGAGCGGATCCTCCGCCGGATCTTCTTCCGCCGCCGCCGACCGCTGCCGACCAACCGCGCCGGCGTCGTCACCCGCGGCGTTGCCTTCGGGATCGACGCGGTGATCATCAACCTCTTCTTCACCGTGCTGGCGGGTGCGGTCACCTTCGTGGTGACGATCTTCGGCGGCAGTGGCAACGGGGTGCCTAAGGGCGCGCTCGCCGCCGGCTCCTTCATCTGGCTGATGGTGGTCGCGGCCTACCTCGTCGTCTTTTGGGGGCTCGCCGGGCAGACGCCGGGGATGCGCTTCATGGGGATCCGACTGAACCAGCGCCCGCTGCCGCTCGGCCGCGCCGTCCGCCGGGCGATCGGCCTCGGCCTCTCGGTGATCACCTTCGGGATCGGCTTCCTCGGCGTCATCTTCGGCGAATCGCGCCGCGGCTGGGCCGACCGCATGGGCCACACGGAAGTGATCTACGACGAGCGCCGACCCGCTCCGGCGCCGTGGTCGACGCTGACCGAGCCCGAGCCCGCCGCGCCGCCGGCCGCTGTCGTGGAGCCCGCTGTCGCGGCAGCCGCCGCGCCGCCCCCCGAGGACAGCTCTAAACCGGCGCCCCAGAGCGGTTCGGCAGGACCCGCTGCACCAGCAGCGTGAGCGTGCCGGTGGTGATCAGCAGGGCGACGTTCACGGCGAGGACGGCGACCGCCCCCGAGGCCTTGTCGATTCCGCCCGCGCCGAGTGCCACCCCGAGGTAGGCCGAGGCCGGGATCGTCGTCACCGAGATCGCC
>MKSH01000140.1:6805-12321 GCA_001898095.1 Solirubrobacterales bacterium 70-9 | reverse complement strand
GGTGTGGAGGCTCGACTGCTCGACCCGGAAGCCGTCGGGAAGGAAGCCGCCCCACTTAAGGAGCGCCGAGAGCACCGCTGCGGTGACCACGACCAGCGCCATGCCGATGACCAGGGTGGCGAACGCCCGCCCCGCCAGCCGCCGGCGTCCGGCCACCAGCCCGACGCAGGTGGCACAGATGGGAAGGAGGTCGGGGCTGACGGCCATCGCGCCGACGATCAGGATGCCGTTGGAGATGATCACCCCGACCGCCGCGATCACCGCCGCCACGTTGATCAACGCCAGGTAACGGGCGAGCGGTCGCGAGTTCGCCCGCGCCTGTCCCATCACCTCGATCCAGGCGAAGCCGTCGATCCCGCGCTGGCCCGTCAGGTGCCGGCGCTGCGGCGCCACCACCTCGACCCGGGTGAGCAGGTAGTCGTCGACCGAGATCCCCATCTCGATGATCGCCTCGACCAGCTCGTCGGCGGCCGCCGGCTCGACGTCGGCGACGAAGACGGTCTGCCCGGCCTCCCGCGATTCGTCCGGTTGGCGCACGACCCGTCGCACGCCGTCCAGCTCCCGCAGCAGCGAGTGGAACGCCGGCTCCCGCCGCGCGTCGAGGGATGCATGGAGCCGCAGCACGCGCCCATTCTGAGCGCCCTCCCGGCGGCTAGCTGACCAGCTTCAGGACCTTGAAGCTTTTCGAGCCGCGCGGGGTCTCGACCTCCACCGTCGCGCCGACGGCCGCGTCCATCAGCGCCTGGCCGATCGGCGACTCGGCGGACAGCTTGCCTTCGGCGAGGTTCGCCTCGGTCGAGCCGACCAGCGTCCAGGTGACGGTCTCGCCTTTGGCGGAGTCCTCGACTTCGGCGGTGCGGCCGAAGGAGAAGGTGTCGCCGGCGCCATCGGAGGCCTCGACCACGACCGCGTTGCGGAGGCGTTCCTCGAGCCGCTTGATCCGCGTCTCCATCATCGCCTGGTCGTCTTTCGCCGTGTGGTACTCGGCGTTCTCCTTGAGGTCGCCGAGCTCGCGGGCGACGCGGATGCGGTCGGCCATCTCCTGCCGGCGCGGGCCTTTCAGCTCGTCCAGCTCGGCTTCCAGTTCTTCGATGCCGGCGGCCGTGATCGGCTCCCCACCGGCGTTCTGATTCGCGGGACTCATCCGGGAAGGTTGGCAGAAACAATCCGCGCGCGGTCAGTCGCCGCCGTCTTCTTCGCCGAGCAGCGGCTGCGCGAACGTCTTCGTCTTCGGGTCCGCCGCCTTCGCCAGCAGGTTCAGGCCGAAGAGTTCCTCGGTCGAGCGGAGGATCGAGTACGGGTTATACGGAGCGTTGTCGGTGCCGCCTGGGGCGGTGAACTGGGAGATCAGCAGGGCCCCCGTCTTCAACGGCTTCGTCGGGGCCGGGGCCGCGGGTTCCCCTTCGACCGCCGGCGTCGGCGGATTGACCCCGTTGAACGTGATGATCAGGAGGCCGTCTTTCTTGAAGGCCGGCGATTCGACGATCAGCGGCACCGTTTCTTCGAGCCAGAGGTCGGCCGCCGCGGGGCCGGTCGGCGCCCCTTCCGGGCACTGGCCGGTGACCCCGGCCGAGCAGAGGTCGGGGGAGATGAAGGAGTAGTTGGCGGTCTTCTTTTCGCTCTTCAGGTCGCCCTTCAACGCGGTGATCGGCTCGTCGTTGGTCGAGCAGGCGCCGAGATCGAGCAGCGAGTGGAAGTTGGCGAAGGGGTTCAGTTGGGCGGAATAGCCGCCGGTCACCGGCACTTCCGCTTCGGTCGCCGGGTAGACGCAGTTTTCCGGTTTGCCGGTGGTCGGGCTGACCATACCTTCCATGTAGGCGTGCCAGGTGAACGGCACCGCTTCGAATTGAGTCGCGAGGTTCTGGACTTCGACCTGGTAGGCGCAGCCGTCGCCGGTGACGATCCCGGCCTTGGTGGTGGTCGAGGTCGACGGGAACGCCTCGAAAACCGGGCACCCTTCCTTCGTCTTCTTGTTCGGCGGCTGGCCGCTGATCGCGGCGATCCCGTTCGGAGTCGTCGCCTTGTCCAGCACTTCGTAGTTGGCGAGCAGGGTGCCCTGGGGACGGAGCGTGCCGCTCAGGTAGGGCATCGTGCTCGCCTTGCCGAAGGCCGCCTGGTAGCCGGAGCTGACCAGGGAGACGACGAAGACGTGTTTGACCCGGCCCGCTTCCGGCTTCGGTGGCGGCGCCGGCGCTTCGGTTTCTTCGCTCGGTTCTTCTTCCGGCGCAGGTTCCGGTTCCGGTTCGGGCGCCGTTGCTTCCGGGACGAAGACCGGTTCCGGTTCCGGAGTCGAGGTGACGGTCGGTTCCGGCGCCGGGGTCGATTCGTGTTCCACGGCTTCCGCCGGGCCTTCTTCCGGTTCCGGTTCGAGGGTCGGTTCGACCGCTTCCACCGGGGTGCGGTCGGCGGCGAGGCTGTGGCCGAGGACGGAAGCGAGCGGGCTCGCTTCCGGCTGGTTGGTGGCCGCCGCGGCGACGATCGCCGAAGTTGCCACCACCGAGGAGGCGACCAGGAGGCCGAAGCGTTTGCCGGTCAGCGTCGCCGCCGCGGCGAGCGCCCCGCGCAGACGCGCCATCAGCCAGCCCCTCATGCGCCGGCCTCGGTCGGCACCAGCGGCGTGCCGCACTGCGCGCAGAAGCGCACCGCATGGCCGTAGGGAGCGCCGCATCCGGGGCAGAGCCCGGCGGCGTCGGCACGCTCGAGTTCGAGCACCCGCTCGACTGCCAGCAGTTCGGCGTCGACCCGCTGCAGCTCGGCCGCTTTGCGGGTGAGGACGTCGAGCCGCACGTGGTCACGGATCGCCATCTCGTAGAAGGCACCGCCGAGGTCGGCCTGCATCACGGTGAACTTCTCCAGCAGGCGGTCGCGCTGGACGATCAGCTCGGCGCTCTCCTCTTCGCGCTGCTCGGCCTCTTTGGCCGCCTCCTCGGCGGACAGCTTCGGCTTCGGCGCCAGGTCCGATCGCCGCCGTCCCGGGATCGGGAAGCGCGGCGGACCGACCGGGGGCGCGACGGGCGTCTTCGCGGCGCCGTTGGTGGAGGGGGGAGGCGGTGCCGGAACGGTGGGTTGCGCGACCGGCGGCGGCAATTTCGTCGACTCCGAGGGCGGCTGGTCGCTCACGGTTCGACCCCCGGCGTCGAGGATTCTGGGGTACTGGTCCCTTCGCCGCCGACCACCGTCACATCAGGCAGATTCTGCTGAGCTTTGATGTAGTTTTCGCCCGTCTGTGCGGGGTTTTCTTCGACCAGTTTGGTGTCCGCTTCTTCGGTTTCCTTGGTCGGTTCGTAACCCGTGACTTCGTGGACGGTGCCGTTCTTCGTCTTCGCCAGGACCTTGCCGTGGCTGCTGTTTTCGGCCTTCTTGGCGTTCTTTTTCGCCGACGATTTTTTGCCTTTGCCGGTTTCTTTCGAGGCTTTTTTCGTGGTTTCGGTGGCGACCGGGGTTTCTTCCACCGGCGCCGCCGCGACCTGCTGCCGTTCGGCCTGGTGCAGCGCTCTCAGCAGCGCCTGTTCGTTCGAGTCGCCGGAGCCGCCGCTGCGCCCGACCACGACGCCGAGCGCCACCGCGATCGGCAGCAGCGCGAAGAAGCCCACCGCGGCCGCGCGGCTCCCGCCGCCCGCCGGCTTCGCTTGCGATTTGGTCAGCGGACGGCGCGATTTTTTGCTCATCGCGGCGAAGTAGCGCGAGGCCGGGTTGGAGCCGTTGCCGCGCCGCGCCGCGCATTCGACGCAGTAGCGCTGCTGGGGGTCCATCGGCGCCCCGCACTCTTCGCAGGGCTCGAGCCCCTGCGGTTTCTCCAGCGGCCGCTCGTCGCTCACTTCATCCCCTCCCGTTGATGGGCCGAAAAGCGCTTCATATCAGCGCTTTTCGGCCCGTCGACCGTGGTCGTGGTGCTTTGCTCGGGCGCGTTTCTTGGCCGCTTCGCGTTTGGCGCGTGCTTTGAGGATGTGTTCGGATTTCGCCTTCTGCGCGGCGGCCTTTTCCTGCGTGGTCGAGCAGCCCGCGGCGCCGACGCCGAGCAGGCAGATGCAGGTCGCGACCGCCACCGTGTCCCTAACCGAACGCACCGCTGACGTACTCCCGCGTGCGCTCCTGGGTGGGCGAGTTGAAGAGCCGGGTCGCGCTGTTGTACTCGACCAGGTCGCCGAGGTACATGAAGGCGACGTGGTCGGCGATCCGATAGGCCTGCTGCAGGTTGTGGGTGACGATCACGACGGCGACGTCGTCGCGCAGTTTCACGATCAGGTCCTCGATCACCGCGGTCGACTGCGGGTCGAGCGCCGAGCAGGGCTCGTCCAGCAGCAGCACCTCCGGTTCGGCGGCCAGCGCCCGCGCGATGCAGAGCCGCTGCTGCTGCCCGCCGGAGAGCCGCAGCGCCGGATGCTTGAGGTTGTCTTTGACCTCCTCGAAGAGCCCCGCTCGCTGCAGCGCCGAGTGCACCTGCGGCTCGAGGGGCTTTTTCTTCACCCGCCGCGACCCCTGCTCGCGCAGGACGTAGGCGATGTTGTCGAAGATCGACATTGGGAAGGGGTTCGGCTGCTGGAAGACCATCGTCACCCGGCGCCGCAGCAGGGTCGGCTCGATCAGCCGGATGTCGACGTCGTCGAGCCGGATCGAGCCGGTCAGTTTCGCCGCCGCGGTGAGCTCGGTGAGCCGGTTCAGCGAACGCAACAGGGTCGTCTTGCCGCAGCCCGACGGCCCGATCAGCGACAGCACCTCGCCCTGACGGATCGGCAGCGACACGCTTTTCACGGCTTCTTTGGCGCCGTAGTGGATCGAGACCTTGTCGACCTCCATCCGCCGGATCGAGAACTGCGGCGCCGCGATCGACCGTTTGGCGGCGACGAAGTTCGTCCCCGTCGCCGGGGCGGCCTCCTGGGCCGGGGTCGGATCCTGCGGGTCGAGCCGACGGATCGGCGGCGGGGCGCTCAGTGACTCCACGTTCCTACCCTTTTGGCGCGGCGATGGACGAGGTCGGTCCCGGCGTTCAGCGCCAGCACCAACATCAGCAGGACGAAGGCCGCCGCATAGGCTTTCTCCGGCTGGTTCAGGTTGCCGGTCGGCGAGGCCTCGTAGACGAAGTTGGTCAGCGAGGTGCCGGCCCCGCGCAGGTAGTCGAGCGGGAAGGGCGCGCCTTCGACCGGGGCGAAGTTCTGGGTCGCGCCGAGGAGTACGAGGATGATCGCGGTATCGCCGATGATCCGACCGAGCCCCAACATCCCGCCGGTGGCGATCTGCGGTCGGGCGGTCGGCAGCAGGATCCGCCGCGTGGTGGCCGCCTTCGTCTTGCCGACCGCGTAGGAGGCCTCGCGGACGTGGCGGGGGATCGCGTTCAGCCCCTCGCGGGTCGAGGCGACGACCAGCGGCAGCGCCTCCAGCGCCAGCATCGAGGAGGCGGCGAAGAAGGAGCGGCCGAAGACGACCCCTTCGCTCGTGCGGCTGAGGAAGCCGAGCGCGGTGCTGGTGAAGATCACCGTGCCGAACAGGGCGAGTACGATCGAGGGGATGCCGGCGAT
>MKSH01000140.1:2069-6792 GCA_001898095.1 Solirubrobacterales bacterium 70-9 | reverse complement strand
CGATCGGCAGCGCCATCGAGATCCCCACGACGCCGAGGATCAAGGTGCCGATGAAGGCATCGGAGAACCCTCCGGTTTCGCCTTCGGTGAAGCCGGAGGCGGCCGGGGTGGTGAGCTGGTCGAGCTTCAGGTATTGGATCCCCTGAATCAGCAGGTAGATGACGATCGCCGCCGCGATCGCGCAGAAGAGCAGGCCGAGGAACCAGCAGAAGGCGAGGCCGATGCGGTCGATCAGGCTCCAGGTGCTGCTGCCCTCGACCGCCTTGGTCGGCGGCTGGTTGCCCTGCTCGGGCGGGACGACGCCGCCGGGGAAGCCGGTCTCGAGCTCGGCCTGCTGCTCGACGGTCGAGTGCTGATCGCCGGTCGACTGCGCCATCACGGCGCTCCGTACCGGCTCATCGCCCGCCGGGTCGCCCAGCCGACCAGCGAGAACATCGCGGCGGAGAAGAGGAGGAAGGCGGCGATCGCGAACAGCGTCGCTTTCGCCGGCGGCGAGCTCAGCTGGTCGATGCTCTTCACGATCGTCGGCGCCAGCGGGCGCGAGGGCTCGTAGATGAAGATCAGGCCGTCGGCCGGGTTCGGCGCGAAGGCGGTGGAGCCGGAGATCATCGCCAGCATCACCGACTCGCCGATCGCCCGGGCGAGGGCGAGGACGGTGCCGGCGACGATCGCCGGGCGGGCGGCGCGCACGCCGATCTTCCAGATCGTGCGCCAGCGGTTCACCCCCAGCGCCAGCGAGCCCTCGAGCCAGCCGGCTTTCACTGAGGCCAGGGCGTCGGTGAAGATCGAGACCATCAGCGGCGCGATCATCACCGTGAGGATCAGCACCGCGGCCATCAGCGAGTAGCCGGTCAGCGAGATGATCCCGGCGACCGAGGACTTCTGCTCCTCGGTGATCAGGTGGTTGCCGATGAACGGGACCAGCACGAGCACGCCGAGCAGGCCGTAGATCACCGAGGGGACGCTGGCCAGGAAGCGGACCACCGGGCGCAGGATGTTGCTCATCCAGGTCGGCGCGAACTCGATCAGGAAGACGGAGATGAAGAGAGCCGTGAACAGGCTCAGGACGACCGCCCCGCCGCAGATCAGGATCGTCGACCAGATCAGCGGCCAGGCGTGGAAGGTGTAGACGTAGCCGGCGCCGGTTTCGGCCGACTGGGAGATTTCACTCAGCTGGTCGTCGACGTTGCCGCCGGGACCGAACCAGGAGAGGCCGTTGTGCGCGAAGGACGGCCAGCCGTTGACGAAGACGGTGACGATCAGCGCCAGCAGCAACGCCACCATGGCAAGCACCAGCGCGCCGAGCATCCACTCGACGCGCTGGTCCGACCATCTCGGGCCGTACTCCGGTTGGAACTCTTCTTCCAACCCCTGGCCTTACTTCTTCTTGTTGAAAGCGGCGACGCCGCCGGCCTTGTTGATCGTTTCGCCGGCGAGGGGGCTGGTGCGCGCCCAGTCGACGAACTTCTGCACCGCCGGGGACGGATTTTCCGTCGGCAGGACGATGAAGATGTACCGCGACAGCGGGTACTTCAGCGGTTCGACGCTGATGTTTTTCGCTTCGCAGGTCTTGCCTTCCACCTTGACCGGCTTGAGGCCCTTTTTCTGCCAGGCCAGACCGGCGTAGCCGATCGCGTTCGGATCCTGCTTGACCGCGTTGACTACCAGGCCGTCGGCGGTCAGCGCGTTCACGTTCGACGCAGGCGGTTCGTTGTTCAGCACCGACTGGAGGAAGAAGGTGTAGGGCCCTCCGTTGGTGTCACGGCCGACCGGGTCGATCGTCGTCTCCAGCCCGGAACCGCCGATCTGGCTCCAGCTGGTGAGGATCCCCCGGTAGATGTCGTGGAGATTCTGGATGCTGATGTTGGTCAGCTTGTTCTTCGGATTGACGTCGATGCAGAGCCCGTCCAGGTACAGCTTGATGTAGGTGGTCCCGGCGTCGCTGGGGAGTGGGGTGCGTGCCTGCCCGGCGAACTGGCTGGTGCCGTTCTGCACGTCTTTGATGCCGGCGTTGCCGCCGTCTGCCGTGTAGGTGAACTTGATGTTCTTGTTGACCTGCGTTTCGTAGGTCTTGAACAGCGCCTGCAGGACAGGCTGCGCGGCTACGGAGCCCGACCCGATCAGGGTGGTCTTCGCACCGGCCGACGCCGGCACGGCCAAGCCCACCAGGGCCAGCGCCGTGATGGCGAGGGTCTTGATTCTCATTCGGTGTGTTCCTCTCTTGCCGGGATGGGAGCGTATTTCTTGACCAACTTGGTCGCCTTACGCTATCACTTTATGTAGTTTATTGACGAGCATTGTCAAGAAAGGCCGCCCGGCACGGCCACGAAAGTGAGGAACAGTTGTTGAAGAAGAGGCTGTCAACCCCTCGAGCGGCGACCGTCATCGTGCTGGCGGCCGTGGTCGCCCTCTCGGTTACGGTGGCGCCGTCGATCGCGGCGAACTTCCTGACGCCGCAGGCGGCGTCGAAGAAATTCGTCACCAACCAGAAAGCCGCGAAGACCTACGTCACCAAGAAGCAGGCCAACGCCAAAGCGGCCAACTACCTGACCAAGAAAGCCGCCGCCAACACCTACGTGGCGAAAAAAACGGCGCCGCTGCCGCCGGTCGTCGGCATCGCCGCGGGCACCTCGCTGTACTCGGTCAGCACGATCACGGCGGGCTACATCCCGACCGCGTTCACCTCGTTCGCGACCAAGGCCAACGTGAGCTCGGCGGTGATCACCTTCTCGGGCACCGCGAGCTGCACCAACGGCTCGACCACGAAACCCCCGACCGCCGATCAGAACTGCCCCGTGCAGATCCTGGTCGACGGCCAGAGCACGGGCAAAGTGGCGTTCGCCCCGGCGACCCTGGAAGGCGCCTCGGCGACGAAACCGGCCGCCGCTCTCGTCCACACGATCTCCCAGACCACCGTCCTGGGCAAGGGCGGGCACACCATCGCGGTCCAGTACGCCGGTGCTTCGAGCCTGCTCTTTTCGCTGAAATCCTGGAACCTCTCGGTCCAGGCCTACCCGCAGGCGGAAGAACCGGAAGAAGAAACCACCTCGACGAAGGGCTCGGGCGGCAAGTCCTAGCCGCCGATCCGCAGCCGAAGAGAGGGCCGCGCCCTGATCGGGGCGGCCCTTTCCACGCCTTCGTGAGCCCGGGCGGGATGGCCCCCGAACGAACCTCCACGCTGTTCGTGAGAGAGGGGCCATCCCGCCCGGCCACTCAAGGGATGTCCCTTGCCCTGGACCCCCCGACCTAGCGGCCGGGGCGAGGCAGGTTCTCGCCGAGCACGAGGCGGGCGCGATGGAAGATCGCGTCGTCGACGTTGCCCTGCGAGTCGTCTCGATTGGCGGAGCGGGTGGTCCGGTTCTGGCCGGTGCCCGCCGGAGCTTCGTCGCGGATCAACCCTGCGATCCGACCCCGAGAGGTGAAGGTGGTCCGTGAGACCTTCTTTGCCATCTCTGCTGCGCTCCTTTCCGTAGTTTCTTGAGCGACTAAATCAAGATATCACGGCCTCGGAGGATCGCCAGACGGTCTTTCCTATCACCGCCCGATGCGTTCGCAGTTAGCCGTACATAGCACGGCAAAGTGCGAACGCACGACCGGCCGCAGGAATCCGAGCGCGGCGTCGCGGGATCGGCCACAATCCCGCTGCAGCGGCGAATTGGGCAGGGCGCCACCCGGCAAAGCGCGCCCCGCCCGTCGCCTCTTCAAGCGGCTGCGGAAACCTCCGCATCGCCTCCGTCCGTGGGCTCCTGGGGAGTCGAGGCCCCAGGAGTGTTGGACGGCGACGAGCCGTTGAAGCTTTTCGCGTGGACCGGGCGCAGGTAGGCGATCTGGCCCTCGCGCAGCTCCAGCCGCTGGGCTTCGCCGCGGGTCAGCTGCGCCCAGACCTCGGTGCCGTCGCCGAGCACGAGCTCGACCCGGATCTCGAACCCGAGCGCGACGATCCGCCGGACCATCGCCTCCTCGGTCGAGTCGTCGCGGTCGCGCACCACTTCGATGTCGTGCGGCCGCACGTAGGTGTCGCCGAGCCGGTTGACCTCGCCGACGAAGCTCATCACGAACTCGTTGGCGGGCTTGTCGTAGAGGTCGTCGGCGCTGCCCGACTGCTCGACCCGTCCCTGATTCATCACCACCAGCTGGCCGGCGACGTCCATCGCCTCCTCCTGGTCATGGGTGACGAAGATCGTCGTCACGTTCATCTCCTCGTGGAGATTGCGCAGCCAGGTGCGCAGGTCCTTGCGGACCTTCGCGTCGAGCGCGCCGAACGGCTCGTCCAGCAGCAGCACCTGCGGCTGCACCGCCAGCGCCCGGGCCAGCGCCATCCGCTGCCGCTGCCCACCGGACAGCTGCGATGGATAGCGGTCGGCCAGCCCCGGCAGCTGCACCAGGTTCAGCAACTCGTCGACCCGCTTGCGGATCTTGTCCTTCTTCCACTTGCGGATCTTCAGCCCGAAGCCGACGTTCTCGTACACGGTCATGTGCTTGAAAGCGGCGTAGTGCTGGAAGACGAAGCCGACTTCGCGCTTCTGGGTCGGCTTCCGCGAGACGTCCTCGCCGTCGATCAGCACCCGGCCGGTGTCCAGCGTCTCCAGCCCGGCGATCGCCCGCAGGAGCGTCGACTTGCCGCTGCCGGAAGGACCGAGCAGGGCGGTCAGCGAACCGTCCGGGACCTCGATCGATACGTCGTCAAGCGCCTGAAAGTCCCCGAAGCTCTTGTTGGCTCCCT
>MKSH01000140.1:0-1829 GCA_001898095.1 Solirubrobacterales bacterium 70-9 | reverse complement strand
CTGGTTGCTGAAGCAGTTCGCGATCTGGGTGGCGCGCAGCGACCAGTTCGGTTCGCGAAGCGCGATGTCCTTGAACCGGGTCTCGCCGGACCTCAAAGACCGCGTCCGCGCGACCGCCATCCCCAACAGCAACGCGAACGCGAGCCCGATGAGCACGAACACCGGGAGCAGTACCATTTGAACAGACATTTATTAGCCCCGTTTTCCGGCGGCGAAACAACCCATCAAGCCATGATCCTGGCCAGAACCTTGTCGAAAGCGGCCGTTGCGCTCTCCAGATCATCGAACACGAGGCCGCCGTCGGCGGACTGCTTCTGCCCGTGATTGTCGCGGATGGCATCGACCGGCTCGGCGCGGTCGAGCATCGACTGCGGCGCGATCACGAAGAACTTGTGTTCCGAAATATCCTGATCCTTGGGCAGGAATACGCCGAGTGAAACGATATCGTTGCCGCGCCGATAGGAGATATAGCGATCGATGGCAACGAAACCCGCGCGCTGCAATCCTCCGAGCTTGGCCTGCCCATCGCTGCCGACGAGCTTGTGCGCGCGAAAACCCTTCACGCCCGCCGATTTCGCCTTCGCGGTCTCCTCCGACAAATCGTATTTCTCCGCCATGCGCCGGCCGACGCCTGCAAGCTGCGCCGACATGTCGCGCTCGAAATCCTTCAGCTCGGTGCGCGGCTTTGCGGCCTTGCGCGGCTTCAATGCATTGCGCTTCTCGAGTTCGGCCTGGCATCGCGCGACGAGATCATCAACTGACTTCCGCTCCGCATTGGCGAGCAGATTTTTCAGGTCGGAATCCGAAAGCGCCGCCAGCCTGTCGTCCGTCCAATCGATCATGTTCCAAATTCTCGTCCGAATGGAACCGTGATGTCATTCCAGGGAAACGATGCAGCGGCCCCAAACCTGGGTTGTACAATACGGACAGTATCGCGTTTTGGCGCCGCTGTGCGGCTCAATTTGGGCGATCGTCGTCAGGCGGTGCCGGAATAGTTCGGGCTTTCCCGCGTGATCGTGACATCGTGGACATGGCTTTCACGCAAGCCCGCGCCGGTGATGCGCACGAACCGCGCCTTATCGTGGAATTCGGCGATGTTGCGCGCGCCGACATACCCCATGGCCGCGCGCAAGCCGCCGGCGAGCTGGTGCATGACGTTGCCGACCGGCCCCTTGTAGGGCACCTGCCCCTCGATCCCCTCGGGCACGAGTTTCAGCGTATCCTTGATGTCCTGCTGAAAATAGCGGTCGGCGGAGCCGCGCGACATCGCCCCGACCGACCCCATGCCGCGATAGGCCTTATATGAACGGCCCTGCCACAGATACACCTCGCCCGGCGTTTCGTCGGTGCCCGCAAGCAGCGAGCCGACCATGACGATGTCCGCGCCGGCGGCGAGCGCCTTGGCGAGATCGCCGGAAGACTTGATGCCGCCGTCGGCGATCACAGGCACGTCGGCCTTACGCGCCGCATCGACCGCGTCCATGATGGCGGTGAGTTGCGGCACCCCGACGCCGGCCACGATGCGGGTGGTGCAGATCGAACCCGGGCCGATGCCGACCTTGATGGCGTCGGCGCCGGAATCGATCAGCGCCTGCGCGCCTTCCGTGGTGGCGATGTTGCCGGCGATCACCCGCACCGCGTTCGACAGCCGCTTGATGCGGTTGACCGCTTCGAGCACGCGGCTGGAATGGCCGTGCGCGGTATCCACCACGATCAGGTCGACGCCGGCGTCGATCAGGCGCTCGGTGCGCTCGAAGCCGCCTTCGCCGACCGTGGTCGCCGCCGCGACGCGCAGCCGGCCCTGCGCATCCTTGCAGGCCAGCGGATGC
>MKSH01000139.1:10715-11525 GCA_001898095.1 Solirubrobacterales bacterium 70-9 | reverse complement strand
ATGAGCACTGGAACCGTGAAGTTTTTCAACAGCACCAAGGGCTTCGGCTTCATCGAGGTGGGCAACGGCCAGCCGGACGTGTTCGTCCATATCTCGGCTGTCGAGCGCTCCGGCATGCACACCCTCGTGGAAGGCCAGAAGGTCAGCTTCGACATCGTGCAGGACCGCCGCAACGGCAAGAGCGCAGCCGAGAACCTGCAGGCTGCCTAACGGATTTTCGCCTCTGGCCTTTGACCACGGATGTACTGGCACGGGCCGTCGAGGCGAACAGGAGAAGGTCGGGCGAGTCCCGGCCTTTTTTGTTTTGGAGACATGATCTTGAAGGACTTACCCGAAGGCGTTTTCAAGCTGAAGCCCACCGGCAGCGAAAAGAAAAGCGATGCGACCACAAGGGCGGCTCAGCAGATCATGGATGCCGAGAAGCAGGAGCCTGACGCCAAGACCCACGGTTGAGACTGGCCAGACTGGCGAAAGAGGTAGCCGAAGCCGGTTAACCGCCTTCACCGGAGCGCAGGGCTTGGCGGCACGCTGGCATGGGCTTGTCCGCAGAATAGCATGAACTTGTCCCACAGCGCACGGTCGATGATGGCTTCGTGCTCGCCGTGATAGGAGGTGCCCTTGTGCACCGCCTCGACCCCCTCAAAAAAATTATTCCCGAAGAGGAAGACCTTCGACCGTCACGATCAAGGATCAACCGAACCTTGAATGCTGTTTTTCCAATCGCCTCAGTATAATGACAGCCGGAACGGTGATTATCAGGAAAAACAAACCGACGAGCGTGATTGGTTCGAAATAACGATAGTAGGAGTT
>MKSH01000139.1:9349-10456 GCA_001898095.1 Solirubrobacterales bacterium 70-9 | reverse complement strand
ATCCCGCCGAGCACGACCGGGCTGGTCGGCAGCCCTTCGAGTTCCAGCGCCGGGATGCCGAAGCCGATCAGGTAGACGAGCAGCACGGTCGGCACGCCGCGGAAGACGTCGACCCAGACGGTCGCCAGCATCCGCACAGGGAAGAGGCCGGGCGACCTGTTCACCCGGATCAGCGCGATCCCCAGGGCGATGACCAGCACCGCCACCTCGACCACCATGAAGACCTTGACGTCGAGCCAGAAGCCGTCGAGGACTTCGGGGAAGGCGTTCTTGAATTCGCTCCAGCTGAAGAAGGTTTCGCGGACCGTCGGCCAGCCGGGGCTGGTGAGGATCAGCGCCGCGAGGCCACCGATCACGACCACCGAGGAGAGCGCCGCGATCAGCGCGTTGCGGCGATCGGCCGCGCGCCTGGCCGCCGCGCGTTCGAGTCGGCGGCTTAGTGGAGCTGCGGTGCTTCCGCGGCCTGGCTCATCCACCGCTGCGTGATCTTTTCAAGTTCGCCCGATTCTTCGAGCGCTTCGATCGCCCCCGAGACGCAGGCGGTCAGCGGCGATCCTTTCGCCAGCAGGGCGCCCCATTCTTCGCCTTCGGCTTTGCCGAACTGGCCGACGATGGTCGCGTTTTCGACCTGCGCGGCGGTCAGGTACAGGGCCGTCGGCAGGTCGACCACCACCGCTTCGACCTGGCCGTTCTTCAGCGCCGTAACGACGTCGCCGGAGCTGTTGAAGACTTCCGGTTTGCTCGACGGTTCGATTTCTTCGTTCACGGTCGAGAGGCTGGTGGTGTTGATCTGGACGCCGATCTTGGTGTCCTTCAGTTCGGCCAGCGATTTCGCCTTCGCCGCTTCCGAGCCTTCCAGCGCGACTACCGCCTGGTTCGCCGAGTAGTAGGGCACCGAGAAGTCGACGGCCTTTTCGCGGGTCGGCGTGATCGAGATCTCGTTGACGTCGAAGTCGAAGTTCTTCGGGCCCGGCGCGTAGGAGGAGTCGAACGGCTCGACCGTCCACTTGATCTTCGCTTTCGGGTAACCGAGCTGTTCGCCGATCGCGTAGCCGACGGCGCTCTCGAAGCCTTCCCCGTTTTCCGGTTCGTCGTTTTCGAAGTACG
>MKSH01000139.1:0-9334 GCA_001898095.1 Solirubrobacterales bacterium 70-9 | reverse complement strand
CTTCGCCTTCGCCGCCCGTGGTCGAGGCGCTCGAGGAACTCGACTTCTTGCCGCCGCAGCCGGCCAGCAGGGCCAGCCCGAGGGCGAGTACGAGGAGGATGGCAAGGGTTGATCTACGCATGGAAGTCCGGGGCAGGGGTTCCGGGACCGGAAGCGGGGCATCCTATTTGAAATGCGGCTGTAGCTCCAGTCCAGAGGCCACGGTCAGGAATTCCCGATCTTCGGCCACGGGGCTTTGGGAACGCTGCAGTACTGCCGATGTGACATGTGTGACGGTCCAGGACTGCGTCTACTACGCCATCATGGTCGGCGCCTCGGCCGCTTGTCTGGCGCGCGTGGTGCTGATCGAGAAGGAGCGCCTCGCCTGGGGTCTGATCGGGCTGGCGCTGGCCGTCTGGGCGGCCGGCGAAATCTATTACGGGCTCGTGCTCACGGACCAGAGCTCGGTTCCGGTCCCCTCCCCTGCCGACGCCGGCTACCTGCTCTTCTACCCGATCGCCTACGCCGGGTTGATCGTCCTCGCCCGCCGTCGCCTCGACTCCTTCAGCGCCGCCCGCTGGATCGACGGGTTGATCGTCGGCGCCGCGATCGCCGCCCTGGCCGCGGCGCTCGCCCTGAACCCGATCGTCGACGCCGGGACCAGGCCGGACGACACGCTCGCCGTCGCCACCAACCTCGCCTACCCGATCGGCGACGTCGCCCTGCTGGCGCTGATCGCGACCGCCTGGGCGCTGGACGGGTTCCGGCTCGGCACCCGCTGGACCCTGTTCGTCGCCGGGATGGTCGTGCTGGCGATCTCCGACGGCACCTTCCTGCTGCAGTCGGCGGACGGCACCTACGTCGAAGGCGGACTGCTCGACGCCGCCTGGCCGCTGGGCGCGATCCTGATCGCGACGGCCGCCTGGCTGCGGCCCTCGACCCTGCCGCCGGTGTCGGGCCTCGACCGGACAGGCACCCGGGAGATCGCCATCCCGGCCACCGGGGCGTTGATCGCGATCGGCATCCAGGCGGCGGAACGGTTCACCCACGTGCCGCCCGCGGCGGCGATCCTCTCGCTGGTCACCCTGCTCGCCGTGGTCCTGCGGATGACGCTCGCCTTCCGCGACAACCGGGCGAACCTCGTCGCCACCACCCACGAGGCGCTGACCGACCCGCTGACCGGGCTCGGCAACCGCCGCCTGCTGCTCGCCGAGCTCGACCACGCGGTGGGCCGCACCCGCCGCCCGGGCGAGGTCTGCCTGATGGTCGTCTTCGACCTCGACGGCTTCAAGGCCTACAACGACGCCTACGGCCACCCGGCCGGCGACGCGCTGCTGGCCCGTCTCGGTGAGCGCCTCTCGGGCTTCGTCGACGGCCGCGGCGGCGCCTACCGGCTGGGCGGCGACGAGTTCTGCCTGCTGGCCGAGTGCAGCGCCGCCCAGGTCGACGGCCTGGTCGCCGGGGCGACCGCCTCGCTCGGCGAGCACGGCGACGGCTTCGTCGTCACCGCCGCCCAGGGCAGCGTCCTGATCCCGGTCGAGGCGCAGACCCGCGAGGCGGCGCTGACCCTCGCCGACCGGCGGATGTACGCGAACAAGAGCCGCGAACGGGCCTCGGCCGGGGCGCAGTCGACCGACGTCCTCCTCACCGCCCTGCGCGAGGCGGAACCCGACCTCCACCAGCACCTCTGCGGCGTCGCCGAGCTCGCGGTCGCGGTCGCCGACCACCTCGGCGTCGGCGCCGAGGAGCGCGACGAGGTCTTCCGCGCCGCCGAGCTCCACGACGTCGGCAAGATGGCGATCCCCGACGCGATCCTCTCCAAACCGGGGCCGCTCGACCCTGCCGAGTGGGAGTTCATCCGCAAGCACACGCTGATCGCCGAGCGGATCATCGCCGCGGCGCCGGCCCTGGTGCCGATCGCCCGCCTGGTCCGCTCCAGCCACGAGCGCTGGGACGGCGCCGGCTATCCGGACGGGCTGGCGGGCGAGGCGATCCCGCTCGGCTCGCGCATCGTCTTCGCCTGCGACGCCTTCGACGCGATGGTCAGCGACCGCCCCTACAGCGTCGCGATGCTGCGGGCCCGGGCGCTGGAAGAGGTCGACCGCTGCGCCGGCTCCCAGTTCGACCCGCGGGTGGCCGCGGCGCTGCGCGAGGTCGTCGAATGGCACAGTGGTGGGGATGGAGATCGTCCCCTACCAACCGCGGTACCTGGACTACCTCCTCGCGCTCTGTAAGTCGGAGGGCTGGATCACCTTCGCCGCCAACCCAGGCCGGGCCGGGCGGGCGATGACCAATCCCGGCGTGACGGCGCTGGTCGCGCTCGAGGACGGCGAGCCGATCGGCTTCTCGCAGGCGGTCGCGAGGCGCGCGGCCACGGGATCGGCAGGGCGCTGGTCGAGCGGACCCTGGTCGAGAGCGGCGTCCTGCGCCTCGACCTGCTCTCCTCGGACCGGGCGATGTCGCTCTACGAACGCTTCCCCCACAACAAGATCCCCGGCTTCCGCCTCTACCCGGACGAGGGCCTACGCCCGGTCTACCCGGACGAGGGCCTACGCCCGGCCGAGGCAGGCGAGGCGGAGGCCGGCGGCGACTGAATCCGGGGCGCCGCCGGCCCTCTCGTCCGCGCTAGATCTGGGCGCAGACCGCCTTCACCTCGGTGTAGAGCTCGAGCGCCTCCTCGCCCATCTCGCGCCCCCAACCCGACTCCTTGTAGCCGCCGAACGGCATCGCCGCGTCGAAGACGTTGTAACAGTTGATCCACACCGTTCCCGCCTTCAGCTCGGCGGCGGTGCGGTGGGCCTTTTTGATGTCGTTCGTCCAGACGCCGGCGGCGAGGCCGTAGATGCTCTGGTTCGCGTTCGGGACCAGTTCGTCGGTGCTCTTGAAGGGCTTCACCGTGACCACCGGGCCGAAGATCTCCTCCGCCTCGACTTTCATCTGCGGGTTCGTCCCGGCCAGCACGGTCGGTTCGACGAAGTAGCCCGAGTCACCGACCCGACCGCCGCCGACCACCGTCTCGGCGCCGTCCGCCTGCCCTGAGTCGAGGAAGCCGCAGACGCGTTCGAGCTGCTCGGTCGAGACCAGCGGGCCCATCTCCGTCTGCGGGTCGAGGCCGGAGCCGACCTTGATGTTCTTGGCGTGGTCGGCGACGCCGGCGACGACCTCGTCGTAGATCGACTCCTCGGCGAAGAGGCGCGACCCGGCGCAGCAGCACTGGCCGTGGTTGAAGAAGATCGCGTTCGCCGCCCCGGGAATCGACTCTTCCAGGTCGGCGTCGGCGAAGACGACGTTGGGCGACTTGCCGCCCAGCTCGAGCGAGACCTTCTTCAGGTTCCCGGCCGCCGCCTGGACGATCATCTTGCCGACCTCGGTCGAGCCGGTGAAGGCGATCTTGTCGACTTCGTCGTGGGCGGCCAGCGGTGCGCCGGTCTCCTCGCCGAAGCCGGTGACGATGTTGACGACGCCCGCCGGGATCCCCGCCTCGAGGATCAGCTCGCCCAGTTTCAGCGCCGAGAGCGGCGTCTGCTCGGCCGGCTTCAGCACCACCGTGCAGCCGCAGGCCAGCGCCGGCCCGAGCTTCCAGGCCGCCATCAGCAGCGGGAAGTTCCAGGGGATGATCTGGCCGACGACGCCGACCGGTTCGTGCAGCGTGTAGGCGTGGAACTTCGCCCCCGGCATGTAGGGGACGTTCAGCGAGAGGGTCGAGCCGGTGTTCTTCGTCGCCCAGCCCGACATGTAATGGAAGAGGTCGGCGGCGAGCGGGACGTCGGCGACCCGGGCGACGCCGAGCGGCTTGCCGTTGTCGAGCGCCTCGAGCGTCGCCAGCTCGTCGCCGTGCTCGAGGATCAGGTCGCCGAGGCGGTGCATGGCGCGGCCGCGCTCGCTCGCGGTCATGTCCTTCCACGGGCCCGAGTCGAAGGCGGCGCGGGCGGTCTTCACGGCGCGGTCGATGTCCTCCGAGCCGCCGCGAGCCACGTGTCCCAACACGTCGCCGGTGGAAGGGTCGTACACCTCGAAGGTGCGGCCGTCGGCGGCCTCCACCCAGTCGGAGCCGATCAGCATCCGTTGCTCGGCGGCGGCGAAGCGGCGCGCGCCCTCGTCGATCTTGATCTCGGTTGCCACGTTTCAACCCTCCTCGTCTCGGCCCCGCGGCCAAGAGGCCAGGGGGCGCTTCATCCCTTGCTCCGAAGCTAGATCGCCGGGGGTTGCAACGGCGTAGCATGGGTATTCCTGTCTCGGGGAAGAGGAGGAAGCTTGGCCGCTTCGCAGTGGGTCGCGATCGACGCCGGCACCGACCGTCGCCAGTGGGCGCGGACGCTGCGTCGTGCCCACGAGCGTGGGCTCGCCGGCGCCACCGCCCAGCCGGAGGTGCGCGAGGTGATCGACCAGTCCTGGCGGCGGAGCGCCCGCGCCCAGGTCGACCCGCTGGGCGGGCCGGCGCCGCTGGTGATCTCGGCGGCCGAGGCGGCGGCGCGCTGGGAGCGCTCACCGCTGCGGGTGGCGGAGCCGATCCTGCGCGAGCTGCTCGCCGACGTCGGCGCTGCCGGCCAGCAGGTGGTCCTGGTCTGCGACGCCGACGGGACGATGCTTTGGATCGACGGCGAGCCGGGGGTGCTGGAGGAGGCGACCTCGATCCACCTCGAGCGCGGCTCGCGCTGGAGCGAGGACTCCGCCGGGACGAACGCGATGGGGACGGCGCTCGCCGCCGGCCACTCGCTGCAGGTCTTCTCCGCCGAGCACTTCGCCGTCGCCGTGCACGAATGGACGTGCAGCGCGGCGCCGGTGCGCGACCCGGAGACCGGCGAGACGATCGGCGTCCTCGACCTCTCCGGCGAGCTGGCGACCGCCCACCCGCACAGCCTGGCGCTGGTCGAGGCGGCGGCGCGGATGATCGAGGCGGAGCTGCGGGTGGCGAGCGCCGAGCGGGCGGCGGCGCTGCGCGAGCGCTACGGGGAGCGACTGCGGGGAGGCACCGGCGCTGGTGGGCGCGGCACGGCGGGCGGCGGGGCGATCGCGCTCGGCACGAGCGGCGGGCGGATCATCGAGTCCGCCGACCCGGAGCTGCGGGGACGGCGACTGGAGATCCCGCACGAGGGCGGCGAGGTCGGGCGCGAGCTCGGGCTCTCGCTGATCGCCGAACCGCTCGGCGATCGCGCCGCCCCCGACGGCGACCCAAGCGGCTTCCTTATATGGAAGGCCGGGCGCTCGCTGCCCGCCGGCGGCGCCGGTGCCGAGCCGCTGCGCGCGAGCCTGCTCGGGCGCGACGAGGCGCTGGTCGCCGACGGCGGTCGGAGCGTTGCCCTCTCCCGTCGCCACAGCGAGATCCTCTGCCTGCTGGCGCTCGCCCCCGAGGGGCTCGGCGCCGAGCGACTGGCGCTGCAGCTCTACGGCGAGTTCGGCAAGCCGGTCACCGCGCGGGCCGAGCTCTCGCGGCTGCGGCGGGCGCTGCCCGGGGCGATCGCCGCCAACCCCTACCGGCTCACGCTCGAACTGAGCGACGACCGGTCCGAGGTCGAGGAACTGCTCGCCGCCGGGCGGATCGGCGAGGCGCTGGCCCGCTATCCCGGACCCCTGCTCCCCGGCTCGGAAGCGCCGCTGGTGGTCGAGGCGCGCCAACGGTTGGACGACGGCCTGCGCGAGGCGATCCTCGCCTTCGGCTCCGCCGACCTCCTCGCGGCGTGGCTGCGCAACCCCTCCGGCGAGGACGACGTCGAGGCCTGCCGGGCCCTGGTCGCGCGCCTCGACGGCACCGACCCGCGGCGGCCGGCGGCGCTCAGCCGGTTGCGGCGCCTGCTCTCGCCACAGCGCTGAACGCGGCGACCTGGGCGGCGAAGCGTTCGGCGTCCTGGAAGGCCATCCCGTGGGCGGCACCGGGGTAGATCGAGATCTGCGACTTGGGGATGCGAGCGTGGATGCGGCGCGCGTTGACCGGCGGCACGCCGCGGTCGACGGCGCCGTTGGTGAGGAGCGTCGGCGTCGTGATCCCGGGTAGGCCGCGCCAGGTGGCGTCGTAGCGGAGGAAGGCTTCCTCGGCCGTTTCCTGGCGCTTCAGCGTGCGCGGCGAGACCTTCTCCTGCGGGATCGATTCGTAGCCGCGGACGAAGCGCGCGGTGGCGGCGCCACCGGCCGGGGTCGGCGGGAAGAGCAGTTCGAGGAACACCTTCACGCCGGTCTTCGGGTCGGCCAGCTTGCGGACCAGGCCCGCGGGCGGCGGCACCGTGTGGGCGCTGCCCGCATCGCCGCCGGTCGTCACCAGCGCGCTCAACATCGTTGGCTTCTGCTCGGCCAGGGTCAAGCCGATCTCACCGCCCATCGACCAGCCGACCAGAGTCGGTTTCTGCAGTCCCAGAGCTTCGATCAGTTCGCCGGTGTCGCGCGCCATCAGCGGCACCGTGATCGGCCGCGAGAGGTCGTCGGTCGAGTAACCGACGCCGCGGTTGTCGAAGATCGTCACCCTGAAGTCCTGCGCCAGCGGCCGCAGCAGGTAGGGCAGCCAGAGGCTCATCGGCGCGGTGTCGCCGGTGACCATGATCAGATCGGGCCCGCGGCCGAACTGCCGATAGCCGATTTCGATCCCGTTCACGGCGAGCTTGTAGACCGGCCCCTCGAAGGCGCCCGGCCCGGGCAGCTTCGAGTGCGGGACCAACTTCGGCGCCGACTGGCCGACGACGTCGGCGGGCTCCATCGTCGCCCTGGCCCCGGTCGTCGCGACGAGCGCCGCGAGCAGCGCGACGAGGCACAGCGCAAGCCTGATCCGACCCCGGGCCATCGACGGCGAGCCTAGTGGTCGGACCTGCCAGGGCGGTCCGGTGGGCCGCCGAGGGTGGGGCGTTGCACGACGTTGCGAAGGGGTGCAGGGTGTGCGGCGGGACGCGGGGACATGGAGGGACGAGCAAGGGACGACGGCCCTCTCGGATGCGGTCCGGGCAGGCTGTGACCGCATCCGAGAGGGCCGGGTCTCGGGGGGAGGCGAGGGTACGGGGCCCGGGTGTGGAGCGAAACTCGGTCTATGACCGACTAACCCTCCACGCCCGCCCCGAGGGCGGGAGGTCCGTGACGAAGACGCCGGGAACGTCGCCCCGGCGTGAGGGAGACGCCGGGATCGTCACGGCGAATTGCGAGAGCCGTCGCCTGTCGCGGGGTTCTTCCACGTTTACAAACTCGTGACCGTGGTTTGACCCTCCTATAGGGGGGTCAACTCACGCAGCGCGGATCGGCCTCCGGAAGAGCGCAACGAACCCGCACGCCGAGGCGACGTTCCCGGCGTCTCTCCTTAATGAACGCGACGTTCCCGGCGGGACACGCCCGTCTCCCCGACAGGATCCCGCACACCCTCGGGCGAGCCGTCCCGTCCCTCCCGCAGACGTCACGGACCTCCAACGGATACCCCGCAAAGTTCCCCCGTCCTGGGCGTCTCGGAGGCGGCCACAGCCTGCCCGGGTCGCCTCCGAGACGCCCAGGACGGCCCGACCCCGGCCGCAAGCGCCCCGGATCGAGCCGTCCCCTGCCCCCTGGCCCCGAATCGAGCCGTCCACCCCTGGTGCGTTCGCAGAAATGACCGCATAGCGGCCAGAAGTGCGAACTCGCCGTTCCCGGAAGGAACAATCCGCTCAGGCGTTCATGTCGACGGCAAAGACGTTCGCCGGCTCGATCGTCACCACTACCCGGCGATCGTCGGGGCCGTCGTGGTCGCGCAGATCGGCGCCGTACTTGGCGCCGACCCTCGCGGCGAACTCATAGTCGTCGTCGTCCTCGAACACCGCGGTACCGCGCACGTCGACGTAGCGGAACGGGTTGGCCAGGTCGAGGATGAAAAGGCTGCACTGCGGCCGCGCCCGCAGGTTCTTCGTCTTCAGCCGCGAGTCGTTCAACGAGATCTTCACCTTGCCGTCCTCGAAGAGGAACCAGACCTCGGTCAGCTGCGGCCCGCCGTCCTTGCCGATCGTCGCCAGGGTGGCGAACTGGGCCTCGAGCAGATCCTGGAAGGCGGCTGGGAATTCGGTGCTCATCGGTCCGCATTCTGCCTTAACGGGTTCGTCGGCCTCTGGACAGATGACCAGGACGCCGGAGGGAGCCTCTACGATGCCGCGATCGTCCACCGGTTCAAGATCTCGATCCTTCTGGGGATCATCGCCGCGCTGGTGGCGGCGACGGGCTCGAATGCCGCCCCGCCCAAGGTCGTCCGCGACCACTTCACCCCGCTGAGCGCCCGCGTCCTGTACGCGCCGGAAGCGGTGCGCGGCGGCGACGGGCTCGAACACCTCGTCTACGAGGTGGTGATCGAGAACGTCTCGACCTTCCCGCCGCGGCCGGTGACCGTGCGCGACGTGATCGTGAAGGCCGACGGGAAGACGGTCCAGACGCTCGCCGGGAGACAGCTGCAAGAGCTGATGGCGCCGTTCGGCGCGGTGACCGAGAAGACGCCGCGGACGACGATCCAGCCGGGCGGCACGGCGAAGGTGCTGATGGACGTCACCTATCCGGCCGGAGCGCCCCTGCCCCGCCACCTCGACCACGAACTGGTCGTCTCCCCCGGCCCGAGCGGGTCGATCGAACTGAGCCGCTTCGCCGGCGCCCCGACCGCCGTCGTCACCCACCCGGCGCTGAACATCGCGCCGCCGTTGCGCGGTCCCGGCTGGGTGGCGATCAACGGATGCTGCGACGAATACACCTCGCACCGCAGCAGCCTGCTCTCGATCAACGGCACCCTGCACGCGGGCGAGCGCTACGCGATCGACTTCGTCCAGATGACCGCCGCGGGCATGCTCACCGACGGCCCCTCGAACGTGCTCGCCAACTACCCGTTCTACGGCGACGAAGTGTTCTCGTCGACCGCGGGCGTGGTGGTCGCGATCCAGGACGGTCTCCCGGACGGGCCGATCGACTTCGACCTGCCCGCGCGCGAAGCGGGCGACGCGGGCGGCAACTACGTCGTCGTGATGACCGGCCCCCACCTCTTCGCTTTCTACGGCCACCTGATCCCCGGCAGCATCAAGGTGAGGCTGCACCAGCGGGTGGCGGTCGGCGCGCCGCTCGGGCTGCTCGGCAACTCCGGCAACTCGAACGCCCCCCACCTCCACTTCCAGCTGATGGACGCACCCTCGCCGCTCGGCGCCGAAGGCATCCCCTACACGTTCAACTCCTTCACCGCCGAAGGCCGGCTGACGAACTTCCCCTACTTCTTCGTCCGTGGGAAGAAGGCGGAGCTGGCCACCGCCCCGCGCGGCCCGAAGCACCGGCAATTGCCGCTGAACTTCCAGGTGGTCGACTTTCCCCGTCCATGACAGGATGAGCGCATGAGCCCCTCCCGCCCGAAACGCCGGGAGCGCCCCGAGTATGGCTGGGTGATCTCGTT
>MKSH01000138.1 GCA_001898095.1 Solirubrobacterales bacterium 70-9 | reverse complement strand
TCACGGTCGAGCGGTCGAGGGCGTCCTCGTCTCGCCCGACACGGTCGGCCCGGAGCCGCGCATCTCCTCCCCCGAATACCTGCCCGGGCTGCGTCGCCTGGCGATCGCGCTGCGCGAGGAGGGGGTGGTCGCAGGGGTGCAGCTGATGCATCCCGGCCGCCAGGTCGTCGCCGGCCCGGTCGTCGCCCCCTCGCCGGTCCCGCTGAACTCGATCGCGCCGACCCCGCACGAACTGGGCCGCGAGGAGATCGCGGGCGTGGTCGCCGACTACGCCCGCGCCGCCGCCCTCGCCCGCGAGGCCGGCTTCCAGTTCGTCGAGGTGCACGGCGCCCACGGCTATCTGCCGTCGAACTTCCTCTCGCCGCTCGACAACCGCCGCGACGACCAGTACGGCGGCGACCTCGAGGGCCGGGCGCGGTTCTCGGTCGAGGTGGCGAGCGCGATCGTCGCCGAGCTCGGCGAGGAGATGCCGCTGGTCTGGCGCCTGAACGGCGACGACGGCGTCCCCGGCGGCCTGGTGACCGACGAAGCCGCCGCCGTCGCCCAGATGCTGGAGGCCGCCGGAGCCGCCGCGATCAGCGTCTCGGCGGGCACCTGGCACACCCTCCACATCACCCTGGCGCCGATGTTCGCCGGGCGCGGGCAGATGCTGCCCTTCGCGGCGGCGATCAAAGCGGCGGTGACGGTCCCGGTGATCGCCGTCGGCCGGCTCGACGACCCGCGCGTCGCCGCGAATGCGATCGCCGACGGGGCCGCCGACCTGATCTGCCTCGGCCGCGGCCTGATCGCCGACCCCGACTGGCCGGAGAAAGTCCAGCGGGGCGAACCCGAGGAGGTGCGGCCCTGCATCGCCTGCAACGCCTGCGTCGACCTCGTCGGCCGCGGCGAGCACGCCCGCTGCGCGGTCAACCCCGAGGTCGGGCGCGAGCTGGAGTGGCGCCTCGAGCCCGCCGCCGAGCGGCGCAAGGTGATGGTCGTCGGCAGCGGGCCGGCCGGGATGGAGGCCGCCCGGATCGCCGCCGTCCGCGGCCACGAGGTCTCGATCTGGGAGCGCGACGCGCAGCTCGGCGGCAAGCTCGAGGCAGCGGCCCTGGCCCCCTCGAAGGCCGAAGTGCTGCGCTTCCGCGACTACCAGGTGCGCCTGCTGGGTGAGCTCGGCGTGGATGTCCACCTCGGCGCCGAGGTCGGGCCGGGGACGGTCGCCGCCGAGCACCCGGACGCGGTCGTCGTCGCGGTCGGCGCCGAACCGCTGATCCCGCCGATCCCCGGCCTCGGCGGCGAGAACGTCCACGACGCGGTCGAGCTGATGCGCGGCCGGCCGCCGTTCACCGCCGGCATGCGGCTGGCGGTGATCGGCGGCGGCGCCACCGGTTGCGAGGCTGCCGAGCTGGCGGTCGCCGCGGGCGCCGCGGTGACGATCCTCGAGATGCGCCCCTCGATCGGGTCCGGGATCGAGCCGATCACCCGCCGCCACATGGTGCGCGAGCTGAAGCGATCCGGCGTGAACGTCCTCACCCGGTCCAAGGTGATCATGGTCGAGCCCGACCGGGTCCTCTACGAGGATGCCGAGGGGGAGACCCACGAGATCGAGGTCGACAGCGTCGCCCTGGCGATCGGCTGGCGCCCGCTCGAACCGGACCTGGCGGAGGAGTTCGGCGGCGGCACGGCCGAGGTGCTGCTGCTCGGCGACGCCTCGCAGCCCGCCGACTTCGTCCACGCGATCAACGCCGGCGCCGACGCCGGGCTGGCGCTATGACGGCCCCGGACGGAGGCGCCAAGCCCGCGCTGCGCGACGACCTGCTCGAGCCCGAGGTCAACCACGACCCCTACCCCTTCTTCGCCCGCCTGCGCGAGGAGGACCCGGTCCACTACAGCGAGGCGCACCGCGGCTGGCTGGTCAGCCGCTACGACGACGTCGCCGCGGCGCTGGTCGATCCCCGCCTCTCCTCCGACCGCGTGCGCCCGCTGCTGGAGAAGCTGCCGGAGGAGCGCCGCCGCACCGCCGGCCCGGTGATGGAGCTGATCTCGGAATGGATGGTGGTCACCGACCCGCCCGCCCATACCCGCCTGCGGAAGCTGGCGACGAAGGCCTTCCACCCGCGCAAATTCGTCGCCATGGAAGGGCGGATCCGCGAACTGGTCGACCAGAGCATCGACGAGTTCGTCGCCTCCGGCGAGCGGGACCTGGTCGCGGGCATCGCCTTCCCGTTGCCGGCGACGGTGATCTCGGAGCTGATCGGCGCGCCGATCGAGGACGCCGAGCGGTTCAAGGACTGGTCCCAGGATCTGGCCCTGGTCGCCTTCGGCGCCGGCGGCGAGGTGCGCGCCGACCGCCACGCGAGGGCCGAGGCCTCGATCGAGGAGATGCTCGACTACTTCGGCGACCTGATCGAGAGCGAGCGCCGGCAGCCGGGGGGCGGCAACCTGATCGCCGACCTGGTCGCGGGCGACGACGACGACGTCCTCAGCGACGAGGAGATCAAGGGCATGTGCGCGCTCTTCCTCTTCGCCGGCCACGAGACGACGACGACCACGATCACCTCGGCGGTCAAGCTGCTGATCGAGAACCCCGACCAGATGGAGATCCTGCGCGGCGACCCGAAGGCGGCCGGCAAGACGGTCGAGGAGGTGCTGCGGGTCGAGGGCGCGATCAAGGTCCTCCACCGCTGGGTGATCGAGGACGTCGAGCTCCGCGGCAAGCGGATCGAGGCCGGCGAGCGGGTGCTGCTGCTGCCCGCGGCCGCCAACCGCGACCCGGAGAAGTTCGTCGACCCCGACCGCTTCGACATCACTCGCAGCCCCAACCCGCACCTCGGCTTCGGCAAGGGCATCCACGCCTGCATCGGCGCGATGCTGGCGCGGATCGAGATGCGGGTGGCGGTCGCGGCGATCGTCGAACGGCTCCCCGGGCTGCGCTTCGCCGAGCCCGAACCGACCTTCGAGTGGGCGCCGAGCCTGGCGGCGCGGGCGCTCACCACGCTGGAGGTCGAGCACGATGCCTGAGACCGACGCGATCGTGATCGGTGCCGGCGCGGCCGGGCTGACCGCGGGCGCCCTGCTCGCCAAGGAGGGCCGCTCGGTGAAGGTGGTCGAGGCCGGCCCGCACCTCGGCGGGCGCGGCATGGCGGTCCCGGAGGAGGGCTTCAAGCTGAACCTCGGCGGCCACCTGCTGGAGGACGGCGGCGGCGGGATCACGAAGGTCTTCGAGTACCTCGGCCGCACGCTCGGCCACGGGGCCGCCTCCTCGGACATGGTCGTCTGGGACGAGGAGAAGTGCGGCTGGGGCTCGATCCGCGACCGCTACTCGAGCGACAAATCGGAGCTGAAGAAGGTGATCGAGGCGCTGCTCGCGACCTCCTTCGAGGAGCTCGAGCGCTGGGACGATCGCCCGCTCCGCGCCTGGCTCGCCCAGCACACCTCCGACCAAGGCGTCTACGACCTCTTCGAGTTCATCGCCGTGCTCGAGTGCATGACCGACAACTGGTGGGACCACTCCGCCTCCGAGAACCTGATCTGCCGCAAGCTCCACTACGAAGAGGCGAACCGGGCCGCCTACTCCTTCTGGCCCGAGGGCGGCTGGGACGGCCTCTTCGGCCAGCTCCGCGACGCGGTCGTCGAGCACGGCGGCGAGGTGCTGATGGACACCCCGGTCGAGTCGGTGCTGATCGAGGACGGCGAGGTGAAGGGCGTGCGGCTCGGCCGCGACAAGGTGCTGCCGAACGAGGTGCTGGAGGGCGAGGTGCTGGAGGCCGACTGCGTGATCAGCACGCTGCCGGTCTGGAGCGTCCTGCGGGTGGTGCCGGAGAGCGCCCTGCCCGACTGGTACGCGGCGCAGATCCGCTTCCTCGCCCAGGACCACCTGAAGATCTCCTGGCTCGGCCTCTACCTGGCGACCGAGGAGCCGGTCCACGTGAACAGCGCCGCCGAGCTGGCGACCTGGACCGCGGCCCCGCGCAGCCGCCTCTCCGGCTTCTTCTTCAACCAGACGGCGATGGACCCGGCGACCTCGCCGCCGGGCACCAACCTCTATGTCTGCGGCGGGATCATCCCCGGCGCCAAGGCCCGCGACATGCGTTGGGTCGAGCACCAGTTCGAGCTCTTCGAAGAGGATCTGCGGGAGATGTACCCGGGGCTGCGCGGGGCCTACTGGCGGCGCCGTCACCTGGTCCACGACCCGTCCTTCGGGGTGATCCAGAAGCCGGGGCTGGTCGGCGTCTTCCGGCCGCACTGGCGGGCGCCCAACGTCGAAGGCCTGTACTTCGCCTCGGAGACCTTCCGCAGCCGCGGCATCGGCGTCGACCGCGCCGCCCGCGCGGCGCTGACGGTCGTCGAGGACTACCTGGGACGCAAACTCGACGGCAATTTCGGATGGAGGTACGGATGAGTTACGACGTGGTGGTTGTGGGCGGCGGGACGGCCGGGCTGGTCTGCGGCGCGATCCTCGCCGAGCAGGGCAAGAAGGTGGCGATCGTCGAGCGCCACCCCTACCTCGGCGGGCGGGCGATGGAGCACCGCTTCCGCGGCCACCAGATCGGCCTCAGCTCGCACCTGGTCGAGGATCCCGGCGACAGCCTCACGCGCGCCTGCGAACTGGTCGGGGTCGAGCTCGAGCACTCCAAGCGCAGCGACTCGATGCCCTTCTGGGACGTCGACCACTGGGGGCCGATCCAGGACTACTACGGCGGTTCCGCCAAGCAGGGCCTGAAGCGCTGCATCGAGGCGCTGAAGGAGACCTCGTTCGAGGAAATCGACAACCTCGACCACCTCTCGCTGCGCGAGTGGATGAGCCGCTACACCAGCGACGAGGGCGTCTACCAGGTCTGGGAGGCGATCTCGGTCCTGGAGCAGATCACGCTCGAGCCCTGGGAACACTCCGCCTCGGAGAACCTCTTCATCCGCAAGCTGCACTACGAGCGCAAACGGACGGCGGGCTACTCGTTCTGGCCGATGGGCGGCTGGGACGCGCTCTGGGAGCGGATGGCCGACGCGATCCGCGCCCGCGGCGGCGAGATCATCCAGCCGCGCAAGGTGGAGCGGGGGCTGGTCGAGGACGGCGCGGTGAAGGGCGTGCGACTGGCCGCCCGCGAGGGCGGCTCCGCCGACGACCTCGTGCTGAGCGCCGACGAGGTGGTGGTGAACGCGCCGGTCTGGGACATCGCCAAGCTGTTCGAGCCCGACGACCTGCCCTGGGACTTCCTCCACCGGGTCAAAGCGCTGGCCGCCAACCGCAACAAAGCCTGCTGGTTCGGCTACTGGATCGCCGCCGAGGAGCCGGTGATCGCCGAATCGATGCTGGAGATGGCCTCCTTCTTCTCCACGCCGCGAGCGGGGCTGCCGGGCTACACGCTCTGCTTCACCGGCTACGACCCCGGCGTCTCACCCCCGGGCGAGTACCTCACCTGCGTCGGCGCCGCCTTCGACGCGACCAAGCACTACGGCGACAAGGCCTACTACCAGCGCATGTTCGACGACCTCTGGCTCGACATCGAGGAGATGATGCCCGCCGCCCGCGGGGCGCTCTGGAAGAAGCCCCACGTGGTCAACACCTACGGGGTGATATGCAAGCCGGGCCAGGTCGGCGCGGCGCGGCCCGACTCCGTGGTCCGCGGGGTCGACGGCCTCTACCTGACCGGGGACACCCTGCGCGCCCGCGGGATCGGCATCGACAAGGCGGCCCGCTCGGGGATCAGCACGGCGGAGGCGCTGCTCGGCGAGCGGCTGCCGTTCTTCGCCGACACGGTCCGCTACTGAGCGGGCGCCGGGTCGGCGGTGAGCCGGAAGCGATTCCGGCCGCCGTCGTCCTGGTCCTGCGCCACCGCGTGCTCGCGGGTCAGCAGGCGCAGGAAGCAGACCGTCTCGCCGAGGTGCTCGAAGGCGAGCACGTCTTCGGCCGAGCCGGCCCCGAAGGCACGGTCGGCGACTTCGTAGGCGGTCGCCGGGCCCTCGATCAGGGCATCGCGGACCAGCCCCAGGCGGCGGGCGAATTCGGCCTGGTGGGAGGCGACGAGCGCGTCGACCTCGCCCAGCGGCCGGCCGTGGCCGGGCAGGACCAGCGCCGGCGGCCCGGCCGCGGCGATCCGGGCGAAGGAGTTCCGCTGCTCGCCCGCCGGGTCGGGAGTCCAGCCGTATTCCATCCAGATGATGTAGGCGGCGCAGAGCAGGTCGCCGACGATCGCCAGCTCGTGGTCGGGCTGGACCAGGCAGACGTGGGAGGGGGAGTGGCCGGGGGTCTCGATCACCCGCCACGGCCCCAGCGCCGAATCGATCTCGACGCCGTCGAGCAGCGGCCGGTTGGGTTTGGCGATGCCGGAGATCCCCTCGAGCTCCTCGCGGACGGTGGCGAAGGCCTCGATGCGGCCCTCCGGCGCGCCCGCGCGGCGGGCGAGCTCGACCCGGCGCTCGTAGGTCCCCTGCGGATCTTCGAGGACCGAGTAGGTGTGGTCGTCGTAGGGGTGGGCCCAGATCGTGATCGGCAGGCGCCGGCGCAGCTCGGCGGCGAGGCCGACGTGGTCGGAGTGGACGTGGGTGACGATCAGGTCGGTGACGTCCTCGAGCCGCAGGTCGGCGTCGGCCAGCGCCCGCTCCAGCGCCATCGCGCAGCTGGGGTCGCCCGCGGTCCCGCAGTCGACCAGGAGGATGCCGCCCGAGTGCTCGATCGCGTAGGCGTTGACGTGGTCGAACTGCTCCCAGCCGACGGGGATGCGCAGGCGCCAGAGGCCGTCCTGGACCAGGCGGGCTCCCGCCTGGTCGGGATCGACCGCCCAGGATGCCGGCGGCGGTCCGCTCATCGTCCGATCACCCCCCAATCGTATCCACAC
>MKSH01000137.1:18559-19045 GCA_001898095.1 Solirubrobacterales bacterium 70-9 | reverse complement strand
GGGCCGCCACGAGAGGACCGCGTCCCTTACTCGTCGGCCGAAGGCGCAAGCGCCGGGCGCGCTGCGACCGCTATTCGACCTTCGCGATCGCCGCTTCGATTTCGGCGAGGGAGGCGTTTTCCTGCAGCGTTTCGTTGCCGTGCGGACCCTCGATCACCATCGCCTGGCCGTAGCGGATGCCCAGCTTGGAACCGAGTTCCTCCTGGGCTTTGAGGCTTTTTCCCATCGCGCTGCCGGATTCTTTGCCCTTTTCCATCGCTTCTTCCCATTCCGGCCCGTTCAGTTCCTCGACCCCGCCGGCGAGCGAGAGGAGGAAGTTCTTGCGCAGCCCGGCACGGTGGTTTTCCGCTTCCGAGACGCCGAAGCGATCGGCTTCCTTCTGGTTGACGAAGAACAGGTAGGCGTACTGCCAGCCGTACCCCTGCGCGGCCGCCGCTTCGACCCCGTAGGAGCCTTCCTCGATTTCGTTTTCGCTGTTCGAGTAGT
>MKSH01000137.1:14784-18510 GCA_001898095.1 Solirubrobacterales bacterium 70-9 | reverse complement strand
CTCGGGAATCGTCGCGAGGAAGGTTTCGCGGGCGTCGGAGCTCTGCACGTCGTCGAAGACCTGGACCGTCACCGGCGCGTCTTCGGAGCCGAGCCGGGCGCCTTCCTGCGGCACGCCGCCGAAGAGTTCCTGCGCCTTGCCGATCCCTTCCAGGTGGACGGTGTTCTTGTTCGGCTTCTGGGTGGCGATGTTGACCAGCGCGTAGCCGAGCATGACGACCCCGGCGAGCAGGATCAGGACCACCCAGAAGCGACCGCGGCGCGGCAGTGGGCGCTGCGGGACCGGGGGCTGCTCGGGCGGGGCAGGCGGGGAGGCGACGTTGTCCACCCGTCCATTATCGCTATTGACGATCGTCGGCACCCCCCATCCTCGGCAAAAAGCCGTTGACAGCGAGGTTCGCCGGGGGTAGGAAGAACTACCCAGTTTTCCTCGACATCGGGAGGGTCATCGATGGCCAACCATCTGACGCCGGACGAGCTCGCCGACCACCTGCATATGGATGAGCAGGAGGTGATCGGAAGATGCGTCGAGATGGGCATACCGATCTTCCACGGACGCATCGACAGGACCCTCTTCGAAGCCTCGATGCGCAACCTTGCGGCCGTCCAACAGGGAAAACTCGCCACCGAGTTGCGTCACTGAATAGACTCCTCCGCGATGGCGGGGAGGGGGACCCATTCAAAGACGCTGGCGGACCTGTTGGTCCGCTCGGCCGAGCTCTACGGCTCGCGCCCGGCCGTGCGCTTCAAAGACGGCGGCGCCTGGGTCGACCGCAGCTTCCAGCAGGTCCTCGAGATCGCCAGGCCGCTGGGCCTCGGCCTCGTCGCCCTCGGGATCGAGAAAGGCGACCGGGTCTCGATCCTCGGCAACACCCGCCCCGAGTGGACCTACTTCGACTACGCGGCGCTCTCGATCGGCGCCACCGTGGTGCCGATCTACCAGACCAACTCGCCGGAGGAGTGCGCCTACGTGCTCGAGAACTCCGACGCCAAGGTCGTCGTGGTCGAGGACGAGGAGCAGCTGGCGAAGATCCGCGAGGTCCGCGCCGGCCTCCCCCAGCTCGAACACGTGGTGATGATGGAAGGCGACGCCGACGACGCGATCTCGATGGAGGCGCTGGCGGCGAAAGGCTCGACCGTCGACGCCGCGGTCTTCCAGCAGCGGATCGACTCCGTCACCAGCGACGACATCTGCACCTTCATCTACACGTCCGGCACGACCGGGCCGCCGAAGGGCTGCGTGATCAGCCACGGCAACTACCGCTCGATGCTCGACATGGTGAACGAGACGAGCGTGATCGAGGAGGAAGACGTCACCTACCTCTACCTCCCGCTCGCCCACTCCTTCGCCCTGCTGATCCAGCTCGGCAGCTTCGACCTCGGCGCCACGATCGCCTACTGGGAGAACGACCCGAACAAGATCGTGCCCAACCTCGGCGAACTGAAACCGACCTACTTCCCCTCGGTCCCGCGCATCTTCGAGAAGATCTACACCGCCGCCAACAGCGGCATGGAGAAAGAGGGCGGGCTGAAAAAGGCGATCTTCGACTGGTCGATCAAGACCGGCAAGAAGATGCGCGAGGTGGAACGCTCCGGCCGCAAACCGGGCTGGCTGCTGCAGCGCCAGTACGACTTCGCCGACAAGAAAGTCCTCTCCAAAATCCGCGGCCTGTTCGGCGGCAACCTGCGCCTGGCGGTCTCCGGCGCGGCCCCGATCAACCCGGACATCCTGCGCTTCTTCGACGCCGCCGGGGTCTTCGTGGTCGAGGGCTGGGGGATGACCGAGACCTCGACCGCGGCCACCGTCGCCTCCGAGGACTCGTTCAAGTTCGGCACGATCGGCAAGCCCTTCCCCGGCTGCGAAGTGAAAATCGCCGACGACGGCGAGATCCTCGTCCACGGCCCGAACGTCTTCCAGGGGTACCACAAGAACCCCGAGGCGACCGCCGAGACGATCGTCGACGGCTGGCTCCACACCGGCGACATCGGCGAGATCGACTCGGAAGGCTTCATCAAGATCACCGGCCGCAAAAAGGACATCATCATCACCGCGGGCGGCAAGAACATCACCCCGGCCAACCTCGAGGCGCAGATCCGCGAGAACCAGTTGGTCTCCCAGTGCGTGGTCGTCGGCGACCGCCGGCCCTACCTGGTCGCCCTGGTCACCCTCGATCCCGAAGAAGCCGTCGCCTACGCCAAAGACCACGGTCTCCCCGAGGACCCCGCCCAGCTCGCCACGAGCCCGGAGATCCGCAAGGCGATCGAAGACCACGTCGAGGAGATCAACAAGAAATTCGCCCGCGTCGAGCAGGTGAAGAAGATCTCCATCCTCCCCCGCGACCTATCCCAGGAGGACGGCGAGCTGACGCCGACCCTGAAGGTCAAACGCGCCGTCGTCACGGCGAAGCACGAGAAAGAGATCGAGGAGCTCTACGCGGCTTAGGCCGTCGGGCCGGCCGGCGCGCCGGTGAGGCGCCTGGGCGGGGAGGGATGTAGTGCCGCGAAGCCGGCGGGACGGGAAAGGGACCCGGCCATCTCGGAGGCGACCCGGGCAGGCTGAGGCCGCCCCCGAGATGGCCGGGTCCGCGGGGGAGGCCGAGGGTGCGGGCGAGCCCCGGGGGACGGGGGCGCCGAACGTGACGGGTGTGCTTCGGGGGCGGAGATCCGTGACGAAGTCGCCGGGAACGTCACCCCGGCGTGAGGGAGACGCCGGGAACGTGATGTCTCCTCAGGAGAGACGTCACCTCTGCCACAGGTCCCCTTCCTCCGTTCGCTGTTTGTTCGCCTATGCCGAACAAACAGCGAACGGAGTCCTCGGCCGGGCCCAGGATGTGTCCGAAGGCGCAGGCCGGGGTGACGTCCCCGGAATCTCGCTGACGGAGGCGCCCGCTTCACGGCGAGACCCCCACATCTCCCCCCGCCCAGCAGGGCCCCGGTGCGTTCGCACTTTCCCGTACATGGGACGGGAAAGTGCGAACGCCGTGGGGTGGGCGCTTCGGGGGTGTGACGCCTTTCCCCGGAAGCGCATACCGAACCCGCGCACTTCCCCCCGAAAGCCTCCCGTCCCCAATGACCAGGCCGCGAAGTGCGTCGTCTGGGCCGCAGGGGCCCCGAAGCACGCCGGGCGCCCACTTCGGCGCCCCAGACCCTCCCCCCGACGACCTACGAAGCCTCGCCGCTCTGGCGGAGCAGGACCGAGGTGGTCTGGCCGAGGACGCGGCGCCAGGCGGAGCGCTCTTCGGGCTCGGCTTCCTCGGCTTTTTCGACCACGCGGCGGAGGCGTCGCTCGGAGATCTCGAGGCCGTGTTTGGCGGTGATCTCGGCGTATTTCTCGTAGTCCTGGGCGAGGGTCGCGGTGACCGATTCGAAGCCGTGGCGGGCGATGTCGAGGCGGTGACCGTAGTCCATGATCGGCGTGCCGAACATCAGCTCGTCGGTCTCCTCGGGCTCGAGCAGGAGGATGTCGACGCCCGGGTACTTCTCCTGCCACTGTTCCACCGCTTGGTGGAGGCGGGCGTGGGCGATCAGGCGGAAGGTCTGGTTGCCGATCGCCGGCAGGCCCATGTCGGAGACGCGGCGCACGCGGCTGCCGAACATCGTCGGGATCGTCTTCTCGAAATCGTTGATGTAGGGCACCAGCGGGTTGACGACGACGATGAATTTCGCCCCCGCTTCGACCGCGATGTCGACGTTGGTGGTCGAGAGGATGCCGCCGTCGATCAGCTGG
>MKSH01000137.1:14211-14768 GCA_001898095.1 Solirubrobacterales bacterium 70-9 | reverse complement strand
GCACGTCCTGCCAGCCCTTCTGGCCGAAGACGATCCGCTCGCAGGTGTCGAGGTCGGTGGCGGCCAGGTAGAGCTCCGGACCGATCACGCGCAAGTCGTTGGAGCGGCCGCCGTCGGTCAGCACTTCGGCCACGTAGTCGCCGATGCCGCTGCCGTCGTAGAGGCCGGTCGGCAGGTTCTCGGCCAGCGCGACGCCGAGGTCGATCGCCGAGAAATCCCGGATCCGCAGCAGCGCCCGGGCCGCCTCGAGGCTCCGGAACGGCAGCTTGGCGGCGCTCTTGAGGAAGCCCATGTAGTTGGGGCTCAGCATCCGGCTCAACTCGAGGTCCTCGAGCTCGGAGGGGACGCGGGTGTTGATCACCTGCATCATCTCGTCCGGGGTTACCCCGTTGGCCAGCATCGAGGCGACGAAGGAGCCGGCGCTGGTGCCGACGTAGACGTCGAAGTTGTTGACCGTGCTGTTGACGGCGAGCAGGTCGAGCGCCCGCAGCGCCCCGATCTCGTAGACGCCGCCGGTGAAACCGCCGCCGCCGAGCACCAGGGCCGTCTTCGACGGC
>MKSH01000137.1:11447-14157 GCA_001898095.1 Solirubrobacterales bacterium 70-9 | reverse complement strand
AAAGCCCCTCCTCGCTGCCCTGGCGGCCTGCGTCGTCCTTCTTCTGGTACTCGCGGGACCAGCCTCGGCCGCCGATCCGTGCGCCCAGATGAAGTCCTGGCTGACCGCCGGAGGGGGCTCCCAGAGCGGCCTCATCGTCATCGAAGCGGAATCCGGGGAAGTCGTCTGCGCCCAGAATCCCGAAACCCCTCGCCCCCTTGCCTCGAATACGAAGCTCTTCACCACGGCCGCCGCCCTGGCGCTGCTCGGCCCGGAAACGCGGATCGCGACCAAGGTGATGACCGACGGCACCGTCGACGCGAACGGCGTCCTCCACGGCAGCCTCTACCTGCAGGGCGGCGGTGACCCCACCCTCGGCACGCCCGCTTTCTACAACAGCTACCTGGCGGGCCTCGGCACCAACATCTTCGCCCTCGTGCCGCAGTTGAAGCGGGCCGGGATCAAAGCGGTGACCGGCCGGCTCTACGGCGACGACACGATCTTCGACCGCAAACGCGGCGTCCTCGACTCGAACTACGCGACCAGCCAGTACATCGGGCCGCTCTCCGGCCTCGACTTCAACTCCGGCTTCGCCGGCAACAGCTCCAGCCATTTCTCCTCCGACCCGGCGAAGCTGGCGACGCAGGTCCTCGACAACAGCATGCGCCACTCGGGGATCAAGATCGGCCCGACGATCGCCCTCGGCAAGACCCCGAAGGGCGCCAAATCGGTGGCCGTGATCCGCTCCCAGCCGCTGACCAAGATCGTCAACACCACCGACGTCTACTCCGACAACTTCTTCGCCGAGATGCTGGAGAAGCTGCTCGGGGCACGGATCGGCGGCGCCGGGACGACCGCGGCAGGCACCCAGGTGGTCGAGGACTACGCCGCCGAAATGGGCTCCGAAATCCACCAGGTCGACGGCTCCGGCCTGACCCGCTCCAACGAAGCCTCGCCGCAGGAGGTCGCCGACCTGCTGATCGGCGTGCGCCGCAGCGAAATCGGCGAAGACTTCATCGAAGACCTCGCCCTATCCGGCCACGAAGGGACGACCGCCGGGCGGATGAAGGGCGCCGCCGCCTACGGCCGCTGCCGGCTGAAGACCGGCACCCTGACCGGGGTCTCCAACCTCTCCGGCTACTGCTTCAACAAGAGCGGCAAGGTGATGGTCTTCTCGACCCTGATGGGCTCGGTGGGCAGCACCGAAATCGCGCACGTGTACCAGGACCGGATCGCCGGCGCCGTCGCCAACTACTGAGCCACGAGGGCCTTCAGACCCGCTTCGTCGAGGATCTCGGTGCCGTATTTCTCGGCTTTCTCGAGCTTCGACCCGGGTTTCTCCCCCGCCACGACGTAGTCGGTTTTTTTCGACACAGAGTTGACGATTTTGCCGCCGGCGTCCTTCACCAAGGCTTCCGCCCGCCCGCGGGTCAAGGCGGGCAGGCTGCCGGTCAGGACGACGGTCTTCCCTTCCAACGGACCGCCGGTCGCCCGCTGTTCGGACGGATCGACCTTGAACTGGAGGCCTTTCTCCTTCAGCTTCTTGACCAGGTCCCAGGTCGCATCGTCGCGAATCGACTCGGTGATCTGCTCGGCCATGATCGGGCCCACCCCTTCGACCTCGGCGATCGCGTCGGGATCGGCGTCGTAGAGGAGGTCGATGTCGCCGAAGTGATCGGCCAGCGCCTCCGCCGTGACGTAGCCGACGCCAGGTAGGCCGAGGGCGTAGAGGACGCGTTTGAACGGCCGCCGGCGCGACTGGTCGATCGCCGCGACCAGGTTGCGCGCCGAGGTCTCGCCGAAGCGGTCCACCTCGACCAGCCGCTCCTCGGTCAGGTCGTAGATGTCGGCCACGTCGGTGATCAGTCCCAGGTCGAGGAAGACCGCGGCCTGTTTTTCGCCCAGCCCCTCGATGTCCATCGCGCCCTTGGAGACGAAATGTTTGACGTGCTGCCAAGCCTGTTCGGGGCAGCCGGAGCGGTTCGGGCAGATCGTCCAGACCCCGCCCTCCGGCTTCACCGTCGGCGTCCCGCAGGCAGGGCACTTCCGCGGCGGCTTCGGCTTGCGGGCGCTTTTGTTCTTGCGCGGCAGTTTAGGCGAGACCACCTGCGGGATCACGTCGCCCGCCCGCATCACCACCACCTCGTCGCCGTCGCGCACGTCCTTGCGGGCAAGGTCCTCCTCGTTGTGGAGCGTCGCGGTGGAGACGGTGACGCCGCCGACGTGCACCGGCTCCAGCATCGCGAAGGGAACCAGGTGCCCGGTCCTCCCCACGTTCCAGACGACCTTCTTCATCGTCGTCGTCGCGGTGGTCGGTGCGAACTTCCAAGCGATCGCCCAGCGCGGCTCGCGCCCGACCACGCCGAGCTCGCCCCAGAGCGCCTTCTCGTCGACCTTGACGACGACGCCGTCGATCTCGTAGTCGAGCGCCTCGCGCCGGTCCTCCCACCAGCGACAGCGCCTCACGACTTCGTCGACGCCCTGGTGATGAGCGGTGTCCGGGTTGACCTTGAAGCCCTGTTCCTGCAGCCACTCGACCTCGGCCATGTGGGTCGGCAGGTCGACCCCTTCGACCGCCCCGATCCCGTAGATCCAGGTCGAGAGCGGCCGTTCCGCGGCCAGTTTCGGGTCGAGCTGGCGGATCGAGCCCGCCGCCGAGTTGCGCGGGTTGGCGAAGGTCGGTTCCTCGTTTTCGGCGCGCCGCTCGTTCAGCGCTTTGAAGGCGGCGATC
>MKSH01000137.1:9186-11383 GCA_001898095.1 Solirubrobacterales bacterium 70-9 | reverse complement strand
CGCAGGTTCTGGGTCACGTCCTCGCCGATCCGGCCGTCGCCACGGGTCGCCCCCCGCACCAGCACCCCGTCCTCGTAGGTGAGCGTGATCGCCAGGCCGTCGATCTTCGGCTCGCTCGTGTAGCTGAACTGGGAGGCGGTGATGTCGAGCCGTTTCAGGTAGTTGGCGAGCCGCGTCTCCCAGGCGCGCAGCTCCTCCTCGTTGCGGGCGTTGCCGAGCGAGAGCATCTGCTCGTGGTGGGTGACCGGCTCGAAGCGCGCCAACGGCGGCGCCCCCACCCGCTGGGTCGGCGAGTCGGGCGTGCGCAAGGCCGGGAACTCGCGCTCCAGGTCGCGTAGCTCGCCCAGCAGCTCGTCGTAGACGTCGTCACCGACCTCCGGTTCGTCGAGGACGTAGTAGAGGCGGTTGTGGCGATCGAGCTCGGCGCGGAGCTCGATCGCCCGCGCGCTGACACCATCAGGAATTTCCTTGGATGCGCCGGCCTCGGAGGGGTTGTCCGGGTCGCCCATCATGCGGCGGGCGCCCGGGTGCCGAGCATCTCCTCGAGGGCCCAGCCGCGCAGCTTCTCGATCCCGCCGTGGTCGGTGAGGTCGAAGTGGATCGGGGTGATCGCGATCCGCCCGGCGGCTACCGCCGAGAGGTCGGTCCCGTCTAGCTCCTCGTGGCCGGGCGCGCGGCCATAGATCTCGTAGACCTTGCGGCCGCGGTGATCGGCCTGCTCGAGCTCGCGCATCTCGTCGTCGTAGATCCGTTTGCCGAGCTTCGTCACCTCGACCCCGGTCGGCTCGTCGCTGGGGAAGTTGATGTTGATCAGCGTCGCCTCCGGCATCGCTTCGTCGCGCAGGTGGTCGACCAGGCAGGCCGAGAACTCGGCGGCGACGGCGAAGTCGAAGCTGCCGGGGCCGTAGCCCATGTCGCCGCCGGAGCGCTGCTGGGAGAGGGCGATCGCGGGGATGCCGAGGACGATCCCCTCGAGTGCCGCGGCGACGGTGCCGGAGTAGGTGATGTCGTCGCCGAGGTTCACCCCGTGGTTGATCCCGGAGACGATCAGGTCGGGCCGGCCGCCGCCGAGGCCGAGCTCGGCGAAGCGGACGCAGTCGACCGGGGTGCCGTCGACGGCGAAGCCGAGGTTGCCGTCTTCGAAGGTGATCTCCTCGACCGCCAGCGGCGCCCGGGTGGTGATGCTGCGGGCGGTGGCGCTGCGGTTCGAGTCCGGGGCGATCGTCACCACGTCGAGCCCGCCGAGGGCGACCAGCTTCCGGCGCAGGCCCTGCAGGCCCGGGGCGGCGATCCCGTCGTCGTTGGTCAGCAGTACCCGCACGCCCTCGATATTAGGTGTCCGGACAGAGGTGACGCCTGGCGGAGGCATCGGCGTGTCCGGCAAGGACGCAGACCCGAAGGCGTGCTCAGCACGTCGAGCGGTCGAGGACGCCGCCGGACGCGTCGAGGGCCGGCCAGGTCGGCGATACTGGCCGCCGGTGACCACCGTCCGCCTCGACATCGAATACGACGGCACCGGCTTCCGCGGCTGGGCGCGCCAGCCCGGCCGGCGGACCGTGCAGGGAGTGCTGGAGGCGGGCCTCGCCCAGATCCTGCGCGAGGAGATCCTGCTGACCGTGGCGGGCCGCACCGACACCGGCGTCCACGCCCTGGGACAGGTGGCGAGCTTCGACACCGAGGCGGCGCTGCCGTCGGACCTGGCCCGCAACCTGAACGGGGTGACGCCGGGCGACGTCGCCGTGCGCCGCGCCGAGGTCGTCGCCGACGGCTTCAGCGCCCGCCGCGACGCCCGTTCGCGCTCCTACCTCTACCGGGTGGAGACCTCCCAGGCGGCGAGCCCCTTCGAGCGGGGCCGCGCCCTCTGGTTCCCGCACCGGGTCGACCGCGCCGCCCTCGCCGCCTGCGCCGCCGCCCTCCCCGGCAACCACGACTTCACCGCCTTCACCCCGACCCAGACCGACCACGTCCGCTTCGACCGCGATGTCCTCGCCGCCTCCTGGCGCGAGGAGAGCGACCGCATCCTCGCCTTCCGGATCACCGCCGACGCCTTCATGCGCAGCATGGTCCGCGCCCTGGTCGGCACGATGCTGGAAGTCGCCTCGTCCCGCCGCACGGTGGAGAACTTCAGCATGCTCCTGGAGGGCGCAACACGCTCTGACGCGGGCGACACGGCCCCGCCCCACGGTCTGTACCTGGA
>MKSH01000137.1:7096-9060 GCA_001898095.1 Solirubrobacterales bacterium 70-9 | reverse complement strand
CCCTGCCCCCGGCTCCACCTAGACCAGCTCGAGATAAACCATCTCGGTCGAGTCTGAGCGACGCGGACCGAGCTTCACGATGCGGGTGTAGCCGCCGGGGCGCTCGGAGTAGCGCGGGCCGACCTCGTCGAACAGCTTGTGCACGATGAACTTGTCGTTGTGCAGGGCGGCGAGGGCCTGGCGGCGGGCGTGCAGGTCGCCCCGTTTGGCCAGCGTGATCAGCTTCTCGACGTCCGGTTTCACCGCCTTGGCCTTGGCCTGGCTGGTTTCGATCCGCTCGTGCTCGATCAGCTGCTTGGACAGGTTCGAGAGCAGCGCTTTCCGTTCGGCGGAGTCACGACTCAGCTTGTTGCGCTTCTTGTTGTGACGCACCGTTTCTCCTCCGCCGCTCTCGTACCGGGTCTTAGATTAAATCGCTTTAGTCCTGCTGGAGATCGAGGCCGCGGGCATGCAGCGTCTCGATCACTTCCTCGATCGACTTCTGGCCGAAGTTCGGGATCGCGTTCAGTTCCGCGCGCGACTTGCGCACGAGGTCGCCGACCGTCTGCACCCCCGCCCGCTTGAGGCAGTTGTACGAACGCACGCCGAGTTCGAGCTCCTCGATCAGGATCTCGTCGAGGCCGTTGTTGGCCCCGCCGCCTTCGCCCGCGCCGTTCGAGCCGAGCCCGTCGGTGGGCAGCGCCGCGACCGGCTCACGCGCGGTCAGTTCCTCGACCCGGTCGGCGTCGGTGAAGATCGCCAGGCTCTTGATCAGGATCTCGGAGGCCTCGCGCAGCGCGGCACCCGGCTCGATCGAGCCATCGGTCTCGAGGTCGAGCTCGAGTTTGTCGAAGTCGGTCCGCTGCCCGACGCGGGCAGCGGAGACGGCGTAGGAGGCGCGCCGGATCGGCGAGAAGATCGAGTCGATCGGGATCACACCGATCGGCTGCTCGTCCGACTTGTTCTCTTCGGCGGGCGAGTAACCGCGACCGCGGCCGATCGTCAGGTAGACCTCGAGTTTGGTTTTTTTCTCGAGCGTCGCGATCGGTGCCTCGGGGTTGAGGATCTCGACGCCGGAGGGCAGGTCGATGTCCTTCGCCTTTACCTCACCGGGGCCGGTCGCCACCAACGGCGCCTCGACCTCGTCGGCGTCGGTGTGCATGCGCACGACCAGGTCCTTCAGGTTCAGGACGATGTCGGTGACGTCCTCCTTCACACCGGGGACGGTCGAGAACTCGTGGGCGACGCCCTCGATGCGGACGCTGGTGATGGCGGCGCCGCCGAGCGAGGAGAGCAGGACGCGGCGAAGGCTGTTGCCGAAGGTGTAGCCGAAGCCCTTGTCGAGCGGCTCGATCGTGAACGTACCGCGACGGTCGTCCACTTTCTCGGCGGTGATACGGGGGACCTGGAAATCAGTGGTCATGAGTTCCTTACGTTGCTTCTTTTCTGAATTGCTTCTGGTCCGGACTACTTGGAGTAGAGCTCGACGATGAGCTGCTCCTGGACCGGCGCCGAGATCTCGGAGCGCTCGGGGTAGCGCAGGACCTTGGCGGTCAGGGCGTCGTGGTCGGCCTGCAGCCAGGCCGGGACGGTCGAGACCAGTTCGGTCGCGCGGCGGACGGTGTCCGTGGCGCTGGAATCGGCCTTGATCGAGATGATGTCCTCGGGACGCACCTGGTAGGAAGGAATGTCGACGCGGCGGCCGTTGATCAGCCAGTGGCCGTGGTTGATCAGCTGGCGGGCCTGGCGGCGCGAGGCGGCGAAGCCGAGCCGCACGAGCACGTTGTCGAAGCGGGACTCGAGCAGCCGCAGCAGGTTCTCGCCGGTGACGCCGTCCATCCGCGAGGCGTGTTCGTAGTAGGCGCGGAACTGTTTCTCCAGCACCTGGTAGTAGCGGCGGGTCTTCTGCTTCTCGCGCAGCTGCAGGCGGTACTCGCTCTGGCGCAGGCGGCCACGGCCGTGGTCACCGGGCGGGTAGGAGCGAC